>CASDQQ010000097.1 GCA_949282945.1 uncultured Eubacteriales bacterium
GAAAAATTCGCCTCTCCCAAACACTGTCTTGACATAGTGAGAAAAATGGTAAAATCCGGTGGAGCGGTCATAGACGGTACGCAGCCGGTGGTGGATTCTTACATAAATAAAGGACTAAGAATTTCCGCCATCATACCTCCAGTAGTGGACGAGGAGTGCGGAGCGGTATTTTCCATAAGGCGCCAGAAAAGTCTGGTTTTTACAACAGAACAATTTATAAAAACAGAAACAGCTTCAAAAGAAGAGTTGGAATTTCTTATATTTTGTATAACGCATGGAGTATCAGTTGCAATAGCCGGGGCTACCGGCTCAGGGAAGACTACGGATATAGGCTATCTGTTAGAACAGATACCAAATAGTTTTAGGATATACAGTATAGAGGATTCCAGAGAACTTAAACTTACAAAGAGGGGCAGCAATAAAAATATATTGAACCGGGCGGTACAAACAAAATCAACTGATCGCGTAACGCCCGACGACCTGCTTAAGACCGCTCTCAGATTCGATCCTGATATTATAGTACCGGCGGAAATGAGGGGAAAAGAGGCAATGACGGCTCAGGAGGCCGGAAGGACCGGGCATGTTATTTTAACATCTCTCCATGCTTCTACTGCTTTTTCTGCCTATGGCAGGATTCTTACAATGTGTATGCAGTCGGGAACGTCTCTTTCGGAAAACGTTCTTATGAAGCTGATTATAGAAGCTTTCCCAATAATGGTATTTAAAAAACAGCTTGCAGATAAGAGCAGAAAATATATGAAAATTATAGAAGCTGAAGATTATAAGGATGGAAAGATAATAGGAAGGACTTTATACAGATTTGTCGTTACGGGGAAAAGTAACCGGGGCGGATTAAAGATAGAAGGATTTCATCGACGGGAAAATGATATTTCTCAAAAATTGTCCGAAAAATTCCTTGAAAATGGGGCAGATGCTGAAGAAATAAGAAAATATTCGGGAGGTGAATGGGATATTGTCTGTGAAAAATAGCGCTTTTATCATAAAAAGGTTAGTATATCTTATGTTGGGAATATTTATAGGATTATTATTCAATAATTTATTTCTTTCTGCTGCAATGTCGCTGATCATATGGAAACTTTTTAGACAGGCCGATGAAATGATCGAAATGAAAAGAAAGAAAAATGAAAATGAACAGTTTAGAGTAGCTATGGGAATAATAAACGGAGCTTATATTCAAAGCAACGACATTATAAAGGCTGTAAGAGAAAATGCAGAACGCCTGCCAGAAGCCGTAAAAGACATATTTCTTAAATTTTTAGTGGAAACAAATTTTATTGATTCAGATATTGAACGTGCCATAGAGAGAATGAGAGAAAAAAGCGATAACAAATTTTTTAAAGAGTGGTGCGGATGTCTTAGACAATGCCAAAAGGACAGAAAACTAAAATATATATTGCTTACGATAACAGAAAAAATGCTTGATATAAAGAAAATACAAGAGGAGTTAGACAGCATGCTGTTCGCAGTTTACAAAGATTTTATATCAGTATGTGTGACCGCATTGATGAGTTTGCCTCTTATGAGGGTAATGAACAGAGAATGGTATGTTATTTTAACTCAAAGTATGACAGGAAGGATAACTGTAGCGGCCGTATATTTTGCAATAGGTATTTCTTGCATATATGCGTTTAAAATAAATAGGCCTGTGTTTATTGATTAGCTAGAAAGGAATTTTTATGGGAATTGTTCTTTTTATATTTGTTTTATCGTTAACATCGGTTCTTTTTAATATAGCCTCTATATTTTTCATGCTTCCTGCTGGGAATTACAAGAGAAATATTAAATCGATCAGGAGAAAGAAAAGAAAAAAGACTGTTAAAACGATAATTTCCAAAGTTATACGTCTTGATACCGCGTACAGAGACAAATTGTTGGCGCTTTTTAGCAGAGTTGGCATAGCTCAAAGCCCGGAGGAATATTTTGCGGACGGCATAGCGCAGACTTTAAAAGTACTTATATGTTTTCCGGTGTTTATATTAATAGGGCTTCCCATAGGAGCGATCTTTACCGTCCTTCTTGCGGCCGCCGTATTTTTTAAAAAAATAAAATATGCTGAAGAAAAGGTAAGAGATATAAATGAAGAAATCATTTCAGAGCTTCCTATGTTTATCAGAAATTTTTCATATAGCCTTGAATTTACAAGAGATGTTGTGGCTATAATTGACAGCTACCGAACGGTAGCGGGTAAACATTTAAAAGCCGAATTGGACATTCTGGTTACTGAGATGAAGACGGGAAGTTATGAAGACGCCATTCAGCGATTTGACAAAAGACTGAACATTGACGCTGTCACCTCATTTGCCACAGGGCTTATAGGTATAGGAAGAGGTATAGATTATAAAACATATTTCTTTTTATTGGAAGAAAATATGAGGATACTTGCAAGAGAAAACTTAAAAAGAAAGGTAAGCAAAAGACCGGGAAAACTGCAAAAAGCAATATTGGGCATGGTCGGGGCTATAGCTTTTATGTTTATTATTCCTATGATGATCCAAATGAAAGACAGTTTAAATATATTTAATTGAAAGGAGAAAGTGTAGTGGTGAACTTATTAAAAATATTAAAAAAGAATAATGGTGAAGGGTATGTAGACGTTCTTGTAAAAATCCTTATAACCGTAGTTTTAGGGTCTTTACTACTTGGACTTTTAAAAGCGGCTATACCGGATATCTTTAATGGACTCATAAATAAAATAAAAGGATTTGTTGACATATGAAAATTAAATTATTAAAAAGCAAAAAAGGAGAAGGATACATAGATTTGATAATATCTCTGGGAGTCATATTTACGGTAATATATACGTTCATATTAATATTTCCTATATTTATAGCAAAACAGAATATAGACTATATGGCAAAGTCTCTTGTGAAAACTATAGAAATAACCGGCGAACTTGATGAAAAATATTATGATTCTCTTGAATATCTTAAAAAAGAAACAGGTTTAAACCCGGAGATAACACTAAAGGGAAATTTTAAAGAAGGAAAACTTCAGCTTAGAGATAAATTTACCCTTGAAATAAAGGACAGCGTAGATATAGTTGTGATTTCCGGAATATTTGGAAAGGATATTAAAATATCTGTACCCGTAAGTAAACGTCTCTCAGGATTATCAGAGGTATATTTCAAATGAGGTGTTTTATATGCTGAAAAATCAAAAAGGAAGCATTGTTTTTCTTGCGTGTATTTTTGCGGCAGTTATCGTAATTGTGTTTTCCTTAGCCTTGGAGTGGTACAGAGCTTTTTCACTGGCAGGAAGTATAGAGGCTGATATTTACAGAGCTATGAAAACCTCTATGGATATGTCGATTCTTGATGGATACCGTATTGACGGATTATCGGTAATGGACTGTGATAATGCCAAAAGAATACTTGAAGCATATTTTTGCGACAATATGGGACTCAATAGCGAAAAAGTTTATCTGAGCAATGGCAAAGAAATTTATAGACTGAATATGATAAAAATGGATTTTTGCGGGACTCCTCCATCAATATATATAGAGGGAACCGCGGAAATAACGCCTATGATATTTGATGCTTTTAGCTTTAAGATAAATATCGATATATCTAAAAAGCTGCAAAATGTAAGATTGGAGGGATCCTGATGAAAAGTAAAAGTCTTTTATCAATTATAGCGGCTTCGACAACTTTTCTTTTGTGCGCGGCTTTTTTTATCTATATTACGGCGGGTTTACCTAAAAAGAAAAGTGAAAAATATGATACTGCAAACGGTAGCGGAATAAGATTTTACTTAACGACTACGGCCAACAGGTCCGGAAATGAACAAAATACAAAAATTTCTGAGAATAAAACGCCCTGTATTACTGATACGAGACAGTTTGCTTCAGATCAAAGGGAATATGATATAAATATAAAAATGGATGTATTAAAAACTGCTGTAAATTTCAGAAAAATAAGTGACAGCGTAAATTATGATACCGTTGACTTAGAGTATAGAAAAAATCTTCTTTATTTCTTTTCAAGTGCTGTCAATGCTGAAGAGGAGGCAGATAAATGGATCGAAAAGATAAAGAAAAATAAAATAGTGAGCGAATCTTATTTTGTATCCAATCTGTCTCACGTATATAAAAATGCAGAGGATTATATGTGTGTGAGAGGGAAGTTTTATATAAAATACTCTCCGGAAACAGACGAAGAATATTTAAAAAGCATGGGTTTAAAAGCGGAATGTTGGTATTCACGGGATGAGGAACTTCTTTTTTATATTGCTGTAGACGATCATAAGTGGGAAAGAGGCGAATGGGTATTTTACCGGGGATACGTCCTTGAAGGTTACAGGGAGGAAACAGTATGAAAAAAGTTATAACGTTGTTGATAATGTTTTTGACGATTTTTTCGCCGCGTCTGAAAGTCGGAGCTTACGATATAATGGAAGGAACCGATATACCGGCAGTAAGATACGTTAAAAGGGACGACGGAGATAAAATATGCTTCAGGGTAGTAGTTAAAGAGGCTGAGACTTCTACAATATACAGAACAGTAGGTTGGGTCATAGGCATAAACGAATATAAAATCATATATAAATATCCGGAAACGGCCGAATTTGATTTTTCATTTAAAATAAGCGATATTGAAAAAGAATTCAAACGTCAGGCAGGAGAATGTTCTTCAATATATAATTCGGTAAAAAGAGCTTTATATGAAACCGGGGGAATAATTTCCTTTGATGCAATAAATATTGTAGTCAAGGATGGTAAGGAACTGGGAGGAATAAAAGATAACCCAGTTTACGGCAAGGCCTATTCTTATAATTACACCGGGGAGGTATATACTACTTTAAATGGAATACAGAACGCGGCAAATTGGGGATATGTAGTAAAAAATATAGATCTGCCTAAATATTTCGGCATATATTATAAATTTTCCGAACAGCCTCATATAAATGCCAGAGTAACTTTAAAGTTTAAGGATATAAACGGTAATGAAATAGGGCCAGATAAATTGGAGGAAAACACTTTTGCCAAAGGCGGGATATGGAATTATACCGGAAGGATAGCGGATATTAAGGAGTATATTTTTGAAAAATGGGAAATCACGGATAAAAATGGAAACACGTTGAAAAACGGAAAGGATTATTTTTACGACTGTATATTGGACGAGCAGATTTCAGAGGTCTTTGTAACAATGTATTACAAACCGGAAAACAATGGCGTGGATCTATACATATCGGGTATTTCAAATGGACCTTACAAAGGGGATACGGAGGTAATAACCATCGTTAAATTGGTAAACAGGGGAAATAAGGACTTTGATCCTGAAAATATGGTGAGCATTAAATTTGAGGCAAATGAAAAAATATATACAAGAAATATCGACATAGGCGCGGGGAAAGAAATAATAATACCATTTAAATGGAAAACACCTGAGTCGGGAATTGTAACGCTTAAGGCCGAGGTCAATTATGAAAAAAAACATTGGGAAATCGATTACGATAATAATAAATATTCTTTAGATGTTAAAATAGAACCTTATATATGGAAGAAAATTTTAGATACGCCTAAAATCGCTATTATACCGGCGCCAAAACCTGAAAGTATATCTTACCGGGAATGGGAAGAATGGAGGTTTGAAAAACGGGATCAAAGCGGGAAGGCTATATATGAAAGAAAAAAATTTTGGGTAAAACTTAATATGACTATATCCTTGGACAAAAGTAAAATGAAATCAGGGTATGGGTTTTATATAAATGCCAAAACTTCAATTGATACGAACTATGACAGACCTGAGTTTATTATTGCTCCGCAAAGAATAAAAGCTTATTTGCCTGAGACTGAGTACAGATATTTTACCGAGCTCGAGGCTGTCAGAGAAAATGGATTTACTACAGAATGGGCGTTTTATAACAATATAAAGTCTGTTTTTGGATACAGGAAACATTACATCCCCGTATGGTTTCCAGATAATGTAAACTATGTCCTGAGTATTTTGGCGGATGACGCGTATTCTCCGGGAGGAGCTTTATATATAACGGAGCAGCCTGATATATATGTAGATGGAAATATGTATGAAGATGATGTAACCGGTGAAATATATATATAAACCTTAATTGTTTTATATATAAATACATACTTTGATTTATTTTGACAAATTGATGATTCCACCTAAGATTGCTTATAAAAAGTTCTGAGAAAGCCGGCATAGCCAGAGTCAATGCCGCGCTGTCAGGCTAGTACGAAGGAAAGAATCAGAATAAAAGACCGTTTTCTTCAAAAACGTTAAAGGAAGGACGGATATACCCGCCCTCCTGTTATAATTCTCCTGTATCCTTTCTGTACTGAGCAAGGCTGACCCAGACATTTTGTGCTTTCATGTCTTCACGCAAAGCAGCTACATCTATATTTCTTACAGATACGCTGTCACGCAAAGCTATCCACGCGGCATTACCTGCAGCCTGGCCAAGAATATGGGTGATAGCCATGACCCGCAAGCTAGAGTTGGCTACATGTGTTGCAGATACACAGCGCCCCGTAACTAACATGTTTTCTACATTTGGCGTCGTCAGGCAACGATACGGAATTTCGTAGTGCGGAGTCATAGTTGATTTGACTGTGTTACTTGAGTGAACGGGATTTCCCTCAGGATCCCACGGATCAATATTATACCTTACGACACAAACTGCGTCATCATATGATCTTTCGCCCATGATATCATTATAATTAAGTACATAGTCGCCAACGATCCTGCGGGATTCCCGTACGCCAAGCTTAGGCGCAACGTTGGTAATATAGTATCCTTTTTGATCCCATTTTTCCGCATGAGAGCGAAGCATTGCCATAGCGCGGTTCTGAGCTTCACAGAGCTTGACTGGGTCGGCTGTATCTTCACAACCAACGGTAGGTCCCCATATCAGATAATCTTGTTTATTGAACAACGCCCAGTTTGCTGGTTTTGCGTCTTCACATCCTGGCTTTGGCCGGACGGTGTACATGAGGGTACACAGTTGTACTTTACTGTCCGCTTTTTCAGGAGCAAATTTCTCGTTGTACTCGCTTTGAGCTTCTCTTCCGTACCGCCATTCACAGGGGGTTAGGACAGCCAATGCCGCGTCCCCGGTCGCGTCAATAAATACTTCTCCCTCAAAGCGGGCGGAAGAAGACTCTACTGCAATGATCCGCCCATCTTTAACCTCCGCTTTCTCTATTCGATGTCCGGTGTAGAAGGTGACTGGCAGACCTTCGAAAAGCTCATCCCACGCCATTAGATAGGATGTGAGCCGGAAACAATTTGGATTCAGATTTTCTCCGGGAGCATATTTTTTCATTCGTTCCCTTAGTTCGGCGTAGATACCTTGAATAGGGTCTCCGCAGTAATTGTTAATATAAAAGTCTGTTGGTGCGCCGCCAATCCTGGCGTCTTCTTCGATCACCGCTACAGTACAGCCGTGGCGGGCGGCAGCCAATGCCGCCGGAAGTCCTGCTGTCCCCGCTCCACAGACGACAATTTGTGCATGGAAGGTTTCCATTTATAGTCATCCTTTCTTTTTTGTGCAAAAGCAATTTTTATTTTTAGTATAAACGCGCAAAAGATAAGATGCAACCACTTTTTGTAAGTAAGAACAGCGTCACGATTAGTAAAAAAGGAAGGAGGTTGTTTTCATAGTTTTTCTGTGTTAACCTGATTTTGGAGGTATAAAATATGAGCGATCATAATACGCCTGATCTGAAAACAGAAAATCTAATATTAAGGAAGTTTACAAAGAATGATATAGAGGCATTGTTTACAATTTACAGCGATCCGGAGGTAAATACGTTTTTACCATGGTTTCCCTTAAAAACTATAGAAGAAGCAAGGATATTTTTTGAAGAGAAGTATAATAGGGATTATCAGAACTCCAGG
>CASDQQ010000098.1 GCA_949282945.1 uncultured Eubacteriales bacterium
AAGTAAGCGATGTACAATGTGAAAAATGCGGAAGGATGATGGTGGTAAAGAACGGAGCTTATGGTAAATTTTTAGCTTGTCCTGGATTTCCAGAGTGTAGGAACACTAAAAATATCGTTGAAGAAGCCGGAGTAAACTGCCCTAAATGCGGAAAGCCGGTCATCATAAGAAAAACAAAGAAAATGAAGCCTTATATAGCGTGTTCAGGTTATCCTGAATGTAAATATCTTAATTGGGATATGCCTGTAAAAGATTCTAAATGTCCCGAGTGCGGAACCTTTATGGTAAAGCACTACTTCAAGGGCGGGAAAAGCATCAATAAATGCGGAAACCCTGATTGTATAACAAATGCCGGAGGAACAGATGAAAAAAATGACGGTTAATGTTATAGGAGCGGGGCTTGCCGGATCGGAAGCCGCCTGGCAGATTGCAAGGTCCGGCGTAAAGGTTAATTTATACGATATGAAGCCGGAGAAAAAAACTCCGGCTCATACTCTTGATACATTTGCGGAGCTTGTCTGCAGTAATTCATTGAGAGCGGACGGGCTTACAAACGCTGTCGGACTTTTAAAAGAAGAATTGAGAAAAATGGGTTCTCTTATAATGGAGTGTGCCGATAAAACCAAAATACCCGCGGGAGGGGCTCTTGCGGTGGATAGGAACGGATTTACAGAACTTGTTACAGAAAAGATAAGAAATTGTGAAGATATTAATTTTATAAGCAAAGAAATAGTTTCACTGGATGAGTTTGAAAAAGATGAAGTTATTATAGTAGCAACAGGTCCTCTTACATCTCAGGTATTATTTGATTATTGCCTTAAGCTGTTAGGAAGGGAGTATCTGTATTTTTATGATGCTGCCGCGCCTATCGTAACGTACGATTCTATCGATATGGCTAAAGCATACAGAGCTTCCAGATATGGCAAAGGCGGGGATGATTATATCAACTGCCCCATGGAAAAAGAAGAATATATAAATTTTTATAATGAACTTATAAAAGCCCAGACGGTTCCTTTAAAATATTTTGAGGATGAAAAGCATTTTGAAGGTTGTATGCCTATAGAAAGTATGGCGCAAAGAGGTGTAGATACTATGAGATACGGTCCTCTCAAACCGGTTGGACTGGTAAATCCTAATACGGGAAGAGAACCTTATGCCGTAGTACAGCTCAGACAGGATAACAGTGAAGGTACGCTTTATAATATAGTGGGTTTTCAAACTCATCTTAAATTTCCGGAGCAAAAAAGAGTGTTCGGCATGATACCAGGGCTTGAAAACGCTGAGTTTATGAGGTATGGGGTCATGCATCGCAATACATATATAAATTCTCCGGGAGTTTTGAATCAGTTTTATCAGATGATATCTAATGAAAATATATTTTTCGCCGGACAGATTACGGGGGTGGAAGGCTATATTGAATCCGCCGCTTCGGGATTCGCCGCGGGAATAAATGCGGCCAGATTAGTTAAGGGACAAAGCTTATTGAAATTTCCTGAAAGTACGGCTATAGGCGCGCTTGCAAATTATATTTCCGGATATCCAGGAAAGAATTTTCAGCCAATGAATGTGAATTATGGTATTATTAATAGTAAAGTTCCGTTTAATAGGGACAAAAAAGCCCGGTACTTAAAAATATCAGAAGAGGCTTTAAAACAAGTTGAAGGAATTAAAGAGGTTTTATTTGATGCTTAAGAAAATTTTTACAATCATATTGGTGATAAGTATTACTTTATGTTTTTTTAATGTGACAATTTGTTTTGCTGAAGAAATAACACTTGATCCTCCTCCGGTGGAAAGTGAATCTGCAATTCTTATGGATGCTGTGACGGGGCAGGTTTTATATGCTAAAAATGAGCATGTGAAAAAGTTTCCGGCAAGTATTACTAAAATAATGACGTCCATCCTTGCCTTGGAAAAGGGAGGCCTGGAAAATGTTTTTACCGCTGACAAGGAAACTATAAATATTGAAGCGGGAAGTTCAAACGCAAGCATACAACTGGGAGAGGAGCTTACTATTGAACAGCTTTTATATTTTACTCTTGTCGTATCGGGAAATGACGCGGCGAATGCTCTTGGCCAGTATGTATCCGGCGATCTGGAAACGTTTGGAGAGCTCATGACCCAAAGAGCTAAAGAACTGGGATGTCTTAATACTTTTTTCTGGAACGCTAACGGACTTAATTATGAGCCCGCCAGTGAGGATAAGCACATGACTACGGCTTACGATATGGCTTTGATAATGAAAAGGGCGTTAGAAATTCCTAAATTTGTGGAGATAATCGGAACAGCATATTATGAGGCTCAGCCTACAAATAAGTTTGACCGTGTAAGAAAATATACAAATAGTAATAAACTTATACAAAAAAACTCGTCAGAATATTATGAATATTGTGTGGG
>CASDQQ010000099.1 GCA_949282945.1 uncultured Eubacteriales bacterium
ATGATATAGGCGCAGTACACAGAGGGCTGGAGCTATTAGGGATCCAAGGTTATACAGCTATCCGTGAATATCAGAACAATGCAATGAAAAAAGGATTCTGTTATGAAGAAGAAACAGACCGTTTTGTATGTAGACAGGGAGAATATTTAGCATTTCAGAAATTAATTTATAAAAAGTCAACGCAGAACTATTACCGTTTATATAACCGCTCAAAAAAACAATGTAAAAACTGCCCGGATTTTTCAGCTTGCGCCACAGATCTTGGTGCAGTCAGGATCAATGCGAGCGCTTATTATCCTTCCTTTTATCGAAACAGCAAAAAAGTAGGGACCCGTGATTATATGAGGGTCATGCGGCTTAGGCAGATATGGGCAGAAGGAACGTTCGCAGTTTTAAAGCGGGAACACAAATTGAATAAGATTCAAAAAAGAGGCCTTCAGAAAGCGACAGAAGAATGCCTCTTATCGGCAACGGCATTAAATCTAAAACGGCTGGTAAAAGCGGTTTAAATAACCGACTTTACCAGCCGTTTTTATGGCATTTCAAAAAATATGTAGAAAAAAACATTGAAAAGGTGAGTTTGTCAACAGGTCCCAAAGTTTGTGTAAACCTCTGAACTGATGTAAGATGAACTTACCAGTTTGGAGGTTTATTTTAATGGCAAGAAAAAAGGATACCCCACAAAAGGCAGCACTCAGGGAAATGATGAGCAATTATCTGAAAGAAAATGATGTTAAGGTAAAAGATGGCTCAGATGTAAATTCTATCATGCGTGATATGATGTCTATCATACTTGAAGGTGCGCTGGATCAGGAACTTGATGAAGAATTAGGTTATTCTAAGTATGATTACCGCAACAAAGAAACCGATCATTCCAGAAACGGACATTCGCAAAAGACTATGCATACCAGCTATGGCGATATGCAGATTGATATTCCAAGAGACCGCAACGGGGAATACGAACCACAGATTGTCAAAAAATATCAAAACACCATAACGCAGGATATGGAAGAAAAGATCATCTCCATGTATGCCAAAGGAATGACTACGAATGACATAGAAAGTCATATGAAAGAATTATACGATATCGAAATTTCAGACAGTACTGTAAGCAGGATTACCGATAAGATACTGCCAATCGTAAAGGAATGGCAGGAAAGGCCGTTGGAAGAAATCTATGCCGTAGTCTTTATGGATGCCATCCATTATCATGTGCGGAATGAAGGAAGGATAGTAAAACGTGCAGTCTATATCGCTATTGGAATAGATATGAACGGGCACAAGGATGTCCTTGGCATGTATGTAGGTCAAAACGAAAGTGCAAAGTTCTGGCTTTCTATCCTTAACGGACTGAAAAACCGAGGCGTTGAAGATATCCTTATCGCATGTGTAGACGGGCTGACGGGATTCCCGCAGGCGATTGAAGCGGTATATCCGCAGACAGAGATACAGCAATGTATAATCCATCAGATCCGGAACACAACAAAGTTTGTTTCTTATAAAGAGATTAAGCCTCTTATGGCCGACCTGAAACGTGTATATGCCGCTCCTACTGAGGAGACGGCTCTTACTGAACTCGACAGCTTTGAAGAAAAATGGAGCGGGAAATATCCAAAGATCGCAAAATCATGGAAAGATAACTGGGCAAACCTGTCCACATATTTCAAGTACCCGGAAGCAGTACGGCGCCTTATCTACACTACTAATGCCATTGAGGGGTTCAACCGGCAGTTGCGCAAGGTCACAAAATCCAAAACAGTAGTCCCGTCAGATGAGAGCCTTTTAAAGATGCTATATCTGGCAATGATGGATATCACGAAACAATGGACCGGCCACCGGCAAGATTGGGGTCATATCCATTCGCAGCTTGAGATATTTTTTGAAGAGCGGTTAGCCGGATTATAATCTGTTTTCGGACTGAATGGGGCTGGCTCGAACAGCCCCGCTTGACATGTCCGGAAGCTGGAATATAATACAAACAAATGGCAGAGCCGTAAAAAACGGCTCCGCCTAAAGTAACTAACGACATATCTTATATCAGTTTTTTGAGTTTACACAAAACTTGAAACGGTCTCATATTCTATGTATATATAATATCTCGCCGTACCTCCATATCCGTTGTCGGCGTTCCATTTCGCGGTTATTTCATAAATATTCCCGCCCGGCTTGAGTGTCATTTCATTTTCATTAAAATCCACGTTTTCAGGCCTGGCTTCTGTATTTCCCCAGTTTTCGTCGCTCCAGCATCTGATATCCGAAATTTCATCGGGTTTTTCGTGAAATTCAAGCAAAGCCTTATTTTCAAACACTTCAAACGCAGGAGACAATAATTCTTCACAGTCCAGCGGATGCAGGCTGTCGGCCTCGACTCCCGTAACTGTTCCGTCGGAGTTTAACGCCTGCCACAAATAGCTGCCCTGCACCGCGCTGAAATATGTATTTTTAGATACTATCCCCAATGCCGGAGGCTCCTCTAAAATTATATTGGCATTATCGGAATTAAGCAGCTCGTTGGCATAGCTATTCAATTCATTGCAAGGCTCATACTCCGTTCTGTAGCCTGTGCCGTCTATTATCAGGAACGGGGCGAACGCCGTTATCTCCGTCTGTCTGCCGTCCGCAAAATACAA
>CASDQQ010000100.1 GCA_949282945.1 uncultured Eubacteriales bacterium
AAGCGGTATGGAAAGCTGTGAGCTGTACGTTTCCTGTGACGGCGGAGAATTTGAGCTGGCAGACAAAGGTGTGAAAAAGAAGTTTGATAACATACAGAGACTGATCGCCGGAGCAAAAGCTGATAAAATAAAGATAGAAGGAACTCTGTCAGAGAGAGAACAGCCTGAAATACTGATTGCAGGCAAGCCTTTATCTTTGAAATTGAACAGAAAGTGGTCTGGGGCTGAAGCAGGAACAGGAAATAAATATGCAGTTAAAAATAAAGACGGAAGCATGCTTTTGCCGAAAGGCGAACCTGGCGGAGGGCATGATATATTCGGACTGAAATCCGATTTAAAAGCCGGACCGATAAAAACGTATGTGTGCGTCAAAATTTCAGACGAAGAGCTTGAAAAAGCTGAAGATGACCTTGTTCTCTTTTATTTTGAACCCAGGATTCCGGGGGGAAGATTTTCCAATAAAGTAATAACTGTAGCAGATTATAGGGCGGCCAGAGAGAATACCGACGGATATAAGGTATTTAGCGACGAATTTATACTTGCAGCTGACGGAATTGTAGAAGGTAAAATTTTAAACGAAAGAAAGCTGGATATGACAATCAGCGAATTTGGAATATACGAATTTCCGGGCTAAGAAAGCTTCAATAGAAATAAAGTAATAATCTCCTTTTCTTTGCATATACATTTTGTGTAGAAAATATATGCAAAGGAGGAGATTTTTTTATGTACAGACAGAGTATGCTTGTGGATTTTGTCAAAAAGCTTAATATGTCCGTGGCCAGATCCATTGCAGAAAGAGAAGATGTTGAAGAAATACGCATACGGGTAAACCGACCGGTAACTGTCAGAGCGGGAGGACGGGAATATTATGTAACGGTTGGGGGGACTCTTTCGGAATCTCCGGACAGATGTATTATTCCGGGATCCGGAGAGATTAATACAATGTTTCTATCTATAAATGAAAAATCCGTTTACGCGTATCAAGATGAAATAAAAAAGGGTTTTATAACTATAAAAGGCGGACACCGGGTGGGTATCGCCGGAAAAACAGTATTGTCAGAGGACGGCGCTGTAAATTACATAAAAGAAATTTCGGGACTTAATATAAGGGCGGCCAAAGAGATAAAAGGCTGCGGTATAGGTCCCGTAAAGCATATTATAAGAAACCCGGAAGATATATACAGCACCCTTATCGTATCCCCTCCGGGTACAGGGAAAACCACGCTTTTGCGCGATCTTACCAGGATATTATCTGATGGGACAAATACGCCTTTTTTTAAAGGACTTAATGTGGGACTTGTTGACGAAAGATCTGAGATCGCCGCCTGCTACCGCGGCGTACCACAAAACGATGTAGGAAAACGAACCGACGTATTGGACGGATGTCCTAAAGTAACGGGAATGCTCATGCTTTTAAGATCTATGGCGCCGGGAATAATCGTTACCGACGAAATAGGGGACAAGGGTGACGCGGATGCGGTAAGGTGTGTGGCGAACGCGGGAGTGAGGCTTGTGGCTACAGCTCACGGATATTGTAAAAATGATTTGACAGACCTGCGAAGAGACGCAAAAGAGCTTGCTGAAGAGGGAATATTTCAAAAGATAATAGTTCTTGATAACAGTAAAGGTCCGGGGACTGTCAAATGCGTGCTGAACGGAGGGACTTTAAATGGAAATTAATACGCTAGTAAAGCTGGCAGGAGCTTTATTGATAGTTTCGGGTTCGACTCTTTTCGGCAAATCAGTGGGCGGAATATATAAAAAAAGAGTAGAGTTCTTAAGGGATTTTCAAGGAAGGCTTGACGTACTCAAAAATGAAATAGGTTTTATGAGGGGCGTTTTGTCCCAATGTCTTCAAAAGGCGGCGGAATACGAAGGGGCGTCAAAGTGTATTTTTTCAGAAACCATAGACGCTTTGGAAGCTATGGAAGCTGAGGAGGCATGGAATGAAGCTTGCGAAAAGGCCCTTTGCAGACTGTATTTTTCAGGGGAAGAAGAGGACGCAGTCAAATCTCTGGGGAGATTTTTGGGAGCGTCAGATACCGAAAGACAAATAGAAAATATTGAAATAGTAAAGGATAAAATTTCACTGTTTCTGAATAAGGCCGAGGAAGAAAAAAAGAAAAATGAACCGTTTTTTAAAAATGCGGCGCCTCTGGCCGGAGTGGGAATAGCCATACTTCTGTTTTAAAGGAGAGGTCAAAAATGAACGTAGATCTGATTTTTAAAATAGCCGCGGTGGGAATGATAGTTGCCGTGCTCAATATACTTCTCACCAAATCCGGAAGAGAAGAACAGGCTCTTATGACTACCATAGCGGGACTTATTATAGTACTCCTTATAGTTATACAGGAGGTAGCCGAGTTGTTTAATACGATCAAGGATCTTTTCGGATTTTAAAAGGGAAAGTTTACAAAGGAGGAACGGTTTTGGAAATTACTCAGATGGCCGCGCTGGCATTAATAGGCGTTTGCCTTATAGTTACAATTAAAAATCACAGGCCCGAGATCGCGCTGCTCCTTTCTGTGCTGTGCGGCGTTATCATACTGGCCGGATGTATCCCTCAAATTAAAAGTGTAATAGACGGAATAAAAAATATATATAATATGTCCGGCATAGAGCCGGAATATATGGGGCTTCTTTTAAAGGTGATAGGCATAGTGTACATAACGGAATTTTCGTCGGGAATATGTAAAGACGCGAATGAGGAAAGTATAGCTCTTAAGGTACAGCTTGCCGGAAAGGTAACAATATTGGGAATAGCCATACCGCTTATGGTAGATATCCTAAATATTATATCGGGTATACTAAAATGACTGAGAAACTTTTTGATACTATAGGACAATCTGTTTTTGGAGAATTAAAAAGCTGTATGGTCTCTTTGGGAGCCATAGCGGTGACAGCTTTTGTATGCTCGCTTGTTAAAGGTTTTGAACTTGACGGAAGAGGAAACAGAGAAATTACACATGGGGTTTTTTTGGTAGAGTACGTCATAATAGCTTCATTTTTATGTACAAGTTTAATTTATGTAAAAGAAATTGCGGAAAATGCCATAAATAGTATGGTAGGAATTATGAACGGCGTATATCCGGCTCTTTTAACGTCTTACGCGGCTTTCGGAAACGCCGCTGCCGCCGCCGGGATGAGTCCTGTTTTTATAGTGGCTACGGAAATTGTTACAAATCTTTTAAAGCTGTTTTTTCTTCCGGCTGCAATTATAATGGCGGTCTTATGTTTTGCGGATAACTTGTCCGAAAAAATAAAGATAAGCAATTTGGTATCCTTTGTCAAGAACGGAGTCATATGGGGACTTGGAATAATAATGACGCTTTATATAGCTTTACTTACGGTTCAGGGATTTGTAGCCAGAAGTTCGGAAGGAGCGGTAGGAAAAACAGTAAGATTTGCGGTAGGGAGCCTTATTCCAATATTGGGACAATATCTTTCCGATTCTGTGAACGCCGTAGCGTCGTCAGCCGCCGCTATAAACAGCGCGGCGGGAGCTGGGGCAATGACAGCCATTATAATAGCGGCGGCGGGACCTTTTTTCAAGATACTTGTAAACGCGGGACTGATCAAGCTGACCGCGGCTATCGTACAACCGGTTTCAGACGACAGGATCACAAAGTGCATAAGCGGAACGGCTTCGTCTATATCGCTGATATCCGGACTTACGGCAGTGTGCGGAATGATCTTTACCGTAACTTTGGGCTCTGCTCTTAGCGTTATAAATGCTATCGCCACAGGAGGATAAGGTTTATGGACGGCATTAAATCATGGATATTGACTATAGCAGTTTGCGCTATGGTAATAGAGGTTTTAAGTATTGTACTTCCTGAGGGGAAAATGGAGGGAACAGCAAAAATCGTATTTGGCATTGTTTTGAGTATATGTATAGTTTCTCCGGCAGTCTCTTTTTACAATCAACTTAAAAGCCTTGATTTTGATTATAAAAAAAGTCTTTCGGAAATATATGAAAATAAAGAGATATATACGGAGGAACAGATCATAGAGGTTACTGAAGAGTTTAAAACCAGAATAAAGGAGCATATAAGAAAAAAGGTAAATTCTATAGATGGTGTAAAGGATTGCAGCGTCAGCGTAATAATAGAGGAAGATTATAACAGCGAAAAATACGGAACTCTTTACAGAGTATATGTGACGGCTGAAGAAGGGAAAGAAGAGCAGGGGGATAAGAAAAACGACAGCGGATTTTTAAGCTTTGGGAAAATAGAAAAAATAGAAATAGATATAGGCGGGATAACCATAATAGAAAGAGAAGATGAAACGGATGAATTCGACGGGCTTAAAAAAAGCATTATATCAGTCATAAACGAAGAATTTAAAATAGGAGAAGAAAATATTTTTGCGGAGGTAGAGCATGAATAAAAAGGGACTTAAGATAAAAGATATATTAAAGGAAAAAAACTTTCGGCTTCCCATATTTATATTTCTTGCCGGAGTTATACTCATGCTTTCGGCCGACGCTTTCTTTCCGGGAGAATATGAGGCTCCGGACAAGGAAACTAAAACTGAAACTGAAGTAAGCAATTTATCAGATAAAGAGGATCTGGAAAAGAAAATAAAGGAGCTTATTGAATCGATAGGCGGAGTGAAGAGCGCCTCAGTGGTAATTACATATGAAAATTCAGGAGAATATTATACTCAAAAGGATAAAGAAAGTACAGAGAAGAATACCTCTGAAGATGACGGCAGCGGAGGAAACCGGGAAATTTCAGAAAACAGCTCTTCAGAAGAAACCGTGTATACCGAAAGCAGCGACGGGAGCAAACAGCCCTTCATAGTATCGGAAAAATATGCGGATATAAGGGGCGTGGCAGTTGTCATAAAAGGAAGTTACAATTCTGGCGCGGAGGAAAAGATAATAAGAGCGCTTGAGGTCCTTTTAAATATTCCCACTCACAAAATACAGGTAATATGGTGAGATATTCCACATATAAATTATACAAAGTCAAAAAGGAGGACATGGCATATGAAGGTAGGTACAAAACATATTATTTTATTTGTTCTGGCAATTTCTCTAATTGCAGTCGGGTATATGAGAAATGAAATAATAGGATTTTTTAAGGGAGATCCGGATACGTCGGAGGTAAATAAAGATAAAAATGACGATGGATCTGAGGACGCTCTGAGTACAAATACACTATATTTTTCCTCAAACAGGCTGGAAAGGGATACTTCCAGAGGCAAGGTAAAGGAGACATATGAAAATATTACAAAAGACACGAACGCTGGAGAAGATGTGAAAACAGAGGCATATGAAAAAATTATGAAACTTGCCGAGACGGCTGAATGTGAAACAAAGATCGAAGGACTTATAAGAGAAAAAGGATTTTCTGACGCGTATGTTTGCTTTAACGATCAGGGGGAAGTGGACATTATGATAAAAGCTGAAAATCTTACACAAGAACAGGTTACTCAGGTGGCGGATATAGTGATAAGATATTCTGAAGCCGATTTCAGCGATATACATATAAGAAATGTTGCCTGATTATAATAAATAATGGTATAATTTCAAAAGGAGGTTTCCGTATGGACGATAATATGCAGGATATAAAAGAAACTATACGCGATTCGGTTCAGGACTCGTTTGACGATACTGGGAAAATACGTATTACAGACGATGTCGTGGCAGTTATAGCCGGTATGGCTGCGACTGAAGTTCCCGGAGTGGCAGGCATGAGCGGCGGCATTGTAGGAGATGTTGCCGAGATACTCGGAAGAAAAAATCTTACTAAGGGAGTTAAAGTCGAGGTAGGTCAGATAGAGGCCGCCATAGATCTGTACGTTATTATGGAATACGGATTCAGAATACCCGAGGTGTGTTGGGAAATCCAGGAAAAAGTAAAAGAAGCCGTTGAAACTATGACGGGACTGAGCGTAGTAGAGGTGAACATACACGTTCAGGGCGTTAATATAGTTAAGGACAAGATACACAAAGAAAATGACGACGGAGACGGAAAATCCAGGAACACGCCCAGAGTAAAATGATTACGAGGTGACGTCGGATGAAATTTATATCGAGAGTACTTTTGATAGTATATTCCTTTTTGTCCATGATAATATGGTCCATGGGTTTTATTATAACTGTTTTTAAACTCCCCTATGTTAAAAGCGTGCTTTATAAAACGGGGGAAGTTCTGAAAATACCATTTTTACAGGAACCCGCCGTATGGCTCATAGTTCTTTTTATATGCGTTGCCTGGTTTATGTTCAGCCTGTATACATTTATTATAGGGGTAAACGGCGACAGGGAGTTTAAATCCATTGTGAAGGAAAACAGTATAGGAAAGATAAAGATTTCATCGGCCACATTTGAACATATATCTCTGAATGTTATAAGAAAACTGGGAGGAATAAAGGACGCCAGAGCGGTCATAAAAATTGCGGGAGACGAGGTGCGGGTAACCGTACACGCTACGTTTATGTCCGATGTGAATATTCCGGTATTTTCTGAAGAGGCTCAGATAAGGATAGTGCAGTCTATAGAACAGTGTACGGGAGTCAAAACGCCGGAGGTGAAGATTATCGTGGACGGTGTTCAGAATGCATATAAGGGCAGGGTGGAATAATGAGAGAAATAATAGAAAGCTTTGTGGAATATTATAAAAGCCATAAAGGACGTATAAACGGCATGGTCCTTGGCATAATAATTGCTCTTTTTATAATTTTTTTCGGTATATTCAATACTTTATTTATTGCATTGTGCGCTTTTGTGGGTTATTATATAGGGAAGAATTTTGAAAGCGATAAGAATTTTATAAAAAAGATTTTGGACAAGTTACTGCCTCCCGGGAGGTTCAGATAAAATAAAAGGCTTTTAATTGGAGGATTGAATGGGCAGACGCGAAGCAAGGGAAGCTGCGATGGCATTGGTTTACAGTTTAGAATATCACCGTGATGATATTAAATACCAGATCGACGAGTTTATTTCGGATGAAAATATCAGCAAGATGAATTCTGATGATATTAAATATATTACTGAAATTGCCGAAGGCGCAATGGAAAAGTTAGAAGAAATAGATTCCCTTATTTCAAAATATACCAGAGGATGGTCTTTTAGCCGTATTTCCGGAATTGACATTGCCGTACTAAGGCTTTGCATATATGAAATGTTTTACAGAGCGGATATACCCTTAAATGTTTCAATTAACGAAGCAGTTGCTTTGGCCAAAAAATACGGACATGATGATTCCAGTTCCTTTGTAAACGGAATATTGGGAACTATATATAAAGAATCAGTCAAGGACGGAAGCTTGAAAGAGAGTAAATGATGCAGCAGATATTATCGGTATCTGATATAAATAAATATATAAAAGGACTTTTAAGCTACGACAGCATTTTGTCATCGGTATGGGTCCAGGGAGAAATCTCGAATTATAAGAGGCACTATTCCGGGCATCTGTATTTTACTTTAAAGGACGCCGGAAGTTCTTTAAAGTGCGTTATGTTTAAGACTAGCGCCGACAGACTTTTATTTGAACCGGAAAACGGTATGCGGGTGCTTATAAGAGGAAGCATTTCGGTGTTTGAACGCGACGGGGTATATCAATTATATGCCGAAACCATTAAAGAGGACGGTACGGGAGAGATGTATGCCGCCTTTGAGCGCCTTAAGGGAAAACTTGAAAAAGAGGGGCTGTTCGATAAAGAACGCAAGAAGAGCATTCCTTTTATGCCACGTTCTATAGGGGTGATAACCTCTGAAACCGGAGCAGTCATAAGAGATATATTAAATGTTCTTACAAGAAGATTCTACAATATAAATTTAAAACTTTATCCATGTGCGGTCCAGGGAGAGGGGGCCTCAGCAAAAATAGCTGCCGGGGTGGAATTTTTTAATCGTCACAGACTGTGCGATGTAATTATAATTGCCCGGGGAGGAGGATCCATAGAAGATCTTTGGCCGTTTAATGAAGAAATCGTGGCCAGAGCGGTGGCGGATTCTAATATTCCCGTAATATCGGGCGTGGGACATGAAACTGATTTTACTATATGCGATTTTGCGGCGGATTTGAGAGCGCCTACGCCTTCGGCGGCGGCCGAACTTGCAGTGCCGGAAATGTCAGAAATAAAAAGAAGTCTTGAAAGAATTTCCGAGCGTATACGAAATATACCTAAAACCAATCTGGAAATAAAAAGGACGGGACTTGGCCGTATCTTAGCATCACCTTTTTTTAAAAAACCCTATAGTGTTATAAGCGACGGCAGGCTTACCGTTGAAAAGTATGCCGAAGAACTTGAAGAAGAGATCAGAGAGGATATTCAAAGGTGTAAAAACGATATTTCACTGAGCGCGGCCAGACTTGACGGATTAAGTCCTCTTAAAATATTGGCGCGAGGCTACGGAGCTGTAAGATCGCCCTCCGGGGATATAGTCGGCAGCGTTGAAAGTATAAAAAAGGGGGACGAGATATCGGTTTCTCTGAGGGACGGAAATATAGAATGTACAGTTAATAATGTTTTTAGAGGAGATACAAAAAATGACTGAGAAAAAAAGCATTGAAGATTATACATATGAAGAGGCCATAGCCGAGATAGAAGAAATTTTGGCGAAAATGGAGAGCGGAAATGTACCCCTTGACCAGTCTATGAAAAATTTTGAAGAAGGCATGAAGCTTGTGGCGCACTGCGAAAAACTTTTGAACTCCTATGAAAGGCGCATATCAAAAGTTATGGAGGACAGAGAGGGAAATATAATGGAAATCGATATGGAGCAGCAGATATGAATCAGAATTTTTTTGAAAAATATAATCATTATAAAGCTCTTACAGAGAAATATATTGAAGATATTTCTGCCGTCAGGGACTGTCAGTGGAAAAGCATATATGAGTCTATGCGTTACAGTCTTTCGGCCGGTGGAAAAAGGATACGTCCGGTATTTGTCTTAGCTTTTTCCGAGCTTTTGGGAGTACCTGTAGGGGATGCTCTTCCTTTTGCAGGAGCTATTGAAATGATCCATACTTATTCTCTCATACATGACGATCTTCCGGCCATGGATAATGATGATTTCAGGAGGGGGAAGCCCACCAATCATATAGTTTTCGGCGAAGCATGCGCTATTTTGGCGGGAGACGCGCTTTTGAATCTGGCGTTTGAAACGATAACTAAAAGTATGTCCGGGAAATTTTTTAGTACAGATTTAAAGAACGCGGTAAAGGCTATGGAAATATTGGCCGACGCTTCTGGAAGAGACGGAATGATAGCCGGGCAGATAATGGATATTGAATTTGAGAACAGAATTGTGAGTGAAGAGGAGATAAGACGCATGTATTCAGGAAAGACCGGCGCTCTTATAAAGGCTTCATGTATGATGCCGTTGGCCCTTTCTGGCAGAGGTTTTAACGATGACGGAAGTATGACCCGAGAGTATAAGCAAATATCTGAATTTGCCGAGCTTATAGGATTTGGATTTCAGCTAAAGGATGATATTTTGGATATAGAGGGGAGCGAGGAGCTTCTGGGAAAGCCGGTGGGAAGTGATGAACGGCAGGGGAAAAATACTTTTGCCGCGGTCTTCGGGCTTGAAAGATGCAAGTCTCTTTTGGAGGAATGTACGAAAAAAGCTATAGATATATTGAAAAATATAGATGAAGACAGAACAGCTTTTTTAAGGGATATGTCACTCTATTTACTGGAAAGACAAGCTTAGCAAGATCGTTTTTCTGTTATATACTGCCTGAATGTGCTACAATATTTTGTAGAAAATATTTAGGTACGGAGGAAATATGAAAAGCCGAGAACGTCTTACAGAAATAATATCAAAATTTATAAACTTAATATCAAAACAGCTTCCGGATGATGTGATGAAAGGCCTTGAAGACTTGCGTGACAGTGAACGAAGTCCGCTTGCCTCTGAGCTTTATCAATGCATTTTTAAAAATCTGGAGATGGCCAGAAAACTGGACAGGCCTATATGTCAGGATACCGGAGTGGTCCAGTTCTTTCTTAAGGCAGGTACCAAATTTCCATACATAGATATAGTGGAGGAGGTTTTGAGAGACGCCGTTTTAGACGCCACAGAGAAGGCTCCGTTAAGGCATAACGTTGTGGAGGCTTTTTCTGAGAAAAATACGGGAAATAATGTAGGCACTTTAGCGCCGTGGATAGAATGGGAAATCATTCCGGGGGGAAGAGATCTTTATTTTGATGTGTATTTTGCGGGAGGCGGGTGCAGTCTGCCCGGAAGATCTAAGGTATTAATGCCTTCGGAGGGCTATGAAGGCATTGCGAGATATGTTTTTGACACCGTTGTAGACTGGGGCATAAATGCCTGTCCTCCGTTGGTCGTGGGCGTCGGTATAGGCACATGCGCTCCTACGGCAGCTATACTTTCCAAAAAAGCTATGTTAAGAAAAATAGGTAGTGTAAATCCAGATCCAATGGCGGCCGATATGGAAAAACGTATGAAGGACGGCCTTAACGCTATAGGAATAGGACCCCTCGGACTTACAGGAAGCGGAAGCGTTCAGGATGTGCATATAGAGTATGCCGCTCACCATCCGGCAACGTTGGCTGTGGGCGTAACGGTGGGATGTTGGGCTACCAGAAGAGGTTCTGTTACTATAAAGGAAGACCTGTCCTATGTAATTCATTCCCATAAGGAGGCGATACTGTGAAAAAGTTACTTACAATGCCTATTACAAATGATATGATAGAGGACCTGAGAATAGGAGACGTGGTATATATTACCGGAAAAATAGCTACCTGCCGCGACGACGGACACAGGCGCGCGGTAGAAGTTGGCGTAAAACCTGAATTTAATTTAGAAGGTATGGGCATTATACATGCGGGGCCTATAATAAAAGAAAGGCCGGACGGTTGGGAAATGATTTCCATAGGACCTACTACTAGCAGGAGAATGGAGAAATTTGAGAAGGATTTTATAAGGGAAACAGGAGTAAAGATAATTATAGGAAAAGGTGGAATGGGGGCTGACACCGCCGGAGCATGTAAAGAATACAAGGCCCTGCACTGTATATATCCCGGAGGCTGCGCGGTTACGGCGGCGTCTCAGGTGGAATGTATAGAAGGGGTAGAATGGGAAGATTTCGGTATGCCGGAGGCTTTTTGGATACTCAGAGTAAAAGAGTTCGGACCCCTCATCGTATCCATAGACACCTGTGGAAATAATCTGTTTGAAGAAAATAAAAAGGTGTTTGATAAAAGAAAAGAAGAAGAAATTGAAAAAATACTTCCGCATATACATTTTTCGCACGGATAATTTATTTTTGACGGAACCTGTAGATTATTGAAAGAGGATAATAAAAATATGGATTTTTTTAAAAAGATTGGCAAAACATTTTTTGGGATATCTGTTCTTTATATCTTACTCGGTATATTTTTAATTGTGGCTCCGGGAACAGCGTCAGATATAATATGTTATATTTTAGGCGGTATAACCATTATATACGGACTTGTAAACATAGTTGATTTTATTGCTAACCGGGAAGAAAGAAACTTTTACAGTTTTGGCTTTGTTAAAGGAGTCATATTTTTCCTCATAGGGCTTTTTATAGTTTTAAAAACGGATTTTGTAAGTTCTATTCTTCCATTTGTTTTTGGAATAATACTTGCGGCCGACGGATTTTCTAATTTGCAGACTGCTTTTAATCTGAAAGCTTTAGGACAGCCCAAATGGTGGATAGTTTTGATAGGGGCTCTTCTTACGGCCTTTTTAGGTATAGTTATGGTATTTAATCCGTTTGAAACAAGGAATATCATAATGATGATCATAGGAATAAGCCTTATCTATGACGGAGCGTCAAATTTGTTTTTTCATATGTGGCTTAAGAGAGAGATAAAGAGAAAAGAGAGAGAATCTTAATGAAAAAATATTTTCTGAAAATAGCATGTATAGTTCTTTTGATATCGGTCGTTTTTGTTTCAGGCTGCGGAACTGGGAACGCGAAAGATACAGCGGAGCCGTATGCTTCGTCCCACACAGTCTATGAAAATACTTCTGGGAATACTCAGAAATCTACAGAAACAAGTCCTCCTTTGTTACAAACCACGGAATCTTCTGATATACCGGCGGCTGTCACGCCGATTGAGGCAAGTTCCACCGAGCCTGTAAAAACTGAAAAGCCCACTCCCACTAAAACCCCTGAAAAAACGGAGAATGTTAAAACTCCTGGGCCTTCTAAAACTCCGGCCAAAGGAGACGGAACGCTAAAAGGTATTGTCATAGGCATAGACCCTGGACACCAGGGAAAAGGCAATTCCGAACTGGAGCCAATAGCTCCCGGGTCGGATTCTTATAGGAAAAAAGTCTCCTCCGGAACACAGGGAAAATGGTCAAGAGTTCCGGAATATGAAGTAACGCTTATTGTCGGCCTTGAATTAAAGAAGCTTCTTGAAGCGGAAGGAGCCACAGTATTGATGAGCAGGGAAACTCACGACGTAAATATATCAAATTCCGAAAGAGCGATATTAATGAATAATGCGGGAGCCGATATAGTTATAAGGATACATTGTAACGGAAATGACAATACATCCGTCTACGGAGCATGTATGCTGGTCCCTGCCGGCGCAAATAATAAACAAATACATGAAGAGAGCCGCAAAGCGGGGGAAGTGATACTTGAAAGTTTTGTAGAAGCCACCGGGGCCAAAAATAACGGAGTTGTAAAACGCTCAGACCTCAGTGGGTTTAATTGGAGCGAGGTACCGGTCTGCCTTATTGAAATGGGATATATGTCTAATAAGGAGGAGGACATACTCCTGACTCAGGCGGCATACCAGAAAAAGTGCGCTGATGGTTTGTATAAAGGACTTTTGGAATGGTTTTCCAGGTGAGTGGGGAAAATCTGGCATACAGGATGTATTTAAGCTGAAAATATGTTATTCTTTAAAGACATAAATGTGATCCGTCCTGTTTGGTAAAATAATTTTTGAAGAGAGGAAGAGAATTTTGAAGGTAGATAAGGTTGTAGCTAAAGAAACCTGCTATACGGCTTTAGGCGTAATAGTCTGTAGTGTAATAATGCAGATCGTTTTCCTGATCTTAGGAAAATATGATTATACGGTATTGCTGGGATCAATTTACGGAGCCGTAATAGTGACGCTGAACTTTTTCTTTCTTGGAATTACGGTGCAGCATGCAGTAGATATTGAGGACCCGGATGAAGCTAAGAAGAAAATACAGATTTCATACCATGCGAGAAGATTTTTGATTTTTGTATTAGCCGCCGCAGGAGCTATTTTGCCATGTTTTAATTTTATAGCCGTGCTGGTTACTCTTATATTCCCAAGAATATACATGCTTTTTGCCCCGGCTTTTAGAAAAGACCTGAAAGAGGAAAAGCAATATCTTCAGGAAAATGAAATAAAGAAAAAGGAGGGGAATAACGCTTGAGTATAGATATCAGCGGAGCAAAAATCCTTTTTGAGCTTCCGCTAGGAATAACTATTACGGAAACTCAGGTCAATTCATGGATAGTAATGATAGTTATTACCCTTGTATGCATATGGCTTACCCGGGGGCTTAAGGTAAGACCGGAAAGCAAACGCCAGGTGGTGGCCGAGTATATAGTAAAAACTGTGAAAAAACTCGTTTCAGACAATATGAGCGAAAGATTTGGTTTTTTTGCGCCTTTTATAGGGGCCGCTTTATCACTTTCCGCTCTGTCCAGTCTGTCGGGTCTTTTAACTATGTTTCCGCCTACGGCAGATTTGAATACTACATTGGGATGGTCGTTGGTAGTTTTTGTGATCATTACTTATTATAAGATAAAAACCGACGGTATGTGGAACTATTTAAAAGGATATACAAAGCCTGTTTTCATCCTTACTCCCATTAATATTATAGGAGAGATAGCCACTCCTCTTTCAATGGCTTTCCGTCATTTTGGAAATATAGTATCCGGAGTTGTTGTTTCAGCGCTGATATACAGCGCGCTTGCCGCGGCTAGCGGGGTTTTATACGGCGCTCTCGGACTTAGCGGTACTTTTATATCCGATATAATGGTATTACAGATAGGCTTGCCCGCTATATTTTCTATATATTTTGATGTTTTCAGCGGGTGTCTGCAGGCGTTTATTTTCAGTATGCTGACTATGGTCTATGTAAAAATGGGCGCCGGAGTGGAAGATTGAGTTTTTATTTATATATAAATTATAAAGACGGAGGTATTTATTTTATGGAAAAAGCAATTATTTTAGCGGCATGCGCTCTTGGAGCAGGTATTTCTATGATAGCCGGTATAGGACCGGGTATAGGCGAGGGATATGCGGTCGGCAAGGCCTGTGAAGCTATAGGCCGTCAGCCTGAGAGCAGGAGCAAGGTTACTTCAACCATGCTTATGGGCTGTGGAGTAGCGGAAACTACGGGTATATACGGATTGGTAATAGCCCTTTTGCTTATTTTCCTTGTGCCTGGCCAGTTTATAGGTATGCTTTGATTTAAAGTATCTACCTTAACAGGAAAGGAAGAATACTTATCATGGGTAACTTAGATTTTATATCCATAGATTTTTGGCATATACTCATTGCAATGATGAATCTTATTATATTGGCTTTTATATTGAAAAAATTTCTATTCAAGCCGGTAAATGATATTTTGCGAAAACGCCAGGAGGAAGTGGATAAAATTTATACAGACGCCGACCAGGCTTTAAAAAAAGCGGAAGCTGACAGAGCCTTTTACGAAGATAAAATGAAAAATGCGGAAAAGGAAGCTGACAACCTTATAAAGGCCGCCTCGGTAAGAGCGGGTGAAAGAAGCGACGAAATAATAAACAATGCCCGTCAGGAGGCTGTCCATATGATATCGAGAGCGGAAGACGATATCGCGCTTAAGAGAAAAAAGGCGGTGGACGGTATGAAAGACGATATTTCCGATATGGTAATAGATTTGGCCGGAAAAGTCGTTGATAAAGAAATAGATCAGGAGATACATGAAAATCTGATCGAAGAAGCTATAGAAAATTTGGGTGAAAAATAGTGAAAAATTTTTCAAAAGAATATGCCAGGGCTCTTTATAGCCTGGCTTCGGAAGAGAATAATGAAAAACGTTTTCTTGAGGAACTAAAACAAATATCCGGAATATTAGAAAAAAACCCGGATTATATTAAACTGCTCTCTTCTCCCCAAATAAAAAAGGAAGAGCGTATTTTAGCACTTGATCAGGCTTTTGCGGCCAATACAGATAAATATATTCTCAATTTCATGAAAATTCTTACTGAAAAACGCGAAATGCATATTTTCAAGTCGTGCTTTGACGAGTATAGGAAAATATATAACGATGATAACGATATTCTGGAGGTTATTGCCATTACAGCCGTGGAATTGTCTGAAGCTTTAAGAGAAAAGCTTACATTAAAGCTTGAAACTATGACGGGGAAAAATATTGTTTTGATTTGCAGAGTAGACCCGGAATGTATAGGAGGGGTTAAATTGATTTACGGAGGCATTCAGATCGACGCCAGCGTAAAAAGCCGTTTTGAAAGGCTTAGATCGTATCTTAAAAGTTCTGATTGCCCGGTTGGGGAAAGTTGGTGATTAAATGCAGCTTAAGCTTGAAGAAATAAGCAGTATAATCAAAGCGCAGATAAAAAATTATGAGGATAAAACAGACCAAAGTGAAATAGGGACTGTTGTTATTGTGGGAGACGGTATCGTTAAAGCTTATGGACTTGACAATTGTATGTCTAATGAGCTTGTGGAATTTGCCAACGGCGAGTACGGTATGGCCCTTAATTTGGAAGAAGAATTTGTATCTATAGTTATTCTTGGAACTGACATAGGAATAAAGGAAGGGGACATTGTAAAACGTACGGGCAGGGTGGTTTCCGTGCCGGTGGGGGAGTCTCTTATAGGAAGAGTGGTAAATTCTCTTGGCGAGCCTATAGACGGCAAAGGCCCTGTAGCCGCCACTGAAAGCCGGCCTATAGAATCTGAAGCTCCCGGGATAATAGAGAGAAAGTCTGTAAGCGTTCCTCTTCAAACAGGCATAAAGGCCATAGACAGTATGATCCCCATAGGAAGAGGCCAAAGAGAACTGATCATAGGAGACAGGCAAACGGGAAAAACCGTAATAGCGGTGGATACTATAATAAACCAAAAGGGAAAAGATGTAATTTGTATATATGTGGCTATAGGACAGAAAAATTCTACGGTGGCCCAACTTGTAGAAACGCTTTCAATAGCGGGAGCTATGGACTACACGATCGTAGTAAGTTCCACAGCCAGCGAGCTTGCTCCTCTTCAATATATAGCGCCGTATTCAGGATGCGCTATGGGAGAGTATTTTATGAAAGCCGGCAAAGACGTGCTTATAATATATGATGATCTTTCAAAGCACGCTGTAGCGTACAGGACTCTTTCTCTGCTTATAAGGCGTCCGCCGGGACGTGAAGCTTATCCCGGGGATGTTTTTTATCTGCACAGCAGATTGCTTGAAAGGGCGGCAAGGCTTGCTCCGGAATATGGAGGAGGGTCTCTTACAGCCATACCGATCATTGAAACTCAGGCGGGGGATGTATCAGCTTATATACCCACTAATGTAATATCGATCACAGACGGACAGATATTTTTGGAGAGCGAGCTTTTTCACTCCGGAGTTATGCCGGCGGTAAATCCGGGAATTTCAGTAAGCAGAGTAGGTGGGAATGCGCAGATCAAAGCTATGAAAAAGGTATCCGGAAGGTTAAAACTTATTTATTCGCAGTATATGGAACTGCAAGGATTTGCTCAGTTTGGCTCGGATCTAGATAAAGATACAAAAGAAAGGCTTGATCAGGGCGAAAGAATAGTTGAAATTCTGAAACAGGACAGAAATTCTCCCGTGGCGGTAGAGTTACAGGTAGCGATCATTTACGCGGCGGTAAACAACTATTTAAAAGATATTCCGGTAGATAAAGTAAAACTTTATGAAAAAGAGCTCTACGAATATTTAATAAACTATAAAAACGAAATGCTTAAAGATATACGGGATACGGGAGAGCTTTCAGAAAAAAGTACTGAGATACTGAATGAGGCTCTTAAAGAATTTACCGAAAAATTTCTAAAAGGATAAACCCTTGCTGAAAGGAGAAGCATTTTATGGCTGAAGTTTCTATGAAAGATATTAAGCTTCGTATAAAGAGCGTAGAAAATACAAGGCAGATAACCAAGGCTATGGAACTTGTGGCATCTTCCAAGCTGCGCAGGGCAAAAGAACGGGCAGAAAGGAGCAGACCTTTTTTTAGTATACTGCAAAGTGTAATGGATGATATATCCTCAGGCTCTGACAGCGAGTCTATTTTTACAAAGGAGAAGCAGGTGAAAAACAGCTGTTATATAGTTATAGCAGGGGACAGAGGTCTTGCGGGAGGATATAACAATAATGTCCTTGACCTGGCTGAAGTCGAGATGAAAAATAAAAACGCCGTAATTTTGCCCATTGGTAAAAAGGCTCTTGAGCATTTTAAAAGGGTTGGAGCTAATATGATTACCTCAGATTTTGAATCTGTGGAAGATATTTCTGTAAAAAATTGCCATGAAATTTCAAAGGTTATATCCTCGGGGTTTGCTGACGGTGATTTTGACGAAGCGTATATAGTATATACTAAATTTATATCTGTGCTTTCTCAGGAACCTTCAGTGGTCAGGATCCTGCCTGTGGCGGTCAATAAAAATAAGGAAAGTAAAAAATATATTTTGTATGAACCGGACAGCGAGGCGGTATTTAACGCTATTATACCGGATTATATAGCAGGGGTATTATGGGGGAGCGTTTCTGAAAGCCTGGCAAGTGAACTTGGGGCCAGGAGGACCGCTATGGAGGCAGCAACGAAAAATGCGGGAGAAATGCTCGATAGTCTTAGCCTAAAATATAACAGAGCGAGACAAGGCGCTATAACTCAGGAAATAACGGAGATTGTAAGCGGAAGCGAATTATAATGAAAAGGAGAGATACTTATGAACAGGCATGTGGGAAAGGTTATCCAGATCATAGGTCCGGTACTGGATGTAAGATTCCGTGACGGGGAGCTTCCCGAACTACTCAATGCTTTGGAAATAGATAATGACGGAAGAAAAATAGTGGCCGAGGCGGCGCAGGACATAGGTGACAACGTTGTAAGGTGTATAGCTATGAGCAGTACGGACGGATTGGTAAGAGGAATAGACGCCGTTGACACAGGAGCGCCTATAAGCGTACCTGTGGGTAAAGAGACTCTGGGAAGGATATTTAATCTTTTAGGCGAGCCGGTGGACAATATGGCGCCTCCCAAAACTGAAGAAAAATGGCCCATACACAGAGCCGCCCCTCAGTATGACGAACAGGAGAGTACCACAGAAATACTTGAAACTGGAATAAAGGTAGTAGATCTTATATGTCCTTACGCAAAAGGCGGGAAAATAGGCCTTTTCGGCGGAGCAGGAGTTGGAAAGACAGTGCTTATAATGGAGCTTATAAATAATGTGGCCAAGCAGCACGGCGGTATTTCCGTATTTACAGGAGTAGGAGAGAGAACAAGAGAAGGAAACGACCTTTACAATGAAATGAAGGAATCCGGCGTAATAAATAAGACGGCTTTGGTCTACGGACAGATGAATGAGCCGCCGGGGGCACGTATGCGCGTGGCGCTTTCGGGACTGACTATGGCGGAATATTTCAGGGACAGAGAAAATCAGGATGTACTTCTTTTTATTGATAATATATTCAGATTTACCCAAGCCGGAAGCGAAGTTTCTGCTCTTCTCGGGCGTATGCCATCCGCAGTGGGGTATCAGCCCACTTTAGCAACAGAAATGGGAGCTCTTCAAGAGCGTATAACCTCTACTAAGAATGGTTCCATAACCTCTGTGCAGGCTGTTTATGTCCCGGCCGATGATCTTACAGACCCCGCGCCCGCAACAACTTTTGCCCATTTGGACGCTACCACGGTTTTAAGCAGAGGCATTTCTTCTCTGGGAATCTATCCGGCTGTAGATCCGCTTGACTCCACAAGCCGTATCCTTACTCCCGATATTGTGGGAAGGGAGCATTATGATACTGCCCGGGACGTTCAGCGAATATTACAAAGATATAAAGAACTTCAGGATATTATCGCCATTATGGGTATGGATGAGCTCAGTGAAGAGGATAAGCTTACAGTTTCCAGAGCGCGGAAAATACAGAGATTTTTAAGTCAGCCGTTTTCTGTTGCAGAGCAGTTTACCGGTATGGAGGGAAAATATGTGACTCTTAAAGAGACCATAAGGGGATTTAAAGAAATTATTGCCGGAGAGCATGATGATCTTCCGGAGTCTGCGTTTTTATTTGTAGGAACGATCGATGAAGCTGTTAAAAAAGCGGAGAAAGGAGCCTGATCATGAAATCCTTTCCACTTAAAATTGTAACTCTTGACGGAGAATTTTTTAACGGCCAGGTCGTTCAGGTTTCTTTAAGGAGTATTGACGGAGACGTTTCAATTTTAGCGGGACATATTCCATATATTACAGCTATAGGAATGGGCGAGTGCCGTATCTACTTCGAACAGGCAAGCGAACCAAGGCGAGCAGCGTGCATGGGCGGCATACTTTCAGTGAGCAATGACTGCGTAAGAATAGCGGCCACTACTTTTGAATGGGCTGAAGATATAGATCGGGAGAGAGCTTTTGCCGCGAAGAAAAGGGCGGAAGAAGAAATTCTCAGAAAGAAAGATAAAATTAATACCAGTATTGCCGAAGCTAAACTGAAAAGAGCTCTTACGAGAATAAGCGTTGCCGATAAAATCAAATAAGCTTAGATTTTTTTCTTTTTATATCCGTTATATCTCGTTCTTATTTTACTCTGATTTTTTGAAAACCGTCCATAATTACCATATCCTGCGGGCGTATCTGAAAGCTTTTCAGAAGAGCTTTTTTCAGACTGTTTAAAATATTCGTCCAGGGATATTTTAGGAACGTTGTTTTTTGTCCGTACGCCGCTTTCTTTCAGAGCTTTAGCATGGCTGACAGCTATTTTTCTGGCGATGTCTTCAGTAGTATTTTTACGCTGTCTGGCGTTTTTTGGGAGCGGCGCGTTTTCAGAATAGTCATGGGAATCTACAGAAAGACCGGGGATATCCAAACTTTTTATCTTTGAGTTTGTAAAACGCTCGAGAGTTTTTATCTGAGAAAGTTGGCCTTTGCCGCATGAGAGAGTTATGGCTATGCCCTTTTTCCCCGCGCGGGCAGTTCTTCCTATTCTATGTATGTAAAAATCCATATCGGAAGGTATATCGTAATTGAGAACTATGTCGATGTTTTTTACGTCTATGCCGCGGGCGGCAACATCGGTGGCTATAAGAGTTTGCAATTCACCCTTTTTAAATTTATTCATTACGTTGGTGCGTATTTTTTGAGGTATGTCTCCGTGCAGGCCATCAGCTGCGAAGCCTTTGTTTTTTAACTGGACAAGGAGCTTATCCACCTGCTTTTTGGTGTTGCAGAATATAATGGCTCTTTTAGGTTTATATTTATCAAAAACAGCGTTTACAGCGTTTAATTTTTGAGTCTGGGGGATGTCGATATAATATTGTTCTATATTGTCCACTGTAAGCTCGGAAGATTTGATATTTATGTGAACAGGAGAATTTTGATAGGTCTTGGCAAGCTCAAGCACATCCGACGGCATTGTGGCAGAAAAAAGTATGGTCTGACGTTCCTGGGGAATTGATTTAAATATTTTTTCTATATCGTTCCTGAAACCCATGTTGAGCATCTCGTCAGCTTCGTCCAGAATTACGGTTTTCAGAAATTTAAGCCTGAGTACGCGCCTGTTTATATGGTCGAGTATACGTCCGGGCGTGCCTATAACTATAGCGGGATTTTTTCTTAGGGCAAAAATCTGCCGTTCTATTGAAGCCCCTCCATATACGGCCTCACAGGCTATGCCCTGGGTATATTTTGTAAATTTCCTGAACTCTTCGCAGATCTGCAGAGCTAATTCTCTCGTGGGACATAATATCAGTATTTGAGTACGCCTTATTTCCCTGTTCACAGATTCTATAGAAGGAATAGCAAAGGCGGCGGTCTTCCCGGTGCCTGTCTTTGCCTGACCTATTATATCTTTATTTTCCATTAATACAGGTATTGAGGCTTCCTGTATCGGAGTCATTTCTTTATATTGCATATCTTTGATCGCTCGTTTAAGAGGTTTTGATATTTCTAATTCTTCAAATTGCATAAATAATTCCTTTTCTTCTTTAGTTTATCTTTACAATTATATACTACCCATTGGTAATAAGCAAATTTCCCGTAATCTGATCAGCGGTTTTTCATATAAAAACGGACAAACCTTGTTTCAAAAACAGATTTGTCCGTCTTTGGCGTGCCTGAAGGGATTCGAACCCCAGGCCTACGGATTAGAAGTCCGTTGCTCTATCCAGCTGAGCTACAGGCACACGTCATCTATCAAAAAAATGGAGCGGGTGAAGGGAATCGAACCCTCACAATCAGCTTGGAAGGCTGATGTTCTACCATTGAACTACACCCGCACAACACAGTCAGTATTGACTTTATGAAGTATACCTTATGGCATAAACGTTGTCAATACCTTTTTTGAAAAAAATTCCAGGTTTTTATTAAAGGTTAATTTCCAAATTAAATTCCACCCTCACATAACTGAAAGTGGAGTTTACTTTGAGAAATTTGTTGATGGAATTTACTTCGAAAAAGATTTATACTATATAATGCTGTCTTCTGGTTTACAGGAGGATAACATTATGG
>CASDQQ010000101.1 GCA_949282945.1 uncultured Eubacteriales bacterium
TTATAATATAACATATTAAAGTGAATATAGGGTAAAATGGAGAAAAAAATTTATGTTTTTGCATTTAGGGTCGGATTTTTTGATAAATGTAAAAGATATTATAGGTATATTTGATTTTGAACAGACTACAGTATGTGAAAAGACAAAAATATTTTTAAATGTTTCAGAAAAAAACGGGATTATTATATCTGTGGATGACGACATACCTAAATCGTTTATAGTGTCTACTTTTTACGGTGAACCAAGAATATATTTTTCATCTTTATCCTCGGCTACTTTAAAGAAGAGAATAGAAAATTCCGTTATATTTGCGGAGGAATAATTTTAAGGAGATTTTTTATGAATGATGAGGAATTGATAAATAGCAGCGTAGAAAGTTCAGAATACAGCGAAAGCGATATCCAGGTACTTGAAGGACTTGAGGCTGTAAGAAAAAGACCGGGTATGTATATAGGAAGTACTTCTTCAAGGGGACTTCATCATCTTGTTTATGAAATAGTGGATAATAGTATAGATGAGGCTTTGGCAGGCCGGTGTGATACTATAAACGTAATTATCCATGAAGATAATTCAGTAACGGTAAAGGATAATGGAGCCGGTATACCGGTAGGGCTTCATCCTAAAATGGGCATACCTACTGTGGAAGTGGTTCACACTATACTGCATGCCGGAGGTAAGTTTGGAACAGGGGGATATAAAGTTTCAGGAGGTCTCCACGGAGTGGGAGCTTCTGTTGTGAATGCTCTTTCTGTTTATCTTGAAGTAGAAGTGGCAAGGGATGGAAAGATATATTATCAGAGATATGAAAGAGGAATAACTAAAACTAAACTTATAGAAAAAGGAGAGGCTTCTTTTTCAGGAACAAAGACTACTTTTCTTCCCGATCCTGAAATTTTTACGGAAACGGAATTTGATTCTCAGACTCTTTTGACAAGACTTAGAGAGATGGCTTTTTTGAATAAAGGAATAAAAATAACTCTTCTTGACGAAAGAGAAGAAGAACCTAAAGAAAACGTTTTTCACTATGAAGGAGGAATAATATCCTATGTTTCGTATTTAAATAGGAAAGAAAATGTTTTACATCCGGATCCTATTTATGTTGAAGGAATGAAGGACGGTTCTTTATGTGAGATAGCTATGCAGTACAACGATTCTTATGTAGAAAATATATACAGCTATGCAAATAATATCAATACCCATGAGGGTGGAACACATTTGACGGGATTTAAAGCCGCCATTACCAGAGTTATAAATGATTATGCCAGAAAATATAATATACTTAAAGAATCTGATAAAAACCTTGAAGGCGGAGATGTAAGGGAAGGACTTACAGCAATAATAAGCGTTAAACTTTCTGAACCTCAGTTTGAAGGACAGACAAAGGAAAAGTTGGGAAACAGCGAAATAAGGACTCTTGTGGAAGGAGTAGTAGCGGATAAGTTAAGCTCGTATCTTGAAGAAAATCCTCAGGTTTCCAAACTTATAATAGAAAAATGTCTATACGCGGCGAGAGCCAGAGATGCGGCAAGGAAGGCAAGAGAACAGGCAAGAAAGAAAAGCGCTTTTGATTCTGCCTCTCTTCCGGGAAAATTGGCGGATTGTTCCGAAAAAGATCCGGCTCTTTGCGAAATATATATAGTTGAGGGAGATTCTGCCGGAGGTTCCGCAAAACAGGGAAGAAAAAGGGAAATACAGGCTATACTTCCTTTATGGGGAAAAATGCTTAACGTAGAAAAGGCGAGGATAGACAAAGTTTACGGAAATGAAAAGCTTACTCCTGTAATAACTGCTATCGGAGCAAATGTAGGAGCGGATTTTGATATTTCAAAAGCCAGATATCATAAGGTAATTATTATGGCTGATGCCGATGTGGACGGATCTCACATCAGGATGCTCCTGCTTACATTTTTCTTTAGATATATGAGACCTTTGATAGAAGCCGGATATGTATATCTTGCTCAGCCTCCTCTTTATAAAATAGAAAAAGGAAAAGAAGAAGTATATGCCTACGATGATGCGGAACTGCAAAAGATACTTGCAGAAAAAAAATGGAAAAAAGATGACGTGTATATTCAAAGATTTAAAGGTCTTGGTGAGATGAATCCCGACCAGCTTTGGGAAACTACAATGAATCCTGAAACCAGAACTATTTTGCAGGTTACTCTTGAAAACGCTGCTGAGGCAAATGAAATATTTTCAGATTTAATGGGAGAAAAAGTAGAACCGAGAAAAGTTTTTATACAGGAAAACGCCACAAAAGTAGTAAATTTAGATATATAAAAATGTTATTCAGAAAAGAAATGTTTCACGTGAAACATTTCTTTTTTTATACTCAAAAAAGTTTCATGTAAATATAATATGTGTTATAATGATTTAAGATTTTTAATTTGTCTTAGGGAGTTGATTTATTGGCAAAAGTAATTGCAGTTGCAAATCAAAAGGGCGGAGTAGGAAAGACCACAACAGCTGTTAATTTAAGCACTTGCGTAGCGTATAAAGGAAAGAAAGTTCTTTTGATAGACGCTGACCCTCAGGGAAATGCCAGCAGCGGTTTGGGAGTAGATAAGAAAAATGTCGAAACTTCCATGTATGACGTGATTATAAATGATATAGAGCTTAAAGACGCTATAGTAAAAACAGCAATATCAACATTTGATCTGTGTCCGGCAAGTATAAAACTGGCGGGAGCTGAAATAGAATTAGTACCCATGTTTTCAAGAGAGACCAGAATGAAGAGAGCCATAGAAGAAATAAGAAAAAATTATGATTACATATTTATAGATTGTCCTCCTTCTTTAGGATTGATTACTTTAAACGCCCTCACAGCGTCCGACACTGTTCTTGTTCCTATACAATGCGAATATTATGCATTGGAAGGATTAAGTCAGTTGATGGAAACGGTGAAAATGGTACAAAAGCATTTGAATCCAAAGTTGGGAGTAGAGGGAGTAGTTCTTACGATGTTTGATTCAAGGACAAATCTTTCTATACAGGTAGTTGAGGAAGTAAAAAAATATTTCAGAGACAGAGTGTACAGAACTGTAATACCCAGAAATGTCAAACTCAGTGAAGCTCCAAGTTATGGACTGCCTATAGTTTTATATGATAAAACTTCAAAAGGCGCGGAGGCTTATTTATCTTTAGCGGGAGAACTAATAGGACATAAGGAGGGATGATTTATATGGCGGCGGTCAAGAAAACTGGTCTTGGAAAAGGGCTTGCAGCTTTAATAGAAAATGTGGAAACAGCAGAAAAGGATAATAGTATATTAGAAGTAGATATTAATTTAATAGAACCAAATATGGGACAGCCCAGAAAATATTTTGATTCGGAGAAAATAACTGAACTTGCAGATTCTATAAAAAAGCATGGACTTATACAACCTTTGATAGTTTCAAAGGAAGGGGAAATTTATAAGATAATAGCCGGAGAAAGAAGATGGAGAGCTTCAAAGGAGGCAGGACTTCAAAAACTTCCGGTCGTTATAAAGGATATAACTCCCAGAGAGTTTATGGAACTTGCTATAATAGAAAATGTTCAGAGAGAAGATCTAAATCCTTTAGAAGAAGCTGAAGCCTATGAAAGACTTAGCAGAGAATATAATATGACTCAGGATGAAATTGCGGAAAGCGTCGGAAAAAGCAGACCGGCTATCGCAAATGCCATAAGGCTTCTTACACTTAGCGATGAAGTAAGAAAAATGATAATAGACGGATCCTTATCAGCAGGACACGCCAGATGTATAGCGGGAATAAAAGAAAAGGACGCACAGAATAAAGTTGCCGCTATAGTAGTTTCTTCTTCTTTGAATGTCAGGCAGACAGAGGAATATGTAAAAAAAATGTATGCCTCAAAGGAAAAAAAGAAAAAAAATAAAGAAGTTAAGGATGAAGGATATTCTGTGGAAATAAAATATATTGAAAATTCACTTAGAGATATTTTTAATACAAAGGTAACTTTAAAGGAAGAAAACAATAAAGGAAAAATTGAAATAGAATATTATTCCTCTGACGAAAGAGAACGTATATTGGAAATATTACAAAAGAAGCAGTAAAAATGTTTCACGTGAAACATTACGGAGGATAAAAATGATAGAAATAAATAAGACCATATTAATTATAGCCATATCCGCTGCGGCAGTAGTTTTTATAATGATAATAATTATTTTGGCGGTTCTCTCAAACAAAATAAATAAATATATTGAAAAACAAAATAAAATACAAAGAAAGATAAATGATCAATCTGTAGAAGACCTGCTTATATCAAATATAGAGCAATTAAGAAAAGTTGAAAATAATTATAAGCAGGTAATAAAGGACATAGAAAGAATAAAACTTAAATTAGGAGGAACACTTCAAAATGTAGGTATGGTCAGATATTCCGCAGCAGCGGAAATAGGAGGAGAAATAAGTTATTCGGCTTCCTTTATAGATGATTATGACAATGGATTTGTAATAACTGGCATGTATTACAGAGACGGAATGAACACTTTTGTAAAGCATATTAATGCCGGGGAGTCAAAAATACCGCTGACACCGGAAGAAAAAAAATCTTTACAAAAAGCTATAGAATATAAAATAGATAAAAACAGAAAATTTGACATACAATTATAATAAGCTGAAGGGAGAAAAAACATGTTAGATATAAAACTTATAAGAAGCAATCCCGATTATGTTAAAGAGGGACTAAAAAAGAGAAATTCAAAAGTAGGAATTGATGAAATACTTAAATTGGATGAAGAAAGAAGATCATTGATAGCAGAATCTGAACAGATAAAAAGTAAACAAAACGCGGATTCAAAACAGATACCGATTTTAAAAAAAGAAGGGAAAGATGTTTCCGCAATAATGTCGGAAATGAAACAACTGGCTGAAAAGACAAAACTGCTTGATGTACAGGTAAAGGAAATAGATGATAAAATATCCGCTATTTTACTGACAATCCCTAATATTCCTAATGAGAAGGTGGTATATGGAGAATCGGACGAGGACAATGTAGAAATAAGAAAATACGGAGAGCCGAGAAATTTTTCATTTGAGCCTAAACCCCATTGGGTGATAGGAGAAGAAAAGGGAATACTGGATCCTTCAGCGGCAGGAAAGGTTACTGGAACAAGATTTACATTTTATAAGGGAATGGGAGCGAGACTAGAAAGAGCTATAATGAACTTTATGATGGATGTACATTCAAACGAGCATGGATATACAGAAGTTTTACCTCCTTACATGGTGCATAGGAACAGTATGATAGGAACGGGGCAGCTTCCGAAATTTGAGGATGACGCTTTTAAGGTTTACGGTACAGATTTTTTCCTTATTCCTACTGCTGAGGTACCGGTAACAAATTACCACAGAGAAGAAATTTTAGATGCTAAAGATCTGCCTATAAAATATTGCGCGTATTCCGCATGCTTTAGAGCAGAAGCCGGATCGGCAGGAAGAGATACAAGAGGACTCATACGACAGCATCAGTTCAACAAAGTTGAATTGGTCAAGTTTGCGGACCCGAAAAATTCATATGAGGAGCTTGAAAGCCTTACAAATGACGCCGAAGATATTTTGAAAAAATTGGATCTTCCTTACAGGGTGGTAAGATTATGTTCTGGGGATCTTGGATTTACATCCGCAATGACATACGATATAGAGGTGTGGATGCCAAGTTACGGCAAATATGTGGAAATATCTTCATGTTCAAATTTTGAGACTTTTCAGGCAAGAAGAGCGGGCATAAAATTTAAAAGAAACATAAATGATAAACCGGAATTTGTGCATACATTAAATGGTTCGGGTCTTGCGGTAGGAAGAACTACGGCCGCTATACTTGAAAATTTCCAACAGGAAGATGGTTCTGTTACAATTCCGGAGGCTCTTGTTAAATATATGGGTACGGAGAAAATATAATTTAAAACGGAGAGAGTAATATGTGTGGAATTGTAGGTTATGTAGGAGAGAGAAAAGCTGCGCCCATTTTATTATCGGGATTATCTAAGCTTGAATACAGAGGATATGATTCTGCCGGTATAGCAGTATATGAAAAGGATCGGCTTCAGGTTATAAAGACAAAGGGAAGGTTAAAAGCTCTGAGCGACATGATCGACGGGGGAAAAAATATGTCTTCGACTATGGGTATAGGCCATACCAGATGGGCTACGCACGGAGAGCCTAACGACATAAATTCTCATCCCCATTTAAGTCAATCGAGCGAAATAGCTGTAGTACATAACGGTATAATAGAAAATTATATAAGTCTTAAAGAATTTTTAGTGGAAAAAGGGGTAAAATTTCTATCTGAAACGGACACCGAAGTGATAGCCCAACTTATAGAATATAACTATAGGGGAGATATAGTAGAGGCGGTAATGGAAACGTTAAAGGATCTGAAAGGATCTTATGCTTTAGGAGTTATATCAAGACATAATCCTGAAATGTTCATAGCCGCCAGAAAAGACAGTCCCCTTATTATAGGAGCAGGAAAAAATGAAAATTTTATAGCTTCTGATATTCCGGCTATATTGGAATATACAAGAGATATATATATTCTTGAGGATAAAGAAGTCGCCGTATTGACTAAAGACAGCATAAAAATATACAACGAGTACGGTCAGATGGTAAATAAAAAAATATTTCATGTAGATTGGGATGTTGACGCAGCTGAAAAGGGCGGATTCGAGCATTTTATGATGAAAGAAATATTCGAAGAGCCTAAAGTTGTAAAAGATACTTTTAATTCCAGAATAAACGGGGACCTGCTAAAACAGGATTCACTGTCTTTTACCGCTGAGCAGTTAAACAAAATAGAAAAAATCTTTATCGTAGCCTGCGGAACGGCATATCATGCTGGAATAGTCGGCAAATATCTTATTGAAGATTTGTCAGGAATTCCTGTGGAAACAGATGTGGCCTCGGAATTCAGATACAGAAATCCTATAATAAACGAAAAATGCCTTACTATTATCATAAGCCAGTCAGGGGAGACTATAGATACCTTATTTGCTTTAAGGGAGGCAAAGAGCCGTGGCTCAAAGATACTTTCAATAGTAAATGTAGTCGGAAGTTCTATTGCCAGAGAATCTGACAGCGTAATATACACCCTTGCCGGGCCGGAAATAGCAGTAGCTTCTACAAAAGCGTACAATACCCAGTTGGCAGCCCTCTATACAATAGCTCTGGATTTTGCAAATAAAAAAAACAGAATAAATTCAGAAGAACTAAAAGAAAAAATAAATACTTTAAAGGAGATACCCGGACAGATAGAAAAGGTTCTTGAAAAAAGAGAAGGTATACAAAAATTTGCCGCAAACCATTATAACGCCAAAAGTGTGTTTTTTATAGGAAGAGGACTTGATTACGCTTTAGCTATGGAAGGATCTTTAAAGCTTAAAGAAATATCTTATATACATTCAGAAGCTTACGCCGGAGGAGAATTAAAACACGGAACCATAGCTCTTATAGAAAAAGGTACTTTAGTCTTATGTTCCGTAACCCAGGACGCGCTTATTGAAAAAATGGTAAGTAATATCAGGGAAGTTAAATCAAGAGGCGCGGTGGTAATGGCTATAACGCAGGAAAAAAATAAGCTTGTGGAAAGTGTTGCGGATACTGTCATAAATATACCGGATATAAGTTCCATGTTTGCTCCTCTTACTGCGGCTACAGTTATGCAGCTTTTTGCATATTATATGTCGGTACTTAAAGGGTGCGATGTAGATAAACCGAGAAATCTTGCTAAATCTGTTACTGTTGAGTAATAAAAATGAGTGAAATTTTAATATCAAATATATATAAAAGCTTCGGGGCCAATGATATTTTAAAAGGACTGACCCTCGAAATAAATAAAGGATACGTCTATGGGATAGTAGGAAAAAACGGGTGCGGAAAGACTACGTTATTTAAAATAATTACCGGAGTCCTCAGAGAGGATTCCGGCAATATTTTCACGCGCGCCGGAATTAAAGTAGGTTATCTTGAACAAATGCCGGAAAGATATAATCATATGAAGACAGATGATATATTAAATCAGGCGTTTGATGAAATACATTTTATTGAAGGGGAAATGAGAAATATCGAGGCAAAGCTTTCTGAAGACGCGGAAAACGAGGATTTGCTCAGAAGATACGCGTATTTACAGGAAAAATATGATATAGCCGGAGGAAACAATGTCTCGGAAAAACTTAAAAAAGTTATCAGCGGTTTGAAAATAGATGAAAATATGAGAAACAGCGTTTTTAAGACTTTGAGCGGGGGAGAAAAAACAAGGGTCCTTCTGGCAAAGCTGCTGCTCTCCGATACAGACGTACTTCTTCTTGATGAGCCCACAAACCATCTGGATATAAATTCCGCAGAATGGTTGGAAAAATTTATAAATTCATATAATGGGACCGTTTTGGCGATTTCCCACGACAGATATTTTTTAGACAGCATATCAGACTATACTGCTGAAATAAGCGGAGGAAAATGTACTCTGTATAAGGGAAATTATTCTGCTTATATTTTGGAAAAAGAAAAAGCTTTCCAACGGCAAAAACAGCTTTATGACAGACAGCAAAAAGAGATAAAGCGTATAGAGGACAGAGCCAGGCAGCTTCACGACTGGGCCAATAATGAAAAGACTCACAGAAGAGCTTTTGCTATGGAAAAGCGCATAGAGCACATGGGAAAAATAGAAAAGCCAGAATCTGAAAGAAATATCAGGATAAAAGCTAACGCTTCTAAATTTAAGGGCAAGGAACTTTTGATAGTAAATGATCTTGGATTTTCCTATGGGGAAGGTAAAGAAATATTTGAAAATGCTCAATTGGAAGTATATAAAAATGAAAATATTGCTGTTCTGGGGCCAAACGGATGTGGAAAAACCACATTTTTAAAGCTTATTTTAGGAAATTTACAACCCGACAAAGGAAGCATTAAACTGGGTAATTCTGTAAAATATGCTTATCTTCCGCAGAATGTAGAATTTGAAAATAATAACATAAGCATATTGGAAACTGCGCAGAGAGAGCTTGACATAACCATGGGAGAGGCCAGAAATATACTGGCGGCCTATAACTTTACGGGAGAAGATGTTTTTAAGGAAATAAACGGACTTTCAGGGGGAGAAAAATCACGTTTAAAACTTTGCCTGCTTTTACAGAAAAATATTAACCTGCTCATACTGGATGAACCCACAAACCATTTGGATATATCTTCAAGGGAGGTTCTTGAGGACATGCTTTCTGAATATGAAGGTTCTTTGCTCTTTGTTTCCCATGATAGATATTTTATAAGGAAATTCGCAAATATAATAGCGGATATTTCTGATAAAAAATTAAACAGATTTGACGGGGGATATGACGGATTCCGCGAGGAAAAGGAAAAAATAGCTGAAAAAGAAAAAAAGGCCGCCATACCTCAGGTCGACAGTATCCAAAAAGAGCCTAAAAAAAGCGACGATGAAAGAAAAAAAGAAAAAAGAGCCAACGATCCCTGGAGACTTAAAAAGATACAGGAAATAGAGGAAAAAATATCTCTAAAAGAAGAAGAAGCTCAAGATATCGAAAAGAGTATGTTTGGCGAAGGTATAAGTTATGAAAAGATAGTAGAACTTACGGAACAAAAAGAGGCCGTGGAAAAGGAAATAGAAGAATTAATGGCGCTTTGGGAAAAATATTTTTAGCTCATACACTATTCCTAGCAAGAATCCCATTACAAATCCCCCGAGGTGGGCCCAGTTGTTAATGTTTGAATTTGGAATTAGAAATCCGTAAACAAGGTTGAATATGATCATGAGGATAAATGACGACATATTCTGAAAATATCTTAAGAAATTGTTTTTCTTTCTGAGCCAGAGGTATACCATTGCTCCCCCGAGACCCATACAGGCGCCTGAAGCCCCGAGAGAAAATACATCAGGACTCATTAAGAAAAGAGAAAGAACATTTCCGGCAAGTCCGCTGAGAAAATAAAGTATTAAAAAGCGCGATTTGCCGTATATTTTTTCCACCATTTCTCCGCATACGAACAAAAAGTAAGAGTTGCACAGAACGTGAAGTATGTCCGCGTGCAAAAACATTGCACTGAAAAGCCTCCAGTACTGGCCGTATTCCAAAATAAGGACGCCGTGCTGAGCCCCGTATATAAAAAACCAGTCGTTGCCGGTGAATATATCTACTAAAGTTCCCAATATCCATATGAGTATGTTTACAGCCACAAGTATTTTGGTGGCGCTTAAGCCGTTTATTTTTCCAAGTTTGCTTGATGTGGCGGAGAGGTTTGATAAAAGCTCAAATATATTGTCGCGCGTATATATTTTTACATTTCCTGAAAAGAAAAGCTTAAATTTCTCCGCTATAAAAGAAATAGAGTCTGTCTGGACTTTTCTTGTGCTGTTTAAAGTAAAGATTTCACCTGAATTGGCGCCCAAAATAGTAACAGAAATAGTTATGTCATCTTTTTGCAAAATGGGTAAAAGGGCTGAGATATTTTGTTTATAACCTTCAAAGTTATAGCTTGTAAGCACTATTACATAAGATATAAATAAAGGGCGCATTCTTGAAATACGCCTTTCTTTTATTGTATCGCAGGCCGCTTTTATATCTCCTGAAATTATATTGCTGTCTATTGTATCTCCGTCTATAAGCTTTATAACATAATACTGGGAAGTTGAAGATTTTTCGATTATATTCTGTATATCTGTCAGGACAGGAGCTCCGGTATCTGTTTTTGCGGGAAGCATGTAGCGTTCTGATATTAAATTGTATGAAAGAGTGTTTATTATATCAGTTCTTGGATTCATAGAATACTTTTTCTCCGGCTCTTACATATCCGAAAACTTCTCTTGCGACTTTTTCATAAAATTCATCTGTGCCGAGCGCCGCAAAATCCTGTTGGAGTTCAAGATTTTTCTCCTTTTCAAGTTCCAATGAGGCGGCCGCCTGATTATATTCTTCGGTGGTTTTTTCAAGAAGATCCTGCTGAGTATAGAGCGTCCCTAATAAATATATTAAAATAGCCACAAATACAGCAGATTGGATAATTTTCCCTTTTCCGATGTTTAACCGGATTTTTCTTTTGTGTAACATAAATAAACTCCTTTAAAAATTTATTATGATAAAACTAATTCTAAATTGTAAACGGCCGTATGTCAAGAGTCTAAAAAAAATTCAATTTTACGTATATAATATTCCAGAAT
>CASDQQ010000102.1 GCA_949282945.1 uncultured Eubacteriales bacterium
ACAAAAAGAGCAGGTTTCATGCTGGCTCACTTATACAAACGAGGAAACGCATAAGATAATAAGAGAAAATATCGACCGCTCTCCTCTTTTTTCGGGCGTCATTCACGGAACAGGTCCGCGCTACTGCCCTTCTATCGAGGATAAAGTCGTGAAATTTCCGGATAAAGACCGTCATCAGGTATTTGTAGAGCCGGAAGGTCTCTATACAAACGAAATGTATCTTTCGGGAATGTCGAGTTCTCTGCCTGATGACGTTCAGTATGCTATGTACAAAACCGTTCCGGGGCTTGAAAACGTTAAGATCGTAAGAAACGCCTATGCTATCGAATATGACTGCATAAATCCGATGCAGCTTAAAGCCTCTTTGGAATTCAAGAAGATTTCAGGCCTGTTTTCTGCCGGACAGTCAAACGGAAGCTCAGGATATGAAGAAGCCGCGGCGCAGGGCATAATTGCCGGGATCAACGCCGCAATGCTGATAAAAGGTGAGGAACCGCTTGTTTTAGACAGATCCGAGGCATATATCGGAGTTCTGATAGACGATCTTCTTACAAAAGAAACAAGAGAACCGTACAGGATGATGACGAGCCGAGCCGAATACAGGCTGCTTTTAAGGCAGGATAACGCCGATCTGCGTTTAAAGAAGTACGGGCACAGAGTCGGGCTTGTAAGCGACGAGGATTATGCGAAAACCATAGAAAAAGAACGTCTCATAGAGGAAGAATGCGACAGGCTCGAAAATACTTACGTCGGAACCAAGGAATATGTGACAAAATTTCTGGAAAGCTGCTCTTCTACTCCGCTTACGGCCGGCGCGTCGCTTGCTGATCTGGTACGCAGACCGGAGCTTTCTTATGACAAGATCGGGGAAATAGATAGGAACAGACCTGAACTTACATACGATGTATGCGAGCAGGTTAACATAAGATTGAAATACGATGGTTATATAAAAAGACAGCAAAAACAAGTTGAACAGTTCAAGAAAATGGAAAACAGGCGCATACCGGCGGATATTGACTATGACGATGTAAAAAGCCTTAGGATCGAAGCCGTACAGAAGCTTAAAGACTTCAGGCCGGCTAATCTAGGACAGGCATCGAGGATACAAGGCGTATCTCCTGCTGATGTATCCGTGTTGGCTGTATATATAAGCGCTCACAGCAAAGTAGACAGATCCAAGTGAGTTGCTACATACATATTTAAGGGGATTACAGGTGAAAAAATTTAAAAACCTTGAAGAATTTCTCAAAAAATACGGCATGGAATTGTCAGAGAAACAAGAACAACAGTTCTATAAATAGTTTGAATTGCTCGTTGAGACGAATAACGCAGTCAATCTTACCGCAATAACCGAATTTGACGAGGTTGGGGAAAAGCATTTTTTAGACAGCGTTGCGTCCGCGGCTTTTATAGACTTTAAAAAATATGAAAGCTTGATAGATATAGGAACGGGCGCCGGATTTCCGGGACTTCCGCTTAAGATCCTGTTTCCTCATCTGAATATTGTGCTGGCGGATTCTTTAAATAAAAGGATCAATTTCCTTAATTTAGTTATAGAAGAACTCGAACTGACGGGAGTATGCGCGGTGCACGGACGTGCCGAGGAGCTGGCGAGAGATCCCGAATATCGCGAAAGATTTGATATATGTGTTTCACGTGCTGTTTCAAGGCTCTCCTCTCTTTCTGAATTATGTCTTCCTCTTGTCAGACAGGACGGATTGTTTATACCGTACAAATCCAAAGAAGTTAATGAAGAATTACAGGAAGCAGAGCGCGCAATAAAAATTTTTGGGGGAGAAATAAGTGAAAAAAAAGATATTTATCTCGGATCATCAAACTTGTTCAGAAGTTTTCCTGTTATAAAAAAGGTAAAGCCGACGCCGGATCTGTATCCGAGAAAAAACGGAGTGCCGCAGAAAAAACCGATCATTGTAAATAAAAGCGCTGAAAAGTAAACTAAAAAGTGGAAAACACACGACATAATTACAATTTTTCCACATTATCCACCGGGTTTTCCACATAATATTGCATTTATAACATTTTATGAGATATAAGCGGGATGTTTCACATGAAACATCCCGCTTTAAAACGCGCGGCAAATGAGCAGACGCGCCGGAAGAAAAATCTGTTTTAAGAATAAACATCAGAGAGCTGTTTTCTTAATAAAAGTGTTTCACATGAAACATTTTCCGAGGATAATACTCAGCAATATGATGCAGCCGTACATCCTATCGCTGACGTATAGAAAAAAGAAAACTCAGTCCGCGCTCAACAGAATATGATCAGCAAAAACAAATATATACACCGGAAGAGAGTGTTGTATCAGCGCGGAGAC
>CASDQQ010000103.1 GCA_949282945.1 uncultured Eubacteriales bacterium
CAGCGCCCCGGCTCTCAGCATTTTCAGTCCATCTATTATAATAACATCCTCTTCCACTACATTTTCCGGAGTATCTTCTGCGGTTGTATTTCCGGAAGATATAAACAATATCGTTCCGGTTATAATCACCGCTATTATACATACAAATATTACTGGCAACTTTTTCATACTGCACATCCTCCTTAAATAAAATGTTCAAAAATCGAGTCTTTGCTCCTTATCTCCGAAGATAACCGGGTTAAGGCTTGATTTTCTATTTTCCTTATTTATTACTAACTCTTCTGACACAGTTTTATCCGCAGCTATGCTTGCCTCTTCAACCGTCATACCCAAAGTACAATTTATTGCAAACAACGCCTGCCACCTTTCCACATCCACTCCATATATAATATATGTGTTAGTCGTATCTTCCTTTAAAATACCTTTAAAACCTATGGAAGTCCGCGCACCGCAATATGTATTACAAACCTTCGCTATACTTGGATAATCTGTACCGCCATCCCTTCCGGTTCCGCAGGCGGCAAATACAATCAATCTTACGTGTCTCCATTCATTTTGGTTTACATAGTTCTGTATTGCGTGAGCGCTATTTACATTCGTACCTATACTAAAATCATAATCCCTGCCGTTTCTTTTGCTGACCCCAAAGCTAATCTGCTGATAATTACTGGTACAGTGAGTATCGACAAATACTATTTCTGTGTCTTTATCAGCAATCATGCCAAAAGCTTCTCTGTAGTCTAATGCAGCAAGAGGCGTAGGATGATCATCTCCATCATAACTTGTATATTTCAGCCAGTTCCAACGTCCTATAGAATTTAAAAATCCGTCTTCTGTAATAGCCGCGTCATCAGTTTCAAGTCCGGAATTAAGCCAGTAAATTTTTCTCGCGCTTATATTCCATTTATGACTTAAAGAGGTATTACTGTTTCGTATCACAAATTTTTCTCCCGATACTGCCAATACCATAGTCGGTTTTAATTTAGGAGACAGGGTATATGTTCCGTCAGAATTTTTTGTAACTATCCAATATTTGTTATTACTATTATATGTACCGCTGTCTGGACCCACTGAATAGGTTACGGCGCTCGGGTAATAAGAAGACGTATCTATGCTAATCCCAAGCATTGTACCTCCCGTCTTAAGCATTATTTTATATGCGCCCTTTTCACTGTTATAAACCAACTTCCATCTTGAATAGATGGAATCCAGTCCCTGACCGGCAATAAACTTGGGTGAGCTTCCATGCTCGTTTTTCAATACAAATCCCAAAGCTTTTCTGTCTTTGGAATCTGTTATATAGTACCCTTCATCAGGGTCAAAAAGTTCATCAGAAGCTTCTATTTTTTCCCAAAATCCAACTCCTGTCGCCTGCAATAAAAGAATAAAGACCAAGCCCAGACCTAACAACCTTTTTTTCATCATATAATATCCTCCGTATCTATTTATAATAAAATGCGTCTATCGATACATCCGTTCCCTGGGATAAACTCTCCTTTTTTCCTGATACCGTTATTTTTACTGTATGTTCCCCATATGAAAGCCCTGATATATCCAGTATTTCACAAAACCCGGAAGGATTTCTGTGAAAGGCGCTGAGTCTTGATTCTCTGAGTCTGCCGTCAACGTAAACTTTAAAGTATCCGCCTGTTCTGGATGTATTTATAAATAACTTGAATTTTGTTCCTGTAAAATATATTTCAGCATAATCCCCATTTGTACTGCTCGTATGACTGGTACCGTTCAGTCCGGCCGCCGAATCGGAAAAATTCCACTCTCCGCTGTAAATTATCGAGGGGTCGCAATCGTCAAGCCGGTTCCACATGGGATACGCGTCTTTCACATAATATCCTCCGTCCTTTTTAAACTCAATACCGTTAGCGTCTATATAGTCGGTGTTTATGATCATCTCTCCGTCTTTGAATTTTACATTTTCCTTCATAACAGAAATAAACTCTCTCGGAGTAAGTATTTTTACCTGTTCCAAATCAAGATTCTCATAAAAAATATTATATAGATCACTGTATAAATAAGACCAGGAATGAACCTGTATAAAAGAGTAACCTTCCACCCTTGTTTTATCTTTAACATAATAGTTAAGCTTTATAGCCACTTTAGCGGGGTGTTCTTCGATCTGTTGATAAGCATCTTCTCTTTCCCATAATATATCCCTTTCAAAAACAAGCGGTTTTCCGTTTTTCCAATATACATTTCCGGCCTGATCCTGATATTTTCCGTACATAAAAAATCCGCCGTCGATATTATCATACTTTGACAATTCATCCCATATAGGCTTTACACTATCACTGTCATCCTTTAAAGCGATCAGACTCATATCCGCGTCCTTCATAAGCCTTGCGGTCTTTTTTACATATGCCTGCATAGCGCTGTCCGCAAACGCAGATAGTTTTGAAAAATTATATCCGGATATCGAGCATACAAATTCCTCGTTGGCAGTAGCCGTCTGATATAAATATTTCATTACCATAGGCATAGTTTCGAGCAGTATAGGCGTGGCCGTCCAGCCTATAGGAAGATCCTCTTTATTTTCATAAGCGTACCTTTCTTCGTCAAATGGAAGTCCCTGCCAACACTGTATATTGTCTCCGTCACTGTAAAGCAGCGTGGCATAGTGATATTTTCCGTTTTCATCTCCCTCGGCATATTTATTTTTTTCTCCCTGATAGAACTTTTCTCTGGGAAGAGCGGACCACAAACTTAAATTTTCACAATAATCCGCGGGAACCAGACCCATATTATGCTTTGAAAGCCGCTCTACCGTCATATCTTCCACCTCTCCCAAAAGCTCCCCGTTAACTATTACTTCTTCCCATCCAAAAGCAATAGCCAAAGGATCCATATTTCTCAGTATCCTTTCTGTTTCTTCTTCGTTAATATCCATACTGTAAAAATAAAAAGGCGCTTTAGAGGCTATTCCGAAATCTCTCAGCAGAGTTGTTTTATTTGTTTCCTGTAAAATAATAATGTCATTATTTAATTTATCAAGATTATCCATAATAACACTATATTCGGATGAATCCATGGCTGTCAGATCATATTTACATTCAAACCCCAGAGAATCTATTATTCCCAAAGTTTTATTGCCGCTGGCGGAATTGGGTACTGCTACAATAAGCAGCCTTTCCATTCCTGAAAGAGTGGAAGCCTTATTAATATGGTCGTTATTTTGATTATTTGATTTCCATAACGCCCTTACATATCCGTTTATTTTATCTTTATATATTTCAAGCAATTCTGTTAGGTCATTTTTAGTTACAAGATCTATACCGTACTCCTTGCTTACATACTTTATCCACTTGTCGTTTTTCCGGCCTATGTATATCTGAGCGCAATCCTGGGCTACGATTCCCTGCAAACTGGTAAGTAAAAGCTTTTCGTTTTCACTCAGTCCTTTTTTTCCGCTGAGACCCGTACAAAACTCAGGCGTTACAACATATATTTCTTCCGCGCATTTTATTTCAGGCAGTACTATGCTTACATGATTGACCGGATCATCCTCATTATATTCCGGAAGATCAGCAAAAGCTTTAGGCATACTGACATAATCTCCGGAAAAATCTACCGGCTTATCCGGTTTCATGAAAATACAGCCTGACACTATGCCCGCAGCAGCAACGGCCGTCAATATGCAAATTAAAATACGACAATATTTCTTTTTCAACATAGCAGGTACTCAATTTTAATTACGTGTTTTTTTTTATAATATCACAAATATTTAAAGTATTCAAGATAATTTAAATTAAAATAAAAAAATTGTTGTAATGTGCGACACCAATAAAATAGTATTAGATTGTTTCCGGGAAACGGCGTAGCTTCGGTTATGCCGTTTCTCTGTTTTGTAGGTCATTCGGCAAAGACACGGGAGTATCCCTACAAGATTATAGGAAATATCAATCTGCTGTTCCCAATAACCCTTCGCTTCGACTTATCCGGCGCGTGAACATAAACCGCCTTTACCATATCATTCAGTATAGTGGACATCAGTTCGTTCAACTCGAGATACTTCTTGTACCTTGACGATGAATATGCCAGGGTTCTCTGCTGTTCTTCCTGCTAGTTAATTTCTCCATTGAGTAGCAACAGCTTTTCCCGAAGTTTTTCCTGCTCCTGCTCATAGTAGTCAGAGAACATTTGAAACCTGCTGTCAGACAATTTCCCATTGCGTTAGCCTCATAATGCAGCTTAAAAAATCGATCAAATTCCTCTACGCACCGTTCTGTTTGTGTGAGTTGCCGCCGCTTCGCTGCAATCTCTTTTTTTCGCTTCGGCTTTCTGCTTCATGCCCATAGCTTTGTGGAATTGTTCTTTATGATTATCAACACAGGCCCTTGTCATTCTCATATAAGCCAGTACACCTTGTTCCAATATCACAGCGCGGATTTTCTTGCTTGTTTCTTTAGAGTACCACTAATTGATGATATTGAGAAATGGGGTGAAGTAGCTGTCCTGTTGGTTCGCTCAGTGTCGCTATCTCGCCACTTTCGATTTTTTCTAGAAGTTCGCTCCAACCCCGACGGTTTAAGCTCGTCCTAGAATACCTGTCGTTTCCCATGTCAAGACAAAACTAAAAATATTTTCATTATTTTTCAAGAACAAGCTACAACGCATTGCTATTTTCTAATTCTGATTTTGGCAAAAGTGTGAAAATGAACAGATTTGCAGTTTGCATAATAATACTACATATCAACTTTATCTTCGCTTTTAGGTTTGTCACGATAAAATTGCGCCTGCTTATCAAACATTTCGGTATATATACCGTTCTGGGCATAGAGTTCCGCATGGGTGCCATATTCCGCAACATGCCCGTTGTCAAAAACTGCGACCTTGTCTGCAAGCTGCACCGCGGAAAGACGATGCGTGATGAGGACGGCGCATTTATCTGTGATCATATTGTTGAACTGAGTATAGATTTCATATTCAGCCATCGGATCAAGCGAAGCTGTCGGTTCATCAAGGAGATATATAGGAGCGCTATGATACAATGCCCGCGCTATAGCCATTCTCTGTCCCTCTCCGCCCGACGGTTGAAATCCTTCTTCATCTATTACCTTAAATACGTTGGTATCCAAACCGTTCAGAAGTCTTTCAACTAGCTCCTGTAATCCGCACTCCTTGCATAATTCAAGTATACGTTCCTTATCCGGATCATTCGACAAAGCTATATTCTCAGCAAAAGTCAGCATATACAGCGAATAATCTTGAAATACAGGTGAAAACAAGGCCTGATATTTCTCATAGTCATACTCGTTTATATTCACGCCGTTTAGTAGTATCTCACCATCTGTGGGAAAATAAAGTCTTGTCAGCAATTTGATAAATGTCGTCTTTCCCGAGCCGTTATGCCCTACTATGCACAGTTTTTCACTTCCATGGATCGTGATACTCAGATTCTTAAGAACATATGCTGTAGAACCAGGATATTTAAATGAAACGTTTCTGAATTCGATTATTGAATTTTTATCTAATACCGGCTCTTTTGTTCCTGTTTCATACTGTTTTAACGGCATATCCATGAACTGCATGAATTCATGAATCATAAGTCCACTTTTTGCCAGATCTAAGTAGCTGTTTATTATGCCGTTAAATATTTCGGCAAATTGATTAACAGCAGACATATAAATTGTCATGTGGCCTATTGAAAGTGATCTGAACAGAACCATATATATCAAATATATGTACAGACATAACTGCTGAATAAAATTCGTACATGAGAACAGAATCTGCGCATTCAGACTGCTGTTTGTGTTTTTTATTTTTATATTGTTTACTTCAAGTCTTTTGTTATACAGCATATCGGCGAAATAGTCTCCAAGGTCGAAAATTCGAACCTCTTTTGCAAACCAAATATCATGAAGTACGAACATAAGAGATGAGCCTATATATCTTTGGTATTTGCTCATTTCTTTTTCAGTTTCATAATATTTTGTATTCAGTCTTTTAGTAATAATTGAATTTAAATATATTATCAAAAGTGTCACGATAACGATAAATATATTGAGTGTAGCAATAATGGAAAAGATTGTGGCGAGCCCAAGTAAGGCAGAAAGCAGAGCGCATAATCTGTCAACAACCTGTAGAGCGTTAGAAGCAGTTACAAAAGCTCTTTCGTTGATGGTTTGAATATCCGGATATTCAAACGACTCATAATCCATCTTCGCTGAATGGTAGTCATAATCCCTTAAAAACTTCGCACTCAAATGATTAAATGTACGCTGTAGATATTCTCCGGTAAACCTGTTGATTATCCTGTCAATAATCGGTGTAAATATCAAAACTCCTAGATAGACAGCCAACCTTTGAATGCGTCTGGCATTTGTAAGCTCTGTAATGATAAGACCTGGAAAAACCGTATATACGACCATGGGCAATACTTTATATAAAGATAATATTACTTTTGCAGCAGCATATGTTCGCCCCTTTTTTTCCTTAAGCACATAGTCTAACATATATTTTGTTGTCTTAACCGTGTTGCGGAATGTCTGTTTATATTCGCTTTTTCTTACCGGTATTACTTCTCCGTTATCATTTACCATTGTTGTTTTAGAACTATATGCCATAATTTCCTCCTTGAAACTTATATCATTATAGTCTTTGTATCGTAAAACACAAATAAAGTTACAAAAGTTAGTTTTAAAACTTATTTTAAACTTTGTACCTTATTGATCACTTAAATAAAAGCAATCTTTTAATACAACTGGCACCTTTTGTTTAATTTGAGGTTATATAATAAGCGGAAAAATCAGCTTCTGACATCATCTCAATTGAAGTCTGAAGCGGTATTCGCCAGTCAATCAGAACGGCACAGCCGCCAGAAGGCCATATATCAAGCAGTATACCTATGTATTCAATAGAGTTATCACCAATTAAAGTAACTCTGCTCATACCACACCGCCTTTATAATAAAAAATTTCTATAGGTTTACGTTCCGAATTAATAACTATTAATATACAAATTATAGAACTTTTAATATATCTAATATATGTTATTTAGTATACTTTTATCATATATTTTAATTCTTGTCAACATCTTTTTTGTTTATTTGTTATTGTAGATTGTAGGTTTGTCAAACATATGTAAAAGCAGCAGCCAGGGAGCCGGAAGCGGTGAACACAGTCATTCAGCACTACACAGGCTACATCAAATACTTATCTTACTTAACAGCTTTTCCTACTCTTGCTGTTGGGTAATTAAGAGAGCACAAACAGATAGACTTCTGTTCTGCGCAACATAGAAAAAGCGAGCAAAAAGTTCTTGACCTCCTACCCACTTTTCGTCGCACCCTGTACGGCAGCTGTCCTTTTTACAGTTTGTTGGCTGATACTGTTTTATGAGTAGCGCCCTAAAGCGCTTTTTTTAATATTTTATCATCTTTTCATATTCTTTATCAGGGTCTTAGTGTCCTTATCTACCCTTAAAGATTCATTTATCTTCTGTAAGCTCTTATTGTATGTAAAATCATCCAGACTGTTATTTTTCAGATATTCCATAGTATAGTCCCTGTATTTAACAAAACATACAGAAATCAGCCATGCTATCCCCATTTTTACATAGTACCCGTCTTTATCGATTATGTCGCACACGCTAAAAATATCTTTTATATATTTTTCCCTGATAAAATGGCTGAGAAGCATTATAATGCCAAAGCGTCTTTCAAATTCCCCGCTCGCTCCGAAATATTTTTTAATAAACTCATAATATACCTCTTCATCCTTTTCCCTTATTTTAAGATTTCCGCAAAAAACATCGCATACGGCCCAGTTATCTATGACCGGGACAAAATCAGAAATATATTTAAGCCGCTCTTTTATATCACATTTGCAGTATCCTATAGTAAGGCCGTAGAGCATTCTTTCTTCATAAGAACCATACCTTTTTAAAGAAAAATATTCTCTGTAATCCCCGAAATCCCCCCTGGAAATTTTTTTTGCAATCAATCTTATATCGGGGACCCTTACTCCTTTAATATCATTTACGCCTGGAAGCAACCCGCCGTGAAACTTCTTATAATCTATATCTATTCTGTTTTCAATTTCTTTTAACAGTTCTTCATATTTAAACATAATTTTTTATTCCATTTACCGCTCTTCTCTAAAATAATTTATTCCGCACGCGGCCGGCTGTCCTCCTGTCCTTTTCTTTCTCAAAGAAGAAAATATAAGTACTACGGCTGTAATAAGGAAAGGAAGCATTTGATAAAATTCATCCGGTATTTTTATCAACCACCCTAAAACAGACGGAAATTCTGCAGCCAAATTGCCCTTCCACGGTTGGAGAGTATTGAGCATACCAAAAAAGAAAGACCCAAAAATTGCTTTAACAGGATTCCAGCTTGCAAATATAACAAGCGCCACCGATATCCATCCGGCTCCGTTAATCCAGTTATCGTTCCACGAACCTCCGTTAGTAACTATACCCATATAGAGTCCGCCTATTCCGCATATTCCTCCGCCCGCAAGTATATTTAAATATTTATATAAAGATACGTTTACTCCGCAAGCGTCGGCGGCCCCAGGATTCTCCCCTACAGCTCTTGTTCTGAGACCGGTTTTTGTTTTCAGGATATATACCCATGCCGCCACAGCTATAATTATAGAAATGTATACAAAAATATTGTATGAAAATAAAAGCTTGCCCACATAAGGAATATCCCTTAAGTAAGGTATGCCCTTATCCATCACCAGCGAAGCAAGATGTTTTGAGTCATTGAGCGCCGGAAAGCTATCTTTTACGGTAAGGATACGCCCTATAAAGTGATATATGCCTACTCCGAATATGGTAAGAGCAAGACCTGTAACATTTTGATTTGCCTGAAGAGATACAGTCAGAAACGCATATATAAGAGCGCATAAAGCTCCCGCCGCAAAAGCCGCCATAATTCCAACCGTCAGGCTTCCAGAAAGACATGACAAATAATATCCCAAAATAGCTCCTACCGCCATCATTCCCTCAACTCCAAGATTGAGAGAACCGGATTTTTCCGTTATAGTCTCTCCCGTTGTTCCTAATAAAAACGGCGTGCCGGCCCTAACAGAATAAAAAATAAAATTAATTATAGTATTCATTCTTTATTCCCACTCTTAAAATTAAATTCAAACTTATATCTTATAAAGAAATCAGCCGCCAATACAGTAAACAAAATAATACCTTGAATTATATCCGAAGAGGCGGAAGGTATACTGTAGGCGCTTTCAGCAACAGCGGATCCCTTTTCTAATATACCTAAAAGAACTGAGGTTATCAAGATACCTACCGGGTTTAATTTTGCGAGCCATGCCACGATTATTCCTGTCCAGCCAACATCGTTGGTTATACCGTCCCCGAGAGTATGCGTGGTAGCTTCTCCGGTAACCTGGAGCATTCCTGCAATTCCAGCCAGAGCGGCGCTGAAAAACATTGTACGCATGATGATTCTTTTAACATTCATTCCTGCATAAAGAGCGGTATTTTTACTGTCGCCCACAACATAAACTTCATATCCGTGCTTTGTCTGTTTAAAATATACTGCAATCAAAACTACTAAAACCACCGCTATGACCAACGATATATCAAAAGTTATTTTTCCTATTGTCATACTGTACATCCACGCGTTTTCAGGAAGAGCTTTGAAATCAGGTCTCAATATTTCACCTGTAGCCGATAATTTTCTGTAAAACATAAGATTTTTTAAATAAGAAAGAAGATACTGCGCTACATAATTGAGCATCAGGGTGAGCAGAGTCTCACTTGTTCCAAATTTAACATTAAAATACGCCGGCAGCAGTCCATAAAGTCCTCCTCCTATAGCTCCCGCCGCAAAAAGTATTATAAGAGTAAGCCATTGCGGCAAAGAATTTCCGAGCAAAAACGCAACGGTGGTAGCGCTTATGGCCCCTGCTATAAACTGCCCGTTGGCCCCCAAATTCCAGAATTTCATTTTAAAAGCTATGGCTACACTTAAAGAGGTTATGATAAGAGGTATTATCGTTCTGATAAATCCTTCAAAATATATATTGTTATTAAAGCATCCTGTCAGCACTGTAGAATAATAGTTTATGGGATTCGTACCTATTGCCGCTACAAAGAGTCCGCCCGCGGCTATCGCGATAAACACAGCCAACACGTATTGAAGCACAATATTCAGCGGCTTAAGGTCTCCCTTTTTAATGACCTTGACCAAAGGAGCTTTTTTCCTTATTTTATTTTCTTTATTTTGTTTTTCG
>CASDQQ010000104.1 GCA_949282945.1 uncultured Eubacteriales bacterium
ACCGTCGTTGGCCTGTTCCTCTTTAAGCAATTTTTCAAATTTTTTGAGAAGATTTGCTGTTCTTTCTGTAGGAGGCTCTAAAAAATCTTCATTTCCCTCATAGGGAGTATAGTTTTTCTGTATAAAATCTCTTACATCTATATCTTTCTGCCAATTTCCAGGCACAAAATTTTTCCACTGTTCCATATTACAGATAATCTCCTTTCTATACTACAAACAAAAAGGCAATATCGCTTATCCTTGCGATATTGCCCAGACGGTCGGCTTTTCATTCTCCCTGCTCCCCGGTGGTCTTTCCACCTTCTCCGTCAGTCGCAAGAAGCTTTCGTGTTCATAATATAACATACGTATAGTTTTACGTCAACACCTTTTAATACAATATTTTGTTAATATTTAAACACTCATATACTATATATTGTTTTTTGAAAAAATATCTCTAAAATAGTTTATTTCAGGTACTTCTGTTTTCCACCCGTAAATTTTTAAATTTATCCTTTCTCCGTCAATAACTTCTATGCCTTCGGACAAAAGCAGATCTTTCTGCGTATCTTCCGTTTCAAACGCTCCGGCTCCCGTAAGATATCCTTTACTGTTCACTATACGGTGAGCGGGAACATCTCCGCAAAGTCCCAGTTTCAAAGCCCTCCCCACCTGTCTTGAACAGTTAGGCTTTCCGCAAAGCATAGCAACCTGCCCATATGAAGCCGCCCTGCCATAGGGTATAGCTTTGCACACCACGTTCATTCTTTTATAAAAATCAATTTCCATATCCTTTTAAATATTCCTAAAATTCTTCCGTCCACATATAAGGCAGCAGATCTTTGAGCTTTATAACTTTACCAGGTCCGACTATTACATTTGTATCCGCGTTCTTGGGATCTATCTGCGCCATAAATTCTCTGCACCTGCCGCAGGGCGGTAAAATATTTCCTTTATAATTTACCGCGATTATATATTCTATTTCCGTTTCTCTGTATTTAAGCATTTCCGATATAGCGGAATGCTCGGCGCAAAATCCCATGCTGCACGCTACATCTATGCAGATTCCCGTATAAATTCCCCCGTTTTTGCTTTTAAGCGCGCATCCTACAGCTCCGGCGCTGTTTCCGGAAAATCCCCCGAGAGGGAATTGTCCCGCAATCTCTTTTGCTCTTTTATATAACATATCAATAATATCTTCCATATCGCTTTCCTTTCATTATCATAACTATTCCATCGTGCACGCCAATTCGTCTGAAAGCCTTATTAGTTCTCCGGCGTTCCTGCTTTCCGACGCAAGCGTTATAACTATTCCTTTTTGCCGATAGCAAATAATAAGCTGCCCGTACATGCCGTCAGCACGGAACGAATTTTCCCCAAGCCAAAAAAGATATCCATATCCATAGTCTCCTACATCCGCATGCTTTTGAGTTGATCTTCTTATCCAGTTTTCAGGAATTATTTGTTTCCCGTTCCACAATCCATCCTGAATGTAAAGCTGTCCGAATTTGGCCATTTCCGAAACACACAGAAAGAGTCCTCCCGCGCCGAAAGTATATCCTAAAGGATCTGATTCCCACATAGGCTTCATGATATCCAATGGCTCAAACAGTCTTGGATATAGATAGTCGCACAGGCTGCAGCCCGCTCTTCTTTGTACGATAACGCCCGCAAGATAGGGACCCGCGTTATTATACAGAAAACTTTGCCCCGGTTTTTCAGTAAATGGTTTTGAAAGCACATATTTTACCCAGTTTTTCTCCTTTATAAAAGGTCTTTCTCCGCTCATAAGCCACGGGTTTTCCTGACCCAAACACATGGTAAGTAGATCCTCAATCCTTGCACTCTTTAAATTTTCTGAAACATCCTGGGGAAGTTCCTCTTTAAATATATCTACAATCAACTCATCTATGGAAAGAAGTCCTTCCTTTTCAGCTATACCCACTGCAGCGGATGTAAAGCTTTTGGCGGCTGAATAGACATTTCTTCTTTGCTCATGATCCCAATTATGAGAATATTTTATCCTTCCGTCTTTCATAAGTATAAAGTTCACAGCTCTCTGTTCCCCGGCTTTTTCTATAAACATATCTATAGTCATATATACGCCCTCCCGCCTTTTAAAAAAACTCCTGTTTTTATACAGGAGTTTTTATGTACAAACTAAAATTAAATCAATGATTTATAAAGTTCGATTATTTCATCCACGCTCGTATCTCTCGGATTGCCCGGGCAGCACGCGTCAGCGTAAGCGGATTCGGCAAGGAATCTGATATCGTCCGGATTTACGATATCTTTAAGATTTTCAGGGATGCCCACATCTTTTGAAAGCTGTTTTACAGCGTCTATAGCTGCTTTTCTGTATTCATCCACGCTCATTTCATCAACGCCTTTTACTCCCATGGCCCTTGCGATCTCTCTGTATTTTTCTCCTGTAGCCGGCGCATTGTATTCCATAACAGTAGGAAGGATTATAGCGTTCGCCACACCGTGAGGGGTATCATAAAGAGCTCCAAGAGGATGAGCCATTGAATGTACTATACCAAGGCCAACGTTGGAAAAACCCATTCCGGCGATGTACTGTCCCAAAGCCATTCCTTCTCTTCCCTCGTCATCATTGTCCACAGCCTTGCGAAGCGACCTGGAAATGATCTCTATTGCTTTTAAGTGGAACATATCGGAAAGTTCCCAGGCTCCTTTAGTTATGTATCCTTCTATCGCATGGGTAAGCGCGTCCATTCCGGTGGCAGCGGTAAGTCCTTTGGGCATCGAAGACATCATGTCCGGGTCTACCACCGCTACAACAGGTATATCATGAACGTCCACACATACCATTTTACGATTTTTCTCAGCATCTGTAATAACATAATTTATAGTAACCTCAGCAGCTGTTCCTGCCGTAGTAGGCACCGCTATTATAGGAACACTGGGGTTCTTTGTTGGAGCAACGCCTTCAAGGCTTCTTACGTCCGCAAACTCGGGGTTATTGATTATGATCCCTATGCCTTTTGCCGTGTCCATAGATGATCCGCCGCCTATAGCGATAATATAGTCGGCTCCGGCCTTTTTGAAAGCCTTGACGCCGTTCTGTACATTTTCTATAGTAGGATTAGCTTTAATATCGGAATAGATTTCATAGTCAAGTTCTGCGTCATCAAGTATTTTTATCACCTTGCCGGTCACATTAAACTTGATTAAATCCGGGTCAGAGCATACAAAAGCTTTTTTAAACCCCCGGCCTTTAGCCTCATCTGCAATATGGGTAATCGCGCCTTTTCCGTGATACGATGTTTCATTCAAAACAAACCTGTTCGCCATAAATTTTACCTCCTGAAAAATAGAATTTAAAGTTTATATTTAAATTCTATCATACCGCATGAATAAATCAAGTTTTTACAACTTTTTCCGCATTTTAACCAAGCTTTTAACGTACTTTGCTTTTATCCTTTATAATTTTTAAAGCCAAAAGAGCTATGACAAGCTGTATACCCACCATTAAGAAAGTCTGTACTCTTACGTCCACAGGAATAACGGTAACCGCGCTCCTTATGGCTTTAGAAAGTAAAAACATAAGCGCGAAAACGCCTCCCGGCCTTATTATCCAGTTCCTTAGATCCACGCTCATTCCGGTGGATTTTATTATAGTCCTCAAATTTATAAGGCATACTATGATCTCGCTCGTTATAAGTCCCATTACATAGCCCTTTACTCCATATACAGGTACCGCGAACCATACGAATCCGATTTTTAATATATCGCCTATAAGTGAACTTATAAAAGCTTCTTTCTGCTTATCAAATCCGTTGAGTATACCAGTCAGAGTTTGCTGTACATATATAAAAATACATGTAAAAGACATCATATATAGCATTCCGCCTATATTTTCCTTAGCGTACAAGATCCCTCCGATTTCGTCAGGGAAGCTCATAAATACAGCCATAAAAACAAATCCCATCATAAAACTCATATTGAGAGATTTGGAAATTCTCCTGTTGGCAAGAGGATAATTTTTTACAGAAACCGCTTCGGAAATAGCCGGGACCAACGTTGTAGCTAACGCTGAAGTTATTACCGACGGAAAAAATATCAGAGGAGATACCATTCCCGAAAGTCTTCCCAGTTCCGCCAGGCTTCCGCTGTAATCAAGCCCTCCAGCTAAAAGCCTTCTCGGGATCAGGATAGATTCTACTGTGCCTATGACGGAGCTTATAAATCTTGTGGCGGATACAGGTACCGCAATGGAAGCTATAGTTTTTCCAATATCACGTTTACGCATCGGAGTACCCGTTCGTTTAATTTTTTTCCTGTCAATTATATAGGCAACAAAAACAACTCCAAGATTAAATATTTCACCTATAGCGCTTCCCACTGTGACCAACGCGCACGTGTATTCAAGTCCCAATCCCATTGCATACTGCAAGAGCGCCAAGACAAGTCCTATGCGCACAGTCTGTTCCACAATATTGGCAAGGGCGTTGGGCGCCACATTCTGGGAACCGTAAAAATATCCTTTTATGGCCGACTGGCACGCTACTATAGGTATACATGGAACCAATGCCATAAGAGATAAATACGTACGAGAATCTTTTAAAATAACATCCGCTACAAAATGCCCTGTCAGCATTAAAATTCCGGCTGCCAGAAGTCCGCCTGTCCCTACTATGAGCGCGGCCATTTTAGTTATTTTCCCCGTATTGCATTCATTACCTTTCGCTTTTTCCTCAGCGGTCAGTCTGGATACAGCTATCGAAACTCCAGATGTAAGCGTAAGTATTATAAGTGAATATACCGGTCCGGTTAAGGAAATAAGTCCCATTCCTTCCGCGCCTATAAGGTTTGACAGATATATCCTGTATACAAATCCGAGAGCTCTTGTAAGCATTCCCGCCGCAACTAAAATAGCCGCGCCTTTTATGAAGGACTTTCCGGCAATTTTCATATGTATATCAATCCCTTCCGTTTTATGTATCTGTACATAAATATTTTCTTTTTTTTCTTTATATTCCATATTTTCCGGATTATTGATATAATGATTGCGAATATTGTATATGCGTTTTGTCAAAGGAGTTTTTATGTCCCGCACAGTAATAATTACGGGGGCCTCAAGGGGAATAGGCGCTCAGACTGCCCGCGAATTTGCGGCTGCCGGCTACAACGTAGCTATAAATTATATGAACAGTCAAGATAAAGCTTTAGAGCTTTACAACGAAATCATTTCATTTACAGGAAATAAATACGGCTGTATTATCTGCCGCGCCGATGTTTCCGACCGTCTCCAGGTCCGGGATATGATTAAAAAGGTATCTGACTATCTGGGTCCGGCCGATATTCTTGTAAATAATGCCGGTATATCGCAATATAAGCTTTTCACCGATATAAGCCCGGAAGAATGGGATAGGATTTTTTCCGTAAATGTTAAAGGGATCTTTAACTGTACCCAGGAGGTACTTCCCTATATGATACGTAAAAGATCCGGGAAAATAATAAATGTATCCTCCATCTGGGGAATATGCGGAGCTTCTATGGAAACATGTTATTCTTCTTCAAAAGCCGCCGTAATAGGTATGACAAAAGCTCTTGCTAAAGAACTTGGGCCCTCCAATATACAGGTCAATTGTGTGGCTCCGGGAGTTGTAGACACGGACATGAACAGGAATCTTTCTCCGGAGGATATAGAACTTCTTAAGCAGGATACTCCACTTGGAGTAATCGGCTCTCCTAAAAATATAGCGGATGTTATATTGTTCCTTGCCTCAGAAAAGGCCGACTTTATGACCGGTCAGGTCATAAGTCCCAACGGCGGGTTTGTAATTTAGTAAAAGTAACATAAATTAATCTTATCTTAACACATTATTGCTTCCAGAAAATATTTATTGAATTCTTTTAATTGGTCGTATACGATTCCGTGTCCGCTATCAGAAAGCGTATATAATTTTGAGCCTTTGATTTCTCTATGCTGAGTTGAAATCAATTGGGGATCCACTACCTGATCTTTCATGCCATAAATAATTCTGGCGGGAACATTTACACATTTCAGATCCTGTCTTCCATCCTCATCTCTCAGTGAAACTGCCGTTTGAATGGTTCCCACTCCGGATGCCTCCAAAGCTATACCTTCAAACCAGTTTATTACATATTCACTGTGAGGACAGGAAAAAAGCTGCCTGCTAAAATTTCTGCAAAGCTGCGGACGGTCTGTGGACGCAAGATATATAAGTCCGTCAACATAGTCTTTAGTCAAACCATAAGGAAAATTTTCCCTTTGAGTCCAACAGGGAGCCGCCGCAGAAAGTAAAATGAGTTTTTTTACTCCATATCCCCTAAATCTTCTCATATACCTCAGTACGATAGCTCCTCCCATGGAAAATCCCACAAGTATAAAAGCTCTCAAGCCCAAAGCCTTTACAATACAATATATATCTTCAGACATTAAATCATAGGAATATCCGTATGCCGGGACATCTGATTTTCCAAAGCCTCTCAGATCTATTACAACTACTCTGTATCCTCTTCTCAAAAGAAGTTCAGTTTGATATTCGTACATTTTGCCGGAAAGAGGCCACCCATGCACCAGAAATACAGTTTCCTTCCCTCCCGGATTATAGTCGTAAACTGCAATTTTTACACCATTAACGCCCTTAATATAGATCACTTTTAAAACCTCCGATGCTCTTTCACCACAGTATATGCAGGAAATTGCATCTAGGTCACTCCGCTGCAAAGAAATATCTTCCTTCCGTGTCATATCGGCGCACGGAAAATACTCTTTCCAAAACACCGGACTTAACACACTCATCAGTGGAACCCTCGAACATAATTCTTCTGTCTTCCAACACCGCCAGGCGATCGGCATAACGTACCGCCTGATTTAAATTATGCATTACTACCAGTAAAGTTTTCTTATACTTCCGGCACATAGTGCCAAGCAGCTTCATAAATGTATACTCGTATGTCATATCCATATATGTAGTAGGTTCGTCCAGTATCATTATACGGGTATCCTGAGCTATAGCCATAGCCAGATATGCCTTCTGCCTTTCGCCTCCGGACAGCGCGTCCACATAGCGTTCTGCCAGGTTTTCAATTTCTGCGTTGCAAATAGCGCGTTCCACTGCTTCTCTGTCTCTTTTCGTCATATGATGTCCAATATCTATATACGGACTTCTGCCCATAGAAACAAGTTCTTCCACTGTAATATGCGGTGTTCTCAGGATCTGCGGCAGAAAAGATATAACACATGCTCGTTCCTTTGGCGGCATTAGAGCAAGATTTCGTCCGGAAAAACTTATTTCTCCACGATAAGTTACAGTCTGATTTATGCAGGAAACCAACGTGGATTTGCCGCATCCATTTTTCCCCACTAATACCGTCAAAGTATGGGGAGTCAGACACATATTTACTTCATCCAGTATCAGCCTGCCTCCCCTGCTTACGCAAAGTCCCTTAATTTCAAGCATTTTCTTTCCTCCTAAACAGCAGTATCAGAAAAAACGGAGCCCCTATCAAAGCCATGACAATGCCTACCGGTATTTCTGTAGGCGCAAACAGCGTGCGCCCCAACGTATCTGCCAGAATTACGATAGTTGCTCCGATCATAGCTGAACTAACGAGATTTTGGGCCATATTGCCTCCAGTAATTTTTCTGGCGATGTGCGGCACGATAAGTCCTACAAACCCTAGCAGCCCCGCAAAACTTACGACTGAGGCCGCTGAAGCGGACGCGCATATCAGACAGACTACGCGCAGACGACGTACCCTCACCCCAAGGGAAGAAGCCAGGCTGTCTCCCAGACATAAAATAGAAATACGCGATGAAAGCAATAGAGAAACACCTAACGAAAGGAAAATCAAAATTGCCGGTACAAATAAACTTTTCACAGTCACTCCGGAAACGCCTCCTATGGAAAAAGCGTTATAAGCCGTTATAACATCAGTGTCTAAAAGTGATAAAAATGAAATTCCTGCATTTAAAACAGATGTCATCGCCATGCCGGCAAGAATTATCGTAATCTTTGACGAGCCTATTTGACCGGCTATCCATATAATGACCAGAGTCGCCGCAAATGCCCCGAAAAAAGCCGCGAACGGCAGCGCAAATACTGATTTTGGAAAAAGTGAAAGCGTCAGTATAGTCATAAAGCCAGCTCCTGAGTTTACGCCTATAATATTCGGACTTGCAAGACCGTTGTCCGTTACTCCCTGCAGCAGCACACCGGAAATCGACAGTCCTACTCCGGCTAATAAAGCCGCTAGCATTCTGGGAATTCGGATATGCCGAACAATAATAGTCAGCCTGCTGTCTTTATCGGACAGCAGGCCCGTTAATAAATCAGAAAAACTCAGCTTTGCACTTCCTAGCCATAGGGCCAGTAATGCTGCGCCCAAAAGAGCAACCGTCAGCAGTATAAAAACACTATATTTTTTTATAGAAATCATTTTATTTTTCATAAATTAAATCAATCAAATATTGATATGCTTCATCCCATTTTGCATTAGGTTTAAATTGGAACAAATCCTTTGGCAGATAGCAGTAATCTCCCTGTCGCACGGCAGTCAGGCTCTGCCAGGCCGGCTCCGACAATACAGAATCCATATATGTCATAGCGGCCTCTTCTTTTCCCATAGTAGCGATAAAAATAAAATCAGGATCTGCTGTAATGATTTCTTCGATGCTCAGTCCGTCTAGCAGAACCGGGGCATTTTCAGCAATATTATATGTTCCTAACTGCTTTAGCATAGCCGCGGCAAAATGATCTTCCGCCGTTTTCGCCTTTGTTGCCGAAGCGCTGCTTCCCGCACGAATAAAAAGTATATTTTTCTCTTTTGGGTCTCCGCTCAGGGACCCCATCATATTATCGATACGTTCTGCAACCTCTTCGCCGTTTTTCTGATACGCTTCTTTGTCTCCGGTGATATCAGTGCATACCTTAAGCATATTCAGGTATTCTTCAAATGTATCCACATGAAAACACGCCGCCGGAATTCCAACATCGTTTAAAAGTTCGGCCGCCTCTGTCTGAGCGGGAATATCGGCCGAACATATGACAAAATCCGGTCCGGCAGCTACAAGCGATTCCGTGTTTATAGTTTTGCCCGCACCTTCATCCACTAAAACAGCGCTGTGATCCGCAAATCCTCTTTCTACACTTTCTCCCACAGTGACAGAAGTCTTGCCTCCGGCAAGTTCCCAGACCTCTGCAAAAGATGAAAACAGCACCGCTACCTGCGTAGGTTTCCAATAAAGCACTATATCATTTCCCAAATCATCTTCAAAGCTGTAATATACCTTGTTTATAGGTGGCTCTGGCACATCCGCGTAGCATGCGCAAAAACAGAGCGTAAGCGCCGTCAATATAAGAAAGCATGCAAGCTTCTTTTGTTGGCTCAACAAGTAGCTCCTCCTTTCAGATGCTTCTGAGCGGTAATATTTTGCTCCTTGCGCAGCAGCAGGTCGTTGCCAAACAGCTGCTCTTGTACATTTTCAAAGCCTATCCTTTCTACCGTATCTGCAAATCTCTCTCCTGTAACACCCTGCTCTCTAAAAAGAAGGATCGCCTTTTCAACTACACTTAAAACCTCTTCTTTATCTGTAAACACTTTATCCAGATAACGTCCTCTCGCCACCTTTTTGCCCCAGCGTCCTCCGATGTAAACACGGTATCCGTTAGTGTAACTCTCAAAAGCCTTAAAAGGACATTTACCAATACATCGGCCACAATGGTTGCACTCATCCTGATCGACCACTATCTTTCCCTCGCGTACTGACGCTACATGGATCGGACAGACTTTTTCAACCTGACAGATTTTACAGCCGCGGCACTTTTCTAAATCTATCTCAGGCACCCGTTGGCCCACTATCCCAAGATCGTTCAGGTCCGGCTTAACACAGTTATTTGGACATCCTCCCACAGCGATCTTGAATTTGTGGGGCAATTTAACATTATTATATCCGATAAAAAAGCGCTCATGGATTTCTTCAGAAAGAGAAAATGTATCTATAAGTCCATACTGACATGTTGTCCCCTTGCAGGAAACAACCGGACGTACCTTAGAGCCGGTCCCTCCTGTCTGAAGCCCGTACTGAGCCAAAAAGTCCCGCAAAGGCTCGATATTTTCAAAAGGAACTCCCTGAATTTCCAGAGTCAGGCGGGTAGTCATAGTTATCTCGCCGCTGCCGAAACGCTTAGCCGCTTCAGCTATCACGGCGCTTTCTTCAGATGTAATCTTTCCGTTGCGGGTTATTACGCGCGCGTTAAATTTATCCGGCGTATTTTTATCCCACAAAAATCCAAGCGCCTTCACTTGAGTCATTTCCTCGGCAGATACTGCAGACTTTACGTTTTTAACACGCACGTCGTTAAAATATGTAGCTCCTTCTAGCACAACTGTATTTCTATATCCAAAATACTTAAGCCGATTTTGCAGCATATAGGCCCGTTTGCCTCTTGCGCAGACCAGTAAAAGTTTATCCTCCTTTTCCAGACCATTTACAGGACCGTTGACATTCTTCAGATCTACATAATAAGCTCCTCTTATTTTAGGCTCTGAATTAACATCGACCACTTTGTACCCGTCCGCCATGCCCTCAAGATATTCCCTCGGCGTTATAGATACAATATCTCCATTTAATTTGTTCATCAGTACATAGACCGCCTGAACAAACGGATGTATGGCGGTGGAAAACGGCGGAGCATATGCATAATCAGCATTTTCATAGTCCTCCAGTCTCGCGCCCATGTTAATTCCGGTCACAGCTATATCTATTATCTTATCTACATTTCCAGCTCCGAGGGCCTGTACTCCCAACAGTTTATGTTTTGTCCTGTCCGCGATCAGCTTAATAACAAGGGTATCTGAATCAGGATAGTAGTGGGCCTTGTCGTCAGTGACCATAAGCGACGTGATAACATCGAACCCTGCCGCCCTTGCCTGCTCCTCTGTAAGCCCGGTACGTCCGCAGTTTAGCTGCGGCAGCTTCACGATTCCCGTGCCAAGAACGCCGGGATAGCTTTTTTCACTCCCCGTCAGGATCTGAGCCAATGTTCTTCCTTCCATATTGGCGGAAGACCCCATAGGAGACCATTGCCTCTGCCCCGTTATACGATTAGTAACCATTGCGCAGTCTCCTACAGCATATATATGTTCAATATTGGTACGCAGCTTATTATCCACCAGAACTTTTCCGTGGTCAAGGGCAATACCGCTGTCTTTCAAAAATTCCGTATTGGGTCTTACTCCCACGGCTATGACCGCCAGTTCACATGGGAAAGCAGCAACCTCCGTACGAACCCCGGTCACATCTCCGTCTCCTTCTAAGCAGAGCGCCGCTGTTTTTGTTAATACACGTATTCCATTTTGAGTCAAATGCTTTTTAATAAATCCGGCCATTTCAGGATCAAAAATCTCAGGCATCAGCTGCGTGGCGGCGTCGATAACCGTTACAGAAATACCTTGGGCTTTTAAATTTTCCGCCATTTCTAAACCTATAAAACCTCCGCCTACAACAACAGCTCTTTTCACATTTTTTTCTTTGATAAAGCTGCGCATATATATGGCATCATCCGGCGTACGTACAGTAAAAATACCTTTTTGTCCAATACCTTCAATATTAGGTAATATTGCAGAAGCTCCTGTAGCGATCACAAGTTTATCATAATCTACTGTATTTATTTCTTTAGTGACAGTATCCCGGATCAGTACATTTTTGCTCTCAGCATTCACCGAAATCGCCTCCATGCCGGTCACAACATGTACGCCCGTCAGCGCCTCAAACGATTGCGGGGTGTTGACTATAAGCTCATCGCGGCTTTCGATCTGTCCTCCTACATAATAAGGAAGCCCGCATCCGGCATAAGAAATGTCCTTTCCTTTCGTAATAATCGTAACTTCGGCGCCGCGGTCCTCGCGTTTTAGCTTTGCCGCGACCTTAGTACCTGCCGCTACCCCTCCAAGAATCAATATTTTCATTTCAGTTCCTCCTTTTCGCGTCCCATATTTCCTCTATGGCAACAGTTTACAATATTTACGCACTCCGGACGTATTCTTGCACACACATGTACATCGCCGCCTGCAATCCGCAGTGCCTTACCTCCTATCAAAGCATCGGCAAGCTTTTTACGGGCATTGCCATAAATTCTGGCCACCGTCGAACGGCTTATTCCCATTTTCTTCGCGCAGGCAAGCTGACTCAAATTTTCCATATCGATAAGACGGATAGTTTCGTACTCGTCATAGCCCATAACTATCTCTTCGCCGGGTTCTCCATCAACCGGCGCAAAGCGCCTCACTTTTGGTATGGAACATATCCTTCTGCACTTTTCCGGTCTGGACATTTGCTCACCTCTCTTTTAGGAAACGATACTCCATTACCTTTTCCGCTTTTTATGATAATAAAATTCTATCTTTATTATGAGCATATGTCAATAATATCTTGTGTATTTTCATAGACTGTCATACAACGTTTATACCTCAATCAATAAGTAAAACTTAAGAGTACAGCAGACTTTTGTAAATCAAAGTACGATAGCATTAACAGATGTCAGCTTCATTTAAATATGTCCTAGACAACATTAAGATAATCGTTTATGATATCCCGTTTTCCTCCTAATTATATTGATTTAAAAATTAGGCTATAGTATACTTAACTGGTAATTTTATTAAGTGCTTAAGGGGTTTAGAAAAATGTCTTTAAGAAATCAATTCAGGCATGAATACAAATATCTTATATCTCCGTATGAGTATTACATTTTGCGTTCCCGCCTGGTCCCTATTATGTACAAAGACCCTCACGCAAATAGCAAAAATGGGTATCATATAAGAAGTCTTTATTTTGACGACGTTTATGACTCTGCTCTAAATGAAAAAGGCGCGGGCATATATCAGCGTGAAAAATTTCGTATACGCGTGTACGATAAGTCGGATGAAATCATAAAGCTTGAAAGAAAAGGAAAGTATGGAAATCACATCTTCAAAGAAAGCTCGCCTCTAACTTTAAAGGAATATTACTCTATACTGAACGGCAGGCCCGGATTTCTTTTGCAAAGCGGCGATCCGCTCAAAAAGCTTTTTTATGCAAAAATCAAAACAGACCTTTTAAAGCCTGTAGTCATAGTGGATTATTACCGCGATCCGTTTATATATCCTGTAAGCGACGTCAGAGTGACTTTTGACAAAAAAATCTCCACCGTCGACGGAAGTCTGGATATATTTGATTTTGACAGTCATATAGAAATACCCTCTGAAGTATATAAAAACGTAGTTATGGAAGTAAAATTCAATAATATCCTTCCGGATGTGGTGAGGGACATGCTCCATGTGGCAACCTCATCTCAAGCTGTTTCAAAGTATGTTTTGTGCCGGTTGGCGCTTGAAAAATATAATCTTAAGGAGTGTTAAATAAAAATGGCGGATATTATCAAAAAAAGTGTTTTAGACAGTTTCACCACCGCGAACATAGCAAACCTTGTGGTAGGTATGATAGCTTCTCTTCTTATAGCCTTCTTTATTCTTTTTATATATAAGGCTTCTTTTAGGGGAGTAGTATACAATCACAGCTTTGGAATATCTCTTATTGTTCTGTCGGCTATATCCTGTCTAATAATTTGTACTATAAGTTCAAACCTTGTGCTTTCTCTGGGACTTGTGGGAGCTTTGAGCTTAGTAAGATTCAGGGCGGCGGTAAAAGATCCTCTTGATATAGTTTATCTTTTCTGGTCGATTTCAAACGGTATAGCGTGCGGAGCACAGCGTATATCCTTTGCAATAGCCGGAGCACTGCTGATAGGAATAGTTTTAATAATATTGAATATGTCAAAGTCCTCTATAAATACCTATCTGTTGGTTATACGCTATGAAAGAGGCACCGATTTGGATTTAAGGCGCAAGCTCTCAAGATACAATTACTCAATTAAATCCAAAACCGCTTCAAGGAACAGAGTAGAGATCACTGTTCAGTTAAAGACCAAAACTAATGACGTTTCCTTCGTTGAAGATA
>CASDQQ010000105.1 GCA_949282945.1 uncultured Eubacteriales bacterium
GTGAAATATGTCATAAAAAGGAAATTTCCCGGACAAAGTGTGAAAACGGCCATTTTGTTTGCAGCAGCTGCCACGAAAGCGGTATAGATGCGGTGATTTCCGCCTGTCTGAAGGAAAAGTCGTCAAATCCGGTGGAAATTATGGACAGACTCATGAATATGGATTTCTGCCACATGCACGGACCTGAACACCACATAATGGTAGGCTCTGCACTGCTTACAGCTTACAGAAATGCAGGCGGCGGAATAGACCTTGAAAAGGCGCTTTTTGAAATGCAGGAGAGGGGCAGGGAAGTGCCCGGAGGCGCGTGCGGTTTCTGGGGAGCGTGCGGAGCAGGCATAAGCACGGGCATAGCCGTTTCCGTTATAACAGGTTCAACACCGCTTTCAGGTAAGCCCTGGGGACTTTCCAATCTAATGACATCTAAAGCCCTTGGAAGCATAGGAGCAGTCGGAGGTCCGAGGTGCTGCAAGAGAAATTCGTATCTGGCTTTGACGGAAGCCGTAAAGTTCATAGAGGAAAACCTGGGCGTAAAGATGGACATATCCGAAATAAAATGCAGCCGTTCTCATGAAAACAATCAGTGCCTCGGCAGGAGATGTCCGTTTAACGGTGAATCAGACTAATTCAGATCCCATTGTAAATAATATTAAATTTTGAAAATACAAAAAACAGTTGCATTATTTTCAGAATATAATATAATGTAAATATAAGGAAATTTTAAATTATATTATTTCGAAGGAGGTGCGTACTATGAAAAAACGTATAGCGAAATTACTTACATTAGTAGTTGTATGCTCATTAAGTTTTACGGTTGTGGAGGCTGATACAGGCCATGCTGTAAATGAAGTGATGGAAGATGCATCCGTTACTATCGATGAAATTGTATTAGATAAAGCACCTGGGATTATGGAAGCTGCTCGAGTTAGTGGAGAATATTCGAATTTAGATAACTCGGGAACTTATTATCTTGGTAATTCTATTCCGGTTTATAATTATGTCGATAACATGATTGAAATTGCCAGTGTGAAGTATTATCCTGTTATTTTTAATGAGAATGTGATAGGAATAATTATCGCTAGACTAGGTTCTGAGAATGAAGTGTTATTAGAGTACAGTGAAGCTTTTGTTTCTGAGTTGAACACAAGTTATAAACTACATGAAGCTGTATGCATAGTTTTTACTAATGACTGTCAGTTGGTATATTTAGGTGATGAAGTAAAAAAAATAAATGTTGAAATTAACATAGATCCTAATTTTACTGAATCTTCATCTATTTTAAAAAAAGACACTACAATAAAAAAAGAAACTGTTAATAAACTTAACGAGATAACGTATAGTCCTATTGCTACGCGTGGTACAGTAACTGCTGGGTACAAGACTCTTAGTGTACCTAAAAAAATTCAAGCAGATGGTAGTAGTTATTGTTGGGCATGTGTGGCAACATCAGTGGGACAATTTAAAAAACCGAACGTCGTTCTTGACCCTAAAAACATCGCTAGAGAGTACTCAGGAAATTTGACGACACGTAAACCAATAAGCACAATAAAGCAAATACTATCTGACAAGTATAACCTTTCAACATCAACAAATAGTTTTGCATTAAAGATGAGTGATGTTCAGAGAAACATTAAGGCAAATAACCCTATAGCTTCTTATGTTAGCTATAATTTAATCTCAGGGCATTTTATTGTGGTTAGAGGATATAGTGTGAACTCTGTATCGGCATCCACTACCTATTTTGTTTATATAATGGATCCGCTTTACAGTAGTGGATATAGAACCTTAGAAGTTTCTGCTAAAGCAATCGATAAAGAAATCCAATATAGTGCGTTGAGTAGCGGTAATAAATATAATATCACAAAATATCTTGAACTTTAAGAGGCTTATTGCATATGGTTATAAATAGGAAAATGAAGCTGGTGTCCGTGATTGGACTTATAATGGCAGCTGTCCTTATCCGCGTATTCGTCTTAGGAACGTTTACCGGTGTAGATATCAAAGCCTCAGATGTCAAATTTGCGGAGCTTACCATAGAGGCGGAATTCGATAAAACATGCGTATATGAGGAAGGGGATATTGAATCCCTGATACGTGCCATAAATCGCTGCGAGTCTGAAGGTACACAGCTTGGACAGGCAAAAGGCGGTTACAATGTATATAGTATCGAGTTTCACTTAAAGGACGATACCGTCAAGGGATTTAAGTTCATCAAAGAATCATTTGATGAAGAGACAGGCATTTATCATATGGTAAAACTTAAAGACGACGGAGAGATATTAAGCCAGCACTTCAGAGGAACTCTTATTGAAGACTTTTTCGAAATGGTAAAGGAATATAATCCGACCGATAGAAACATGGAGTGGTACAAAGCCGTCATAATGTGATAGTGGGCAAGAGACCTAACTATTCCTAAAAACATAATTTTGGGAATAGTTATGGTTAAAACACAGCAGAAAAGCGATAATCGACGTCCGCCACATCATACGGTGTTCTATGGCCGCGCAAAATTAACATATCAAGATATTCTTCTCTCACTTTCATCGAGACACATACTTCACTGTAAAAAAAATAATCCCTGCCGTGGCGGCCCGACTCACTGCTTCCCAGTCTTCAGCTTTATGAGCGGCCCGGCTAAAGGATTATTTTTATGTTATAAGGTTTGGTTAAAATGATAGCTTTTTCAATATGACCTGAGATATTACCCTGCCGTAAAAAATCGCTTAAAACGCAAATTAGAGCCTCGTTTTTACGGCAATATTACAGCGGTATAACCAGCTGCTGTCCGGCCGTAAGAGTTTCAGCCGTAACGTCGTTAGCCTGGCATATTTCATATATGGTCTGGCGTATATCCTCGGATCCGTCGTTATAGTCGGACGCTATGGACCATAATGTTTCGCCGGACGCTACGGTTCTGTACTCGAACCGGTCTATGGTGGAACCGCTGACATCGTTGAACCCGGCCATCGTAGCTACAACAAATACAGCCATAAGAATCACTATGGTTATAAATATGGTAAACTTTAATCTGGAAGCTATTCTGTATCTCTTTCCGTTTTCTCTGCTATGTAAAGCACCTGTCATGGTTTCACCCGCCCTTCACAAACATATGTTCTTTTTACTGAGAACATAATAACAGAACATCTGTTCGCTGTCAAGAGAAAAGTGAACGTTTGTTCGAAAAAACTACAGGAATATTCCCGCTATAAGGAGAACTGCCAGAAACATAACATTAAGGACGGTAAATGTAATTATATATTTTGTCTTAAGTTCAGGATAATCCCCGGCTATAAACTTATAAGATATGAGGCTTGCCATGGATG
>CASDQQ010000106.1 GCA_949282945.1 uncultured Eubacteriales bacterium
TAGAACTTTAGGCCTTTAGCCTCATTTACCAGGCAAACAGAAGGAACAAACTTAACGTCAATTTGGATGCGCTGACCTGGATAAAGCATCTGTTCATAGGGTTTGGGAACATACTTGGGGTTAGGAGGCTTTACAGGAAGCTTGTTTTGTTTACGTAAATAGCGGTAGAGACCGGAAACAGATCTGGAGTAACCGCATGGAGCCGTCATAGCGATTTTTCCAATGGAAGATGTACTAACCATTGGTTTTATATTTGATAGCGGCTTTAGTAACTCCAGATTTCTCGGCATACTGAATAAGGGATAGACGAAAGCGCCTATCTTGTGTTATATTATACATAATAGTTTTTTATATAGCTAACTAAAAGATAGCATAAAAAACGGGACTTCGCTATTTTTTTCAAGGTACTTTGTCACATATGTTTGACAAATCTACAAGTATCATACTGTCAAGCTCTAATTTGCTGTTGACTTTAAAAAATATTTGTGGTAAATTAATTAATGCGTTTTGTTTGACGCGGAATTTGTATGCCCTTTTGGAGGTGTAAAGATGAGAGTTAAGATTACACTTGCATGTACAGAGTGCAAGCAGAGAAACTATAACGGATTAAAGAATAAGAAAAATAATCCGGACAGACTTGAAATTAATAAGTACTGTAAGTTCTGTCGTAAGCATACTGCTCACAGAGAGACAAAATAATTGGTTGGAGATGTTCTAAATGGCTGAGAAAGTAAAGAAAGACAACTTTTTTAAGAAAATAGGGAGATATTTCAAGTCTTTGTTCATGGAAATGAAGAAGGTAAGTTGGCCTACTAGAAAACAGCTTTTAAGCAGTACAGTGTCGGTTATTGTTTATTGCCTTATTGTCGGAATAATAATAGCTTTATTGGACCTTATTGTCGGAGATTTATTGATAGGCAGACTTTTGGGATTGAGAGGCTGATTAAGGGTTGATATTATTTATTTAGGAGGGCGAGATTGATGCAGATAGAAAATACGTCCGCTGTACCCCAGTGGTATGTTGTCCATACATACTCTGGCTATGAAAATAAGGTCAAAGCGAATCTGGAAAAGATCATTGAAAACAGAGGCCTTCAGGATTATTTTTTTGAGATCGTTGTTCCTATGATCGAGGAAATCGAGAAAAAGGACGGAAAAGAGAAGACAAGCCTTAAAAAGGTTTTTCCAGGTTATGTACTGATTAAAATGATCATGACTGACGATACCTGGTTTATAGTGAGAAATACCAGAGGAGCAACAGGATTTGTCGGTCCGGGGTCTAAACCTGTCCCGTTAACAGAGGAGGAAGTCTATTCTTTAGGCATTGAACAAGTTGAGTATGTTGTGGATATCGAAGTTGGAGATAGTGTGAGAGTTCTTTCAGGTCCGCTTGAGAGTTTCACCGGAGTTGTGGAGGAGGTAAATCCTGAAAAAGAGCGTCTCAGAGTTACTGTTTCCATGTTCGGCAGAGAAGTTTCGGCAGAGTTTGAATTTAATCAAGTTCAGAAATTGTTTTAACTTTTGAATATAACTTTTGGTATATCTTTGATATATCTGATTTTATATAGATTTTTTTATTAATTGGGAGGTGGAATATATGGCTAAGAAAATAACTGGCTATGTAAAGTTGCAAATACCTGCAGCAAAGGCTACACCGGCTCCACCGGTTGGACCAGCTCTGGGACAGCATGGTGTTAACATCATGGGTTTTTGTAAAGAGTTTAATGAAAGAACGGCAAAGGACGCAGGACTTATTATTCCTGTAGTGATTACGGTTTACGCTGATAAGACATTTTCTTTCGTAACCAAGACACCGCCGGCTTCTGTTCTTTTAAAGAAAGCATGCAAAATAGAGAGCGGTTCAGGCAGGCCGAACAAAGATAAGGTGGCTAAAATTTCTAAGGCCGATCTTATGAAGATCGCTGAGCAGAAAATGCCTGATTTAAATGCAGGTAGTCTGGAAGCTGCTGCAAGCATGCTTGCGGGAACAGCAAGAAGCATGGGAATAGTTGTTGAAGAATGATTCGATGACTGTTTGTGGGAGAAAGTATAGACTTTCGAGTAAAATACCACCGGTAAGGAGAGTGAAATTATGTTTAGAGGGAAAAAGTATATTGAAAGTGCCAAACTGGTTGACAGAGCAAAATTGTATAGCCCGGACGAGGCTATGAATGTTGTTTTACAGACAGCTAAGGCTAAATTTGACGAGACTATAGAAGTCCATATCAAATTGGGTGTTGATTCACGTCACGCTGATCAGCAGGTAAGAGGAGCAGTTGTATTGCCTCATGGAACAGGTAAGAAGATCAGGATCCTTGTTTTTGCAAAAGGCGATAAGGCTAAAGAGGCTGAAGCCGCGGGAGCTGATTACGTGGGAGCTGAGGACTTGGTATCTAAGATCCAAAATGAGAATTGGTTTGACTATGATGTTGTAGTCGCTACTCCTGATATGATGGGTGTTGTAGGTAGACTTGGTAAAGTTCTCGGACCTAAAGGCTTGATGCCTAACCCTAAAGCAGGAACTGTATCAATGGATCTTACCAAGGCTATCAATGAAATTAAAGCCGGTAAGATAGAGTACAGACTTGATAAGACAAATATTATACACTGTCCGTTTGGAAAGGCTTCTTTTGGAACGGAGAAACTTTATGACAATTTTAAAACTTTACTTGACGCGGTCATCAAGGCTAAACCTGCCGCCGCTAAGGGACAGTATTTAAAGAGCGTTGTTATAACGTCTACTATGGGACCGGGCATAAAGATAAATCCGTCCGCCATATGATTCTTTACAACGTAAAGTTTATATGATAATATAAACAAGGTTCAATTTAATAATGTTTTGCTTAAGACAGCAGGCATAAAGGTAAGACCTGCCGAGGTAAATATGTAAAGCGGTATTATGTCCTCTGTATGTCTTATGCAGAGGATTTATTTTTAAAGTTTGTTATTTTAATATGAATGGAGGTGTAGTATCAATGCCAAGTTTAGATGTTTTAGAACAGAAGAAAGCGGTGGTTTCAGAACTGACTGAAGAGTTAAAGGACGCGAAGTCGATCATTCTTGTTGATTACCGTGGAATTACTGTTGAAGAGGATACAGAATTTAGAGCTGCTATGAGAAAAGCAGGCGTTAAATATAAGGTTGTTAAAAATACCCTTGTTAAGTTCGCTATGAATGCTAACGGAATAGACGGCCTTGATAAGTTCCTCGAAGGACCTACAGCTATAGCTTTCAGCACTGAGGATATCGTTGCTCCTGCCAAGGTCGTAAGCGAATATGCAAAGAAAGTTAATGCTATTGAAATCAAATCCGGCGTAATGGAAGGAAAGATAGCTTCTTTAGATGAAATAAAGGCTATTGCCGAGCTTCCGTCAAAGGAAACGTTGCTTGCAAGTCTTGCAAGTGTACTCAACGAAAATATAGCGGCTTTTGCGAGAGTTATAGACGCTATCGTTGAAAAGCAGGGAGCGCCGGCAGAAGCTGCCGCTGCTGAAGCAAGCGCTGAATAATTTTTAAAATACTGTTAACATAATTTGGAGGTAAAATAAAAATGGCTAGTGAAAACGTATTAAAAATAGTTGAAGAAGTAAAAGCTCTTACAGTTTTAGAGCTTTCTGAGTTGGTAAAGACGATCGAGACTGAGTTTGGCGTATCCGCTGCTGCCGCTGTTGCTGTCGCAGCTCCTGCCGCTGCTGCAGGAGGCGCTGCCGCCGCTGCTGAGCAGACTGAATTTACTGTTGTTCTCAAGAGCATAGGAGCTAATAAAATTGCTGTTATCAAAGCTGTAAGAGAAGTAACAGGTTTAGGTCTTAAAGAGGCTAAGGATATGGTCGACGGAGCTCCGAGCAACGTTAAAGAGGGAGTATCCAAAGAAGAGGCTGCTACTATTGAAGGTAAACTGAAAGAAGCAGGAGCCGAGGTTGAAGTAAAATAATTTTGAATGTTTTAAAGAGGGACTGTCTTGGGGACAGCCCCTCTTTTATTCTCTTTTGTTATATAAGAAGTTAAAAATATTATTTATATTACAATATGATATAAATATTTTAAGTAAATAAATTTATTCCGAACAGACGGTTCCATAAATGAAATTCTTTTTTTACCCATGGAAAAAGAGTTTGGCCATATCAAATTTTAATGTTATAATGGAGTACAAAAGAAATTGATAATATTGTTTTGGCAGTATTAAGGCGGAGGAAGGCGCAATGAATGAAAAGATCTTGATAGTCGATGACGAAGAGAAAATAGTGGATATTTTAAAATTTCATCTAGAGAAAAATGGCTATACTACCGTTACTGCCGATAATGGTATTAAAGGTGTGCAGTTGGCTGTAGAGGAAGATCCAGACTTGATACTTTTGGATGTTATGCTGCCTGGAATGGACGGTTTTGATGTATGTAAGACTGTGAGGGAAAGAAAAAGCACGCCGATCATCATGCTTACGGCAAAAAATGATGAGGTCGATAAGATACTTGGACTTGAGCTTGGGGCTGACGATTATATTACGAAACCTTTCAGCGCCAGAGAGCTTCTTGCCAGAATAAAGGCAAATTTGCGCAGGAGCAAAGCTTCGCCTGTTTCTTCAGGCAAAAACGGCGTCATGGTATTTGATAAACTTATTATAGATACGGTTCATTATGAGGTCCGCAGAGACGGCAAGATCATAGATTTGAGTGTAAGAGAGTTTGAGCTTTTGAAATATCTCGCGTCAAATCCGGGGGAGATATTTTCAAGAGAAAATCTCCTTGAAAATGTATGGGGATACGAGTTTTTCGGAGATGTAAGGACTGTGGATGTGTCTATACGCAGATTGAGAGAAAAAGTGGAGACCGATCCGAATAATTGGAAGTATATTCTTACCAAGAGGGGCGTTGGATATTATTTCAACAGTGAATTGCGATAGAGTGCGGGATGTAAAAGCTTATGATAAATATTCTTAAAAATATTTTTTATCGCAGAAAAGTGCCGGAGGTAAGCGAAGAAAGGTCTGAGCGTGATAGAACAGTTGATTTCATGAGCCTTTTTAACTGCCTGTCAGAAGGTATTTTGCTATTTGATAAAAACGGCAGCATTATATTAAAAAATTTCAGCGCCGATAAAATGCTGAATATGAACACAAGAGGGAAAGTATTTGAGGAAATAGTGAGCTATCTGAAGCTCGATATTTCCCTGGAAGAACTGATATATATCCAGAATATAGGAAATAAAGAATTTTTTGTGACAAGAGGAGATAAATACCTTAAAATACAATTTTTGTCATTTTTTGGTAGTGAAGGAAGAGCGGATCGAGTTATAATGGCTATAAGCGATTTTTCCGAACAGAAGCTTCTGGACGATAGAAGAAAGGATTTTGTAGCTAATGTGTCCCACGAGCTTAAAACGCCTCTTACTTCCATACTGTCATATTCCGAGGCTCTTTTGGATGATATGGATGATGAAACGAGAAATAAGTTTGTGAATGTTATTATAACAGAGGCCAATCGTATGGATAGGCTTATAGGAGACCTTCTCCAACTTTCAAAGCTTTCCGGGGATAAATTTTATATTAATAAAAGAAGGTATTCTTTTTCGTTGCTTATAAAGAATTGCATAGAAAAAATAAAACTGGACGCTGAAAATCATAAGCTTACAGTGGATTGCTATATAGTAGGAGAACTGCCTGAGGTCATGATGGATGTGGACAGGATGGAGCAGGTTATATTGAATATTTTGGCAAACGCTATAAATTATACTCCGGAAAAAGGAAAGATATCAGTATGCGCGGGGAAAACATTCAGTCAGGTATATGTTAAAATTTCCGATACAGGGATAGGTATACCGGAAGAGTATGTAAACAGGGTATTCGAGAGGTTTTACAGAGTGGATAAGGCCAGAAGCAGAAGGCAGGGAGGAACCGGTCTGGGCCTTGCTATAAGCAAAGAAATTGTAGAAGCGCATTCCGGTACCATAACCATAAGCAGCGAATTTGGCAAAGGCACGGATGTGATGATAAAATTGCCTATAAGGTTAACAGAAAATAAAGAGATGCTTTACGAAGATTGTTAACATTTGCAAATATTGGCGTTCATATCAAAATGTGTTATAATCAACCGGGTATAAAAAGAAAAGGGGATTTGGTTTTGGAAAAGTTTGTTATTAACGGAGGTAAAAAACTTCACGGGACGCTTCAGATAAGCGGCGCGAAAAATGCCGCAGTCGCTATTATTCCGGCCGCGCTTTTAGTTGAAGGCGTTGTTACGATCGAAAATGTTCCGGACGTTTCTGACGTCAGGATTCTTATAGATATAATTTCAGAAATGGGAGCCAAGATTACAAGACTGGGAAGAAATTCCTTTACCATAGACAGTACGGAAATAAAAAGCTGCGAGCCTCCTTACAAAATGGTAAGTAAACTAAGGGCTTCTTATTATCTTTTAGGGGCTCTTCTGGGGAGATTTAAACATGCTGTGGTAGCTTTACCTGGAGGCTGCGATTTTGGAAACAGACCTATAGATCAACATGAAAAAGGTTTTAGAAGCCTTGGAGCCGATGTTAAGATCAAAAAGGGAGCGGTTTATGTAAAAGCCAATGAAATAAAAGGAGCTCATATATATTTTGACAATGTAAGCGTGGGGTCTACAATAAATATAATGATTGCCGCAACCCGGGCGAAGGGTACTACAGTAATTGAAAATGCTGCCAAGGAACCGCATATAGTTGATGTGGCAAACTTTTTGAACGCAATGGGAGCAAATATAAAAGGAGCGGGCACAGACGTTATAAGAATAAGAGGAGTGGATTCCCTAAAGGGAGGACATACTTATTCCCTCATCCCCGACCAGATAGAAACCGGTACCTATATGATAGCCGCGGCGGCTACAGGCGGAGATGTTACGATTACAGGTATAATACCCAAGCATATGGAATCGCTTACGGCTAAGCTTATAGAGATGAATGTTGGCATAGAAGAGGGCGGAGACTATATAAGAGTTTTCGGAAAGGGTAAAATGCGGGGTGCCACGGTTAAAACTCAGCCATATCCCGGATTTCCTACGGATCTTCAGCCGCAGATCGCTACATTGCTGTGTCTTGCCGACGGCGTGAGTACCGTGTATGAAAAGGTATGGGATACCAGATTTCAATATATCGTTGAATTAAACAGAATGGGCGCTAAAATAAAGGCCGACGGAAATACAGCTATAATAGACGGACCCTCAACATTATCCGGCGCGCCTGTAAGATCCAATGATCTGAGAGCAGGGGCGGCTTTGGTTATAGCCGGGCTTGTAGCAGAAGGAGTTACGCAGATATATAATGTACGTTTTATTGACAGGGGTTATGAGGACATTGAGGCAAAACTCAGGGATTTGGGCGCGGACATACAGAGAGTTTCATACGATACAGAGGAATAAAAGTGTTGAAATTTTGCAGTTTATATAGTTCAAGCAGCGGAAATTGTACATTTCTCGCGTCAGATAACACCAAAGTATTAATTGACGCGGGTGTTTCATGTAAAAATATTATAAAAGAACTAAATGAGATAGATGAAGTCCCTGAGGAAATACAGGCTATTTTTGTTACCCACGAACATTCTGATCATATAAAAGGTGTGGGAATATTTTCCCGGAAATTTGATGTTCCGGTTTACGCTACGGAAAAAACATGGATAAAAATGAAAAAATTTATAGGAGACATTCCGGAAGAAAATATTAAGATAATAAAAAAAGGAGAGCTTTCCTGCGTGGGAGATCTTGGAGTAAAAGCTTTTTCAATACCCCATGACGCTGAAGATCCAGTGGGATATTCTTTTTTCGCGGGAGAAAAAAAGATTACTGTTGCTACCGATATAGGACATGTTTCTTCTGAAATCATGGCTAATCTTTCTGGAAGTATCGCGGCGCTTATTGAATCCAACCACGATGTGTCACTGCTGAGAAGCGGACCATATCCCTATCCGTTAAAGGTTCGCATTTTAAGCGATTACGGACATCTTTCCAATGACAATTGCGCAAAGCTGGCTCTTGATCTGGTGAAAAAAGGTACCAGAAAACTCATATTGGGGCATTTAAGCACAGAAAATAATAGGCCTGATCTGGCTTACGCCGCGTCGTGCGGTTTATTTGAAATGTCGGGGATACGTGTAGGTTACGACGTTAATATTTGTGTAGCGCCAAAGAGCTGTTCTTGTAAGGAAATTTTTGTATGAAGATAAATATTGTATGCGTTGGGAAGCTTAGGGAAAAATATTGGGAGGATGCTGCCAGAGAGTATACTAAGCGACTGGGACGTTTTGCGTCTATTACTATATGCGAGCTTTCTGAAGAACTTTGCGGGGATGATCCTTCTGAAGCGGAGGTTGAAAAGGTAATAGAAAAAGAAGGCCAGCGAATTCTGAAAAAAATAGGATGTAATGATTATTGTATTGTCCTGGATCTGAAGGGAAAAAGAATTACATCTGAAGCTTTCGCTAAAAAGATAGACGGTATTAAGCTTATGGGAAGATCCAGTATTTCTTTTGTTATAGGAGGTTCTTTCGGGCTTTCCGAAGAGTGCAGGAAGCGGGCGGATTTTCTTATGTGTATGTCGGATATGACATTTCCTCATCAAATGGCGAGGGTCATTATCCTGGAACAGATATACAGGGCTATGAAGATCAACGCTAATGAAAAATATCATAAATGATTTGTGTATTTATGTAATCGTTATTCCGCTGAAAAGCGCGGGAAAAGTCTGGGACAAACTATAAAAAAAGTAATATATTAAGGACGTTTTAAAATACAGGAGTCCTTATTTTAAAACGCCGTGAAACTTTACTTGAATAAATAATTTTGATATAATAAAAACTTAATTGGTGGCGCAGTATTCTAGTCGGAACTGTCTGCAATGAAAGCGGGCCTAAAAATCCGTTAAAGGGCACATCGATGAAGTTCCTTGTGTTGGCTTGTTACGCCCAGTTATGGGCTGATGCTGGGAGTTAAGGCTTAGGGGCGATCCGCAATGGCATGGGGGCGTTGACCCCTTTTCCGTGGAGACCTTTTGGCGTGCGAGGAGAAAAGATATTCGAACGACCACGCGAAAGGATTAAACCTGTTATGCGGTAAGATATTTTTGCTGTGAACAGAGTAGCCTGCCGTGAGTGGGTACGGTGGATAGTGGATCAGATTTTTGAGTATTGGCCGATACGAAAAAATTATTGCAGCTTGAAACCCTATTTGCAAAAGAGGCTAGTTGCAGATAAGACTGCTGAGGAAATCTCCTAGACTGTTTGCTTTTAGTGAGATTCATAAGGGATTGCAGTGCGGACTGAGTGGCAATCAGGCCAAGCTAATGGCAACATGGCTTCGTATGGTTTAAACGGAAACGGTCATTGTGGCGACACTTTGATATCGTACGGGGAAATCCTGCCTGACCTAAGCCGTAAAGTTTACTTTATGGATTGCCACCTTTGATTATTAAGGTAAAAATTATCGGAGCAAGTATAGAATGAAAGAAAAAAATGTGGCGAAAGCTGCTTTTAAGCCCTCAGCCAAAACAGAAAAGAGCGGCATATGGGTTTTATTTATATGGATTTTTACTTTTTTTATAGCATCTGTTTTAACGTTTGTAACTTCAGATTTGATGAAAAGAACGAATATAGTTATAGCGGCAATAATTTTATTGCTTATAATATTTTTAAATATTTTTTTCGATATAATAGGGACTGCGGTAACGGCGGCGGATATTACGCCGTTCAATTCTATGGCAGCAAGGAAGGTATACGGAGCTAAAAACGCTATACAGCTTATAAAAAACGCGGATAAGGTCGCCAATTTCTGCAACGATGTAATAGGGGATATATGCGGGATCGTCAGTGGAGCCGCGTCTACTTACATAATTGTAAAAATAGCCGAGATAGGCGGGCTTTCCAATGTTACATATATAGAAATATTAATGGGCGGATTTGTGGCGGCTCTTACTGTGGGAGGAAAATCTCTCGGCAAAAGGTTTGCCATAAACAGCAGTAATAACGTAATATATAAAGTAGCTGTTGTAATAAGATTTATAAAACGGAGATGAGCTATAGGTGCCGAAAATACTGGACACTATAAATAAGCCCGAGGATCTGAAGGGCCTGAATATAAGGGAGCTTTATAAGCTTGCCGATGAAATAAGAGAATTGATAATAGATACGGTTTCGGAAAACGGCGGACATCTGGCCTCAAATTTAGGCGCTGTCGAGCTTACGTTGGCGTTAAATAGAGTTTTCGATTTTTCTGTGGACAGAATCATATGGGATGTAGGACATCAATCATATACTCAGAAAATTTTAAGCGAAAGGAAAGACCGATTCAATACACTCAGAAAAGAGGGAGGCATTTCAGGATTTCCAAAAACACAGGAAAGTATATACGACGCCTTCAACACGGGACATAGCAGTACGTCGGTGTCCGCGGCTATAGGCATGGCAAGAGCAAGAGATCTAAGAGGCGAAAAATACAAGATATGCGCCGTTATCGGGGACGGAGCTCTTACGGGAGGAATGGCTTTTGAAGGGCTTAACGATATGGGACAGTGCGACAATCAAGTCATCGTAATACTCAACGACAACGAAATGGCCATAAATAAAAATGTAGGGGGCCTTTCGAAATATCTGAATAGAATTGCCTCAAAACCTGGATATAACAAGTTTAAAAAAGGCCTCAGAGCCAGACTTATAAAAATACCGAAAGTGGGAGAACATATAATAGATTATCTTGGCAGAATGAAAAACGCTGTAAAGCACCTTTTTCAGCAGAATGTTATTTTTGACGACCTGGGGATAAAATATATAGGACCTGTAAACGGTCATGATATAAATGAAATGATACAGGCTATGGAGCGGGCCGAAAAAATAGACGGACCCGTTGTCTTGCATGTTAAGACTGTAAAAGGCATGGGATATAAGCCGGCTGAAAATAGGCCGGAGGAGTTCCATGGAATAGCGCCGTTTGATATACCCAGCGGAGAGGTCAAAGTAAGTAACCAAAAAACATCAAATTCTATATGCTTCAGCAAAAAACTTTGCAAACTGGCTGAAAGCAATGGAAAGATCACTGCTATAACCGCCGCTATGCCGCACGGCACAGGTCTTAACTTATTTCAGAAAAAATATCCCGAAAGGTTTTTCGACGTTGGCATTGCCGAACAGCATGCTGTCACAATGGCAGCAGGAATGGCCATATCAGGAATAATACCCTGCGTTGCCGTATATTCTACGTTTTTACAGAGAGCGTATGACCAACTGCTTCACGATGTGGCGTTGCAAAATCTGCATGTAGTTTTCGGAGTTGACAGAGCGGGCGTGGTAGGTGACGATGGAGAGACACATCAGGGAATTTACGATATATCGTTTTTTAATACACTTCCAAATTTTACTGTTATGGCCCCGGCGTCACTTCTTGAACTTGAGCAAATGCTTGAATACGCGATAAATAAAGTTGACGGACCTGTGGCGGTCAGATATCCCAGAAAGGTACTGCCGGACAGAACGGGATATGAAAAAGAAGAGTTTTCACCGAGACCGGAAATTTTAAAAACAGGTTCCGACGTAACTTTTATAGCTGTGGGAGATATGCTTTCCACGGTACAAAAGACCTGTAAAATACTGGAGGAAAACGGACGGAGCTCTGAAATCATAAATTTAAAAACAGTGAAGCCTCTTGATCCTCAAATACTTATTGAATCCGCTGAGAAAACTAAATTTGTGGTTACTGTAGAAAATAATATAATAGACGGCGGAGTTGGAGAAAAAATTTTGTGCCTTTTAGACAAGGCGGTTCCCCAATGCAGGGTTGAGATCATGGCTATACCCAATGAGCCTGTAAGCCATGCTTCAATTGAACAGATAATGAAAAGATACGGACTTGATCCTGAATCCATAGCTGACAAGATAGGAAATATGCTGTGAGGTTAGATATATATTTAAACGAGAAAAACATTTTTCCAAGCAGGGAAAAAGCCAGGCAGGCCATATTGAGTTCTGCTGTTTCTGTTAACGGAAAGATAATAAATAAACCATCGCTTGATGTTAGCGGCGAGGATATAATAGAGATAATAAAAGACGTAAATCCCTATGTAGGCAGGGGCGGCCTTAAACTGGCAGGAGCAATAGAAATTTTTGATATAGATCTAAACGGAGTTTATGCTTTGGACGTAGGAGCTTCTACAGGAGGCTTTACCGACTGTATGCTGAAAAACGGGGCTGTATTTGTATGTGCCTGTGATGTGGGCAAAGATCAGCTTGACCCTTCACTGCGCAACGATAAAAGAGTTCTGTCCCTTGAAAAAACAGATATAAGGAATTTGGCGGCATGCCCGGAAAAGTATGGAATAACCAAAAAGTTTGATTTTGCGTCTGTAGACGTTTCTTTTATATCGCTGACAAAAGTTCTTCCTTTTTTAAAAGACCTTATATCCCCAGGAGCTAGGGTGGTATGCCTTATAAAGCCTCAGTTTGAAATGGAAAACCGCCGTGTGGGGAAAAATGGAATTATACGGGATGACAGGACGCACAGATATGTATGTGAAAAAATAAAAGATTTTTCCGCTAAAATTGGTTATACAGTATGCGGAACAGCTGAATCTCCAATAAAGGGCGGAGACGGAAACCGGGAGTTTCTTATTTATCTGAAATATCTTTCATAAAATTATGCCTATTGCTGTAATGACAGGCATGCTTGAATTTTAATTCATTGAAATGTATAATAAAACAAATTTGATTTGTACGGAGAACTCTTATGCTCATAGGAATAATGCCGAATTTCCATATAGCCGACGCGGGAAATGCCGCGGAAATATTAGGGGCCGAGCTGAAAAGCAAAAACATAGGCTCATATATAATAAAAAACGGTGCCTGCGGTAAATTCCCCGGGACCGATATGATAATAAGCATAGGAGGAGACGGTACTTATCTCCATACGGCCAGATATGCGGTGGAACATAACATACCTGTTCTTGGAATGAATATGGGTCATTTGGGTTTTTTGACTCAGTTCGATCTGAACGGAACAAAAAATGCCGTAGAGCTTATAAGTTCAGGAAAGTATACTGTGGAGAACAGATTTCTTGAAGATATAAGGATACTCAGAGACGGAGCCGAGATATTCGGAGATTTTGCCATAAATGATCTGGTCTTGCTCAGAAAAGAACTTAAGCTTATACAGCTTGAGATACATGTAGACGAAAGTTATGCTTCCACTTTTTACGGAGACGGGCTTATAGCAGCGACGCCCACGGGGTCAACAGCTTATTCACTTTCTGCGGGAGGTCCTATTATAGAACCTGAGAGCGGTGTAATGGTGCTGACGCCTGTATGTCCTCATTCGGTAAGCACAAGGCCTATGGTAGTTTCAGAAAAAAGAACGGTCCATATAAAGCTTGTGGACCGGGGAGGAGCGGATGCTCTTGTTACCGTGGACGGAGAAAATGTTTTCAACATGACCAATAATGATGAAATAGTTGTCAGGAAATCAGAAAAAAAAGCTAAAGTAGTTAAGCTTTATCAGACTGATTTTTACAAAATACTTCGGGAGAAATTTTTATGAAATATAAAAGATTTGCCAAAATTCTGGAAATTATCGAAAACACTCCTGTGGAAACGCAGGAGGAGCTTTGCGAGAGGCTTAAGGCAGCGGGATTTGACGTCACTCAGGCTACAATATCCAGAGATATAAAAGATTTGAAGCTTGTGAAAGTAATAGGAGATAACGGCAAGTACAGATATGCTGTGGCTCCGGAAGATATAAACCGAATGATGGGGAAAATGTTGGCAGTTTTTTCGCATGCATTTATATCTGTTGATTATGCCAACAATATAGCCGTGGTAAAAACTCTTCCGGGTATGGCTCAGGCCGTGGCTTCTACCATAGATTCTCTCAAGGATTCAGGAATACTGGGTTCCATAGGCGGAGACGACACTATAATGATAGTGTGCCGAAGTGAAAAGAGCGCTAAGGAGCTTGCGATAAAGTTTGAAAGTATAGTTAAAAAAAGCGATAAGTAATTCTGGAGGAGAGCATGCTGCTGCAATTGGAAATATCTAATATCGCGTTGATAGAACATATTATAATTGATTTTGAAGACGGCCTTAACGTACTTTCAGGAGAAACCGGGGCAGGAAAATCAATAATAATAGATTCTATAAACGCAGTGCTTGGAGGCAGAATAACCAGGGATCTAATAAGAACGGGATGTGATTTTGCGTCCGTTACAGCGTTATACGAATTTTCCTCGGATAATATAAACAGTTTGCTCGAGCAAAACGGTATAACTCCTGAAGAGGACGGCATGATCATAATTTCCAGAGAGTTTACTTCGGGAGGAAGGAATATATGCCGTATAAACAGAAAAACAGTGCCTTTATCTTTTTTAAAACAGGTTGGTGAACTGCTTATAGATATCCACGGACAACACGATAATCAGTCCCTTTTAAATGTAGGAAAGCATATAGAACTTTTGGATTCCTTTGGAGGAAAAGAACTTGAAATTTTGAAAAAAGATTATTTTTCCTGTCTGGAAGAATACAGAAAACTTAAGTCAGAATTTAACAGGATAAATCGGGACGCGCAGGAACGAGAAAGAAGAATAGAATTTTTACAGTATCAGATAAATGAAATAGGACAGGCTAAACTTAAGCTCGGAGAAGAGGAGGAACTTCTTTCAAGAAAGCAGATTCTTTCTTCAGCGGAGAGAATAAGCGCCGGACTTAACGAAGCTTATCAGGACCTTTACGAAGGCACGGAAAAATCCCCAAACGCCTATGATTTAATAAGTAAAGCCGGAGCCGAGCTTGCCGGAATTTCAAAAATAAGCGAAAGATACCATTCACTTTCTGAAAAAATAGATGAAATAAATTATCAGCTTTATGACATAATAGAGGAAATAAGAAAAGAAAGTGAAAATCTTGAGTTTGAACCTGGAGAAATAGAAGAAATAGAGGACAGACTTGACACTATAAATAATTTAAAAAGAAAATATGGAAAAAATATAGAAATAATACTAAAATATGCTTCTGATGCTGATGAGGAATATAAAAGATTAATTGATTTTGACGGAAGCGTAAAGGGACTTACAGATAATATGCTTGTCAAAGAAAGTGAAATCAGATCATTGGCGCAAAAAATAAGCGAGCTTAGAAAAGTATCGGCGCATACTGTGGAAGAGGGGATAACATCCCATTTTGCCGATCTGGAAATGAAAAAAGTAAAATTTAAAATAGATATACGGGAGTCAGAGTCTTTTTTGGACAATGGCAAAGACTTAGTGGAATTTTTGGTCTCGGCAAATCCTGGAGAGCCGTTTAAACCGTTGGCTAAAATAGCGTCCGGAGGAGAAATGTCAAGAATAATGCTGGCTATAAAAGCCATGCTTGCAAAAGCTGACAATATACCTACGATGATTTTTGACGAAATAGATACAGGCATAAGCGGAGTAGCGGCTTTTAAAGTGGCCGAAAAAATGCGGCTGCTCTCGGAAGATCATCAAATACTGTGCGTGACGCATATCGCATCCATAGCCGTAGCCGCTAATAATAACCTGCTTATTGAAAAAGAATACGGGGAAGATTTTGCCAGGACTACGGTGAAACAAATAAAAGGAGAGGCTCTTGTAAACGAGATAGCCAGATTACTGGACGGCGGCGCCGCGTCAGAAGCTTCTAAATTCCATGCCAGGGAAATGCTTCAAGTCAAAAATAAAGTATAAAATTTTATGACGTGAGAAAAATATGCTGTAGGAGCGTGATAGAAAACATGAACTACAGCAGAAAGAAAATATTTTTCAAATATGTAATACCGCTGTTTATAATGGCAGTATTTATTTTTTTATGGACCACGGCGGATAATTTTATGCCGTCCCGTATAATTCTGATGAATAATGAACGCTCGGAATATACGGTGGAACTTCCAGGATTTTTATCCGCCAATGCGTCGCTTGCGGATGATGTAAACGCAGTTACGTCGGATATGGCGGTGTCAGTATATGACAGAAACGGCGTAACCTGTATAAAGCCTGAAATAGAAGGAGAGGCTAAAATAACTCTGAAGCTTTTTAACGTAATTCCTGTAAAAAGCGTGATGGTAAAAGTCATACCGGATACTCAGGTCTATGTTGGAGGCTCATCCATAGGCATATCTATAAAGTCTGAAGGACTTGTAGTAGTGGATTTTTCCGATTTTAAAAATTCTGATAATATTAAATGCAATCCGGCGGGATCCGCAGGACTTAAAAAGGGGGATATGATTCTCGAATGCAACGGTGAAAAAGTTACTGACAGCGATGATTTTGCGGAAACGATAAGTTCCGGAGAAGGCGAGCCTATCGATCTCCTTTGCATAAGGGACGGAGTTTCCTTTGAAATAGAGCTAGAGCCTGAGCTTTCGGGTGAGGACGGTATATACAGGATAGGAGCGTGGGTCAGGGACGGAACCGACGGTATAGGGACTCTTACATTTATAGATGAAAAAACCGGGATTTATGGAGCTGTGGGACATGGTATAAACGATTCCGATCTTAATATGCTGTATTCTGTTGGAAGCGGATATGCCCTTAAAACGGAAATCGTAGGCATTAATCAGGGAAAAAGCGGCGACCCGGGAGAAATAAGAGGAGTTTTTACAGATATAGGGAATCCTTTAGGAGATGTGCGCATGAATTGCGCTACTGGTGTATACGGGAAAATATTTGATCTGAATGTGGAGCAACAAGGGTTTTTGGGAAATAAAGTGAAATTGGACATAGGCATGAGCTATGAAGTAAAGGAAGGCCAGGCGACAATACTTACCACCCTTGGCGACGACGGTATACAGGAATATAAAATAGAAATAGAAAAGGTGTATAAAAACAGGATAAACAGTCCTAAAAGCATGGTAATAAAAATTACTGACGAAAGACTTATAGAACGCACGGGAGGAATCGTACAAGGCATGAGCGGGAGTCCTATAATACAAAATGGGAAAATAATAGGGGCCGTGACCCATGTAATGGTAAACGATGCAAAGACCGGATATGGGATATTTATAGAGAGTATGATAAATAATGTAGAATACGCCGCAAAATATAAAAATTTTTCGGAGTAGAAATTTGTTGAAAAATGTAAAATATTTCCCGCTTGTAAAAAAAGTTGCGTAATCTGAAAATCAGTATGTATAATGTAAAAAAACATTACAAAAGATAAGTTCGGAGGGAAAAATATGGAAAAGATAAGACTGATGTTGGTTGATGACAACAAAGGATTCAGAGAAGTCTTAACGGATTATTTTAAAAAGCTCAGGGATATTGAGGTGGTAGCAGAGTCTGAGGATGGAGCGGAAGCTGTTTCGCTTATAGACAGTATAAAGCCGGACGTAGTTATTCTCGATATGATTATGCCGAAACTGGACGGCATAGGAGTCCTTGAGCGTGTACATAATTCTCGTAGTATGTATAAACCGAAATTTATAATGATTTCAGCGTTTTCACAGGAAATCATAACTCAAAAAGTCATGTCTCTGGGAGCAAGCTACTTTATGATAAAGCCTTTTGATCTGGTGACGCTGACAGAAAGAATAAGAACGGTTGCTTCCGAAGGAAAACTTTATTATATAAACGACAGACATTCTGAGGTGGAAGAAACTGCCACCGGGACAATGGGATATACGGGCTCATATTTTGACGGAAAGCCGTCTTCTTTTGAGAAGAAGGAAACGGCAGAATCAGAAAATAACGGGAATGAAAACAAAAATCTGGAAATAGATATCACACATATTATGCATGAAATAGGAGTGCCCGCTCATATAAAAGGATATCAGTATTTAAGAGATTGTATAATTTTGGCGGTAAATGACAGACAGGTTATAAACGCTATGACAAAAATAATGTATCCGTGCGTCGCAAAGAACCACCAGACTACTCCGAGCCGGGTAGAAAGAGCTATAAGGCACGCCATAGAAGTAGCCTGGAACAGAGGACGCGTAGAGGTGTTCAATGAGATATTCGGATATTCCATAAGTACAGGAAGGGGAAAACCGACAAACGGCGAGTTTATAGCTATGATAGCCGATCGTATAAGCCTTAATATGAAGTTTATGAACCATAACTGATATTAGACTTTTAGATATTATCTATATTTTCCTGGAATTTTAGATACTTTTTCGTCCGGTTTTATTTTTTTTTGCAGAAAACCGGACATGTTATTTACTGACAGATTTGTCTGGTTGTGATAAAATCTAAAAGGACTTAAATTTATGAGGTGAGTAGATGAAAGCTGAATTGATAGCGGTAGGTACAGAACTTCTTATGGGACAAATTTCAAATACTAACGCACAGTATTTGTCTCAGAGACTTCCGGCTCTGGGGATAGGCGTTTATTATCACAGCGTGGTAGGTGATAATCCTTTGAGGCTTGAGGAAAGTCTCAGGACTGCCATGGAACGGTGTGAAATAATAATACTTACGGGAGGCCTTGGGCCTACTCAGGACGATCTCACTAAAGAGACCGTAGCAAAAGTACTTGGATTAAATATGGTGTATGATGAGATAAGCGCCGAATGTATAAGAAAATATTTTTCTTGTTTGGGAAAGACTATGGTTGAGAGCAATCTTAAGCAGGCGTATTTTCCTGAGGGATCCAAAATACTTTATAACGATGAAGGAACGGCCCCCGGCTGCATAATAGAAACGGAAAATAATACAGTGATAATGCTTCCGGGTCCTCCCAGAGAAATGAAGCCAATGTTTGAAAAAAGTGTGGAACCTTATTTTTCCGATAAAATAGGAGAAAAACTTTCTTCCGCTTTTGTAAAGATAACCGGTATGGGAGAATCAAGTGTGGAGGATGCCCTTATGCCTCTTATAGATCATCAGACCAATCCTACTTTTGCCACATACGCCAAGACCGGGGATGTTACCCTAAGAGTTACGGCTTCCGGCGAAAACAGGGAAGAAGCGGATTCTCTCTTAAACGCCGCGTTGGAAAAGGTGAAAAATATTTTGGGAGAAAATGTTTATTCCGTATCGGGAGAAGAGTTGGAAGAGGTTGTAGTAAAGAGGTTTATCAAAGAAGGCAAAACTTTGGCTCTTGCCGAATCGTGTACCGGAGGAATGCTTGCCGAGAGGCTTACAAATGTTTCAGGAGCGTCTGAAGTTTTGAAATACGGACTTGTAACATACAGTAATGAGGCAAAGGAAAAGCTTCTGGGAGTGGAAAGAGAGACCCTTGAAAACTTTGGGGCGGTAAGCAGAGAGACGGCTTTGAGCATGTGCAGAGGTCTTAAAAAGCTCAGCGGCGCTTCCGTATGCGTTTCTATAACGGGAATTGCAGGCCCCACCGGAGGAACTCCGGAAAAACCCGTGGGACTGGTATATATAGGTATTGCCTCAGATGATTCTGAAGAGTGTATAGAGTGCAGATTTAATGGAAACAGAGAAAGAATAAGGACGCTCACAGTTATAAATGTGCTTGGAAATCTTTTAAAGATGTAAAGATTTAAAAAATATTTAAAATGTCCTTGACATACATACGGAAGGTATGATAAATTAACCAATTGTAAAGAAAGAAGAGATGTAATGTCTCTCACCGGGTGGCTCGGCTTACCGCGGTTCAATAGGAAAGATTCGCTGAAACAGCGTTTTTTATTGGACTAAATGAGCGGAGAAACCGCTCTTTTATTTTGTAAATATATTTGGAGGTGGCTTATTATTAACAAAAACGAATTGCCAATTAATGAAGAAATTAGGGATAAGGAAGTAAGGCTTATCGATGAGAACGGAGATATGGTCGGAATAGTTGGAATAAAGGAAGCTCAGGCTTTTGCAAACCAAAAGAATCTCGACCTTGTAAAGATTGCCCCTCAGGCAGTTCCGCCGGTATGCAAGGTAATGGACTACGGAAAGTATCTGTTTGATCAGGCAAAGAAAGAAAAAGAGGCCAGAAAGAATCAAAAGGTCGTAGAGATAAAAGAAATAAGGCTTTCGCCGTCGATCGATGAACATGATTTTGGTTTTAAACTGAAAAATGCTTCCAAGTTTTTAAAAGAAGGCAATAAGGTTAAAGTTAGCGTAAGATTCCGCGGAAGAGAAATGAATTACACCCAGCAGGGAGAAAAAGTTCTTTTAAAATTCGCGGAAGGACTTTCAGAGTTCGGAGCCCCGGATAAAAAGCCTAAACTTGAAGGTAAGAATATGAGCATGATTGTTGTGCCAAAGTAAATTTAAGCAGGAGGAATATAAAAATGCCAAAGGTAAAGACACACAGTTCTTCTAAAAAGAGATTCAGAGTTACCGCAAACGGTAAGGTGAAAATGAGTCATGCGTACAGAAGACACAGACTTGTAACAAAGGACAGAAAAGTAAAGAAGAAACACAAATTAGGATTATACGCGGCTGACGCTAACGCGGCGACTATAAAGCAGCTTATTCCATATAAATAAGGGAGGATGAAGTAAATGGCAAGAGTTAAAGGCGCGGTAAAGACGCGTGCCAGACATAAAAAGATATTAAAATTAGCTAAAGGATATTACGGCAGGAAAAGCACTAACTTCAGAATCGCGAATCAGGCTGTAATGAAGTCGCTTGTTTATGCTTACAGAGATAGAAGAGCCAAGAAGAGAGATTTCAGAAAGCTTTGGATCACAAGAATAAACGCGGCGGCAAGAATAAACGGACTTTCATACAGTAAGTTTATGAACGGACTTAAAAAGAACAATATCAACATCAACAGAAAAATGCTTGCCGAAATGGCGGTCAATGATAGCGAAGGTTTTGCAAAGCTTGTTGAGAAGGTTAAATAATCAATTAAAAGATACTGAGCTGTCCTTTATCCGGACAGCTCAAATTTTATTATATTTACTTTGTAACATATGTTACAAAGTAAGATTTTAAAGAGGATTGGAAATGCAGGTTATCTCAGGTTCTTCAAATCAAACAGTTAAATATGCGAAAGCTCTGAAATTGCGGAAAAACAGGGAAAAATACGGAGAGTTTAAGGCTGAGGGAGAACGCTTTGTAAAAGAAGCGGTCATGTCGGAATGGGAAATTTCAAAAATAATTTTATCGGAGAGCTTTTATAAGTCGGGGAGATACGATTTTGATATAGATCCGGTCATTATGACCGACAAGCTTTTTTCTGAAATTTCCGATACGGAAAATCCACAGGGAATAATGGCTGTAGTAAAAATAAAGGAACCGGACCGGGAACTTGATGATTTAAAAAGCGCGATTATTTTAGACAGGCTTCAGGACCCCGGAAATATGGGAACTGTGATAAGGACTGCGGATGCGTTTGGGATCGACGGCATAATATTGTCGGAGGGCTGTACTGATGTTTATTCAGGAAAAGTTCTGAGAGCCACTATGGGAAGCATTTTTCATATTCCCATATATAGAGAAGAAAGTACCGAGGAGATCATAAGTATGCTTCAAAAATATGGATTTACGGTATATGCTTCTCACTTAAAAGGTACGCCTGTTTCAAAATCAGGATTTTATGAGGCCAGGGAGGAAAGGACGGCGGTCATAATAGGAAACGAAGCAGAGGGAATAAGGGAAACTGCGGCCAGGATGGCAGATTATCTTGTGAAAATACCTATGCCCGGAAAAGCGGAATCTTTGAATGCTTCGGTGGCGGCGGGGATACTTATGTATGAAATGCAGAGAAATAAAAAGATATAGTTT
>CASDQQ010000107.1 GCA_949282945.1 uncultured Eubacteriales bacterium
ATACACGATGGAAAGAAAGAGCTTAGAAGAGAGCCGCATGTTTCTTTTGCTGTAAATACGTCAGATGAAAGTTTTTTCCTTGCCGGAGACGCAGCGTTCCAAGAGAGCGAAACAGACAAGATACAGGGCTGCATTCTGCACAGGCTAAAGGCTGCTTTTGTAAACCCGTATCAAATGCTTTCGAATGAGAGCAGAGAGGTGTTGAGCGCGCTTAAACCTGAAAAACTTATATTGGCCCATATGCCGTTTGAAAAAGACGATACATATGATGTGAAAAAGCTTTATGAAGAAGCGATGAAACGCTGCTTGGGCAGTGGAACTAAACCGGTCGACCCGGGATATGTTTGCTGGGTAATTTGATCCGGACGCTTATAAGCCGGATAGATATATAAAGAGGGTGAAGTTATGGTTAATATTGGACTTATCGGTACAGGTTATATGGGAAGGGATCATTGCAATACGATAGTCAATAAGCTTACGGACTGCAGATTATATGGCGTTGCTGATTCTAATATCGATTCGGCTAAAGAAACGGCGGAGAAATACGGCGCAAGGTGTTTCGAGTCGGCAAAAGATTTGATTTCATGTGACGAAATTGACGCAGTGGTCGTTGTGACCCCGGGATGGATACATGCGGAAAATGTTTTGTCGGCGCTTGAAAATAATAAGTATGTATTCTGCGAAAAGCCGCTTTCTGACAGCGCGGAAGACTGCAGGCGTATTGTGGAAACGGAAATGAAAAAAAGCAAAAGAATGGTACAGGTAGGGTTCATGCGCAGGTACGACAAAGGCTATACCCAGATGAAAGAAGTCATAGATTCGAAAAAACTGGGGGAACCTCTGATCGTTCATTGCGCGCACAGAGCTCCGCAGATGTATGGAGTCTGGACTTCGAAGATGCATGTAACGGATTGCTTTATACATGAGATAGATCTGCTGCACTGGCTTATAAATGACGAATACGAATCGGTCATGATACTTAAACCAAGGAAGTCTAAACACTCGAAAGAGGAAGGCAGCCAGATAGAAGAGGATCCGCAGGTGCTGGTCATAAAAACGAAAAAAGGTGTCATAGCTGAAATAGAAGGTTTTGTTTCATGTCGGTTTGGTTATGACATACAATGCGAGGTCGTTTGCGATGAGGGTATCGTAAAGCTTCCGGATCCGTCATACCCCCAGATAAGAGTTGGCGGAAAAAGTGAAACGCAGCTGGAGATGGACTGGACCAAACGTTTTATAGATTCGTATCCTACAGAGCTCCAGGAATTTGTGGATATTGTAAATGAAAAAGGGAATATAGCCGGCCCAAATGCGTGGGACGGATATATGGCGGCGGTAACAGCTGATAAATGTATTGAGGCGCAGAGAACTCCGGGAAAATTTTTAAATGTGGAGTTTCAGGAAACTCCGGGATTTTATAAAAGATAAAAAACATAGAAAAGCAAGAGACCTTTCGGGCGAAGTAAAATATATGCCTGAAAGGTCTTTTTTATTATGAAAAATGTAACAATTAAGGAAACAGAAATTGTAACATAGTGTAAAACTGGGCGTAAATCTAATGAAAAATACAATGCCTGATATACACCTTCCAGTAAAAAAGCAACAAAATATAGGTGACTTTTCAACAAAAAATCTTAGAAATCAAAGCAAACACAAAGAAAAAACACACAAAAAACATCGTGTAAACATTGTGAAATTGTTTACATTGACATTTCGCGGAAGAGAGGGGTATAATGCAAACAAGATTGAAACATACGTACGAAAAATGCGTAACAAAGTATTTTGTTTACAAAACAGGAGGAGAAACAATGGATAAAGTAAGGATAGGCGTAATAGGCTGCGGGCATATCGGAAAAACTCATGTTGAGAGGCTTTCCAATAAGATAGCAAATGCAGAGGTAACGGCTGTTGCCGATTATTTCTCTGAAGCGGCAGACGCGGTTGCTAAGCAGTATGGCTGCAAAGCGTTTAAAACAGGCGAAGAGCTTATAAACAGCGATATTGTAGATGCTGTACTTATAGCGTCAAACGATGCGTCGCATGCAGGATTTGTACTTGAGAGCATAAAAGCAGGAAAAAGAGTATTCTGCGAAAAACCATTGGCAACTACTCCTGATGAGTGTATCCAGATAATGGAAGCAGAGCAGAAAGCCGGAAAGAAGCTTTGCCAGGTAGGATTCATGAGAAGGTACGACCCGGGATATACAGAGATAAAATCATTTATTGATTCCGGAAAAGCAGGATTGCCTCTCATGCTCCACGAAAAACATAGAAATATGTATCAGACAGGCGGAGACTTTAAAGGCGAAATGGCAATAAATGCGGTATGTATACATGAGATAGATATTTCCCGCTGGCTTACAAATGATGAGTATGTAAGCGGACAGGTCATAAAAGTGCGCCAGAACAGAGAAACGGACGGCGATTATCCGAATCCTTTAATGGTCCTTCTTAAAACAAAGAACGGAGTAGTAATAGATGTAGAGATACAGTCGTCGGGAGCATATGCGTATGATATCCAGTGCGAAGTCATCACTGAAAAGGCTTCTATCAAACTTCCGGATCCGCCAAGCTGCAATTACAGGATGAATATAGAAGCTAAAATGCCGCTTATGAGCGACTGGTCACAGAGATTCCCGGGAGCATATGATATTGAGCTCCAGGCATGGACGGACGCAGTTCAGGCCGGAAGAGACGAGGGACCGTCGGCGTGGGATGGATATGTAGCGGCTGTTACGGCGGCGACGCTTATAAAATCTATTTATTCAGAAAAAGAAGAGAATATCGAACTTATCGAAAAACCGTCTGTATACAGATGATGAAAACTCTTTTTTGAGGTTGCAGTAGATACAAATGAATTCAAAGCAGCTGCGTAAGGAATTTTGCAGCTGCTTGAAAATAAAAATAAAAAGGAGAGTGTATATGAAAAAGAAAATTTTGGCAGTTTTATTGACAGCCGGCATGGCAGCGTCACTGTTTGCAGGATGTGGAGATTCAAGCTCTGAGGGCAGCAGCACTTCATCAGGAACAAGCGAAGCTTCATCAGAAGCGGGCGATTCTTCATCAGAGACAGCAGAGGCAACAGGAGATGAAGAGTACAATATCGCTGTTATCTTAAAGACGATCTCATCAGAATATTGGGGATATGTTCAGGCTGGTGCTGAAGCATATGAAGCGGATCACCCGAATGTACATGTTGATGTACTTGGCGGTTCAAGCGAGACTGCTTATGATGAGCAGAACAACATCATTGAAACAGTTGTAAACTCAGGCGAATATGACGCAATGGCAGTTGCGGCTCTTCAGGAAGCGTCAATACCCACACTTGTCGGCGACAGCGATATCCCTGTTATAGCTATCGATCAGGATATCAGCTATGAAGATAAGGTTTGCTTCATCGGAACAGGTAATGAAGAAGCGGCAGCACAGGGAGCACAGGCAGCTATCGATCTTGCAAAAGAGCGCGGCTGGGAAGATATTGAAGTAGTCGTTATCCAGGGCGTACAGGGCGATCCGACAATGGAAGCGCGTACAGCAGGATTCAAGAGAGGAACGGAAGAAGCAGGAGCAACATATCTTGCAGATGAGATCCAGTATGCGGATTCTGTAGCAGACAAAGCCGTAACAGCAATGGAAGGTATCATGCAGCAGCATCCTGAAGGAATAGCTGTTATCTGCTGCGGTAATGACGATATGGCTATAGCAGCCGCAAGAGCAGCACAGGGAAATGAAGCTTTTGCAAATACAGTATTCTGTGGATTCGACGGTATCCAGTCAGCATGCGAAGCTATTATAGCAGGCGACCTTACAATGTCAGTTGCTCAGTCTCCTTATAACGAGGGATATACAGCTGTTGAGACATGTGTAGCTGTTATTAACGGCGAATCAGTTGATGAAGTTATCGATACTGGCTCAGATGTTATCACAGAAGAGAATGCTCAGGAGCATCTCGATGAACTTAAGGGATATCTTGGCGAATAATTAAAATATTGATTATACCTATATAATTTGTTGGTTTTCTTCTTTTTTCAAATCGTGCGTCTGCAAAAACGCAGACGCACAGATTTTATACAATAATCTAAAGAAAGGCGGGCATATATGAGCGAATATGTAGTAGAGCTTAGAGGGTGTACAAAAACTTTCCCGGGAGTAAAAGCTCTTGATAATATGCAGCTTGCCGTAAAACCAGGCGAGATCCTCGGCCTTATAGGCGAGAACGGCGCCGGTAAATCAACATTGATAAAGATCCTTACAGGTGTTTATCATGCGGACAAAGGTGAAATTTACGTTAATGGCGAGAAAAAAAGCTTTAAAAATCCGAATGATTCGGCTGCAGCGGGAATTGCGTGTGTTTATCAGGAATTAAATATCGAAAAATTACTGAGTGTTACAGATAATATATTTATAAATAAATGGATAAAAGGAGCTGGAAAACTTCTCAATTACAGAGAAATGCATAAGAAGGCTAAGGAGATCATGGCTTCTCTCGGACAGGAAGTAGATCCGTCCAAACCGGCAGGAAACTTCGGCATGGGCGTTCAGCAGATGATAGAGATAGCTAAGGCCGTTCTTATCGACGCAAAGATGATCATCATGGATGAGCCCACATCGTCTCTTGGAGAAAAAGAAGTTGAACAGCTTATGCAGACCTGTCGGGCGTTAAGAGACAGGGGTGTAGGAATAGTATTTGTTTCGCATAAGCTCGAAGAGCTCTTTGAACTTTGCGACAGGGTAACTGTTATCCGTGACGGAAAATATATAGATACAAGGGATATTAAAGACTGGGATAACGACTCGCTTATAGCAGCGATGGTCGGAAGGACCCTGGATAATATGTATCCTAAAGTTATCGCTGAAAGAGGCGAATGTGTTCTTAAAGCGGAAAATGTTACCGAAGAGGGCGTTATAAAAGATGTAAGCTTTGAGGCTTATGCCGGAGAGGTGCTTGGATTTGCCGGTCTTGTAGGCGCAGGAAGAACTGAGACTATGAGAGCTATATTTGGAGCGGATCCTATAGATTCGGGAAAAGTATACATACACGGCAAAGAAGTACATATCAAATCACCGGCTCAGGCGATCAAAAACGGTATAGCTTTTCTGACTGAGGACAGGAAAGGACAGGGACTTGTTCTTGCGCAGTCTGTAAGGAATAATCTTATCCTTTCGAATATGAAGGGGTTTTCGAGCGGTATGTTCCTTGACAACAAGAAAATAGAAAGCAGGGCGAATGAAAATATAAGCGCGCTGAAGATAAAAACTCCAAATGCTGATGAACGTGTCGGACAGCTTTCCGGCGGCAACCAGCAGAAAGTCGTTATAGGAAAATGGATTAATACCGACTGCGATATATTTATATTTGACGAGCCAACTCGAGGTATCGACGTCGGCGCTAAGATCGAGGTTTACAATATAATCAACAGCCTTGTTAAAGAAGGCAAATGCGTAATAATGGTTTCCTCGGAGCTTCCGGAAATACTCGGAATGAGCGATCGCGTAATAGTAATGCGTGACGGACGTATAGCGGGAACGACAGTGCGCGGAAGCAAGAGCTTTAACCAGGAAAGCATCATGAGAGCTGCATGGGGAGGAAATATCGATGAGTAAAGTAAAAAACAGCGGAATAGGCGCATATATAGGTACGATAGGCGCCTTGGTTATACTTTGTGTATTATGGACAGTGTTAAACAGCAACTTCATATCGCCGAGCAATATCATGTCGGTATTTAAACAGACATCTTTTAACGCTCTGCTTTCGATAGGAATGCTGTTCTGTCTTATAACAGCCGGAATCGACCTTTCAGTCGGAGCAAATGCAACATTCTGTGCCTGCCTTATGGGTATGCTTGTTAAAGGCGGAACTACAAATCCTGTAATACTTGCAATCGTTGCGCTTGTTGCAGGAACAGCGATCGGACTTATAAACGGACTTCTTCTTACAAGACTTCATCTTCCTCATCCGTTTGTTTCTACTCTTGGTATGAAGAACTTCCTTTGGGGTCTTGCGCTTATAGTAACAGGATCACAGATGATATCGTTCACAGACGCACCTGGTATCATGTGGCTTGGAAATGCGACTGTTGGAGGCTTCCCTGTAAGCTTTATCTTTGTACTTGTTATCTGTGTAGTTCTTCATATCCTGCTTACAAGGACAGCGCTTGGACGTTCTATCTACTGTGCAGGCGGAAACATGGAGGCAACGAGGCTTTCCGGTATTAATTCAGCTAACGTTCTTACATTCTGTTATGTCCTTTCGGGATTGCTTGCAGGACTTGCAGGTATCGTATCTGTAGGACGTTCAGGAACCTGTAACGGAGCTAACGCTATCCAGACATATGATACAGACGCTATCGCAGCGTGCGTTATCGGCGGAGCTTCATTCATGGGTGGAAAAGGAACTATCGTTGGAGCAATGCTTGGCGCTCTTATAATAGCTGTACTTCGTAATGGATTTGCTCTCCTTGCAGTTAATTCTGCAGTACAGAACTGTGTACTTGGTCTTGTTATAATCGGCGCCGTTCTCCTTGACGTAATGCGTGAGAACATGCAGGCTAAGGCAAGACGTAAACAGGCCGCTGCCCAGTAATTTGTTTCGAAACAAAATAAATTGTTTACAGAAACAAGTTTTCAAGTTACAATAAGCCGAAATAATTACGCGAGGCGTGTATATTTCAAATAACAGACTAGGCGGTGATCGTATGAATTTTCGGGATATATCTAAAAAGCTTGGGGTTTCCATTGCGACGGTGTCGCGGGTATATAATAAAAGATCCGGCGTCAGTCAGGAGATCCGTGAAAAGATCGAAAATGAGCTTAAAGAAAACGGTTACAGCCTTGACAGGAGCTTGAATGACACGGAAGACAAAGATCTTTCAACAATGCTTTTTGTCGTATACGAAGGCAAAAATTATAATGTTGAAAGAAGCGCGGATTATTTTGCCGGGATATTATTGGGAGCCGAGAAAACGGCTAAAGAGTTAGGGTACTTGCTGAGCGTTATACGCGTTAAAGACGAAAATTTTGAGGGCTTTATGACTGATTCGCGGGAAGTAAAGCTCAGCAAGGGAATATTATTGTTTGCAACGGAACTTATGCCGGATAAGTTCTACATACTTGATAAATGTCCGGTGCCTATAATGGTCGTTGATAATGAAATGAAATTGAAATCATACAACAGTATTTGTGTGGATAATTATTACGGCACATATAAGGCACTGGAGTATTTAAAAGAACTCGGACATAAAAAAATTGGTTTTTTTGCTCCGCTTTGTCCTATAGGCGGAATGCCGCTCAGGGAGAAGTATTTTCACGAGATAATGCCTGAGCTGGGCCTTGAGATCGATAAACGTTTTATTGCGAGAGTGGATCATGTGCTCCTTGATGGAATACAGCAGGTAAATGAATGGTTAGATACAGTCGAAGAGCTTCCGACGGCGTTTTTTGCGGCGAATGATTCGGTTGGGGTATCGGCTATCAGGGCGCTTAAACAGCATGGCTATTCGGTGCCTAAAGATGTTTCCATTATCGGATTTGATGATGTCAACATAGGAAACGCTTCTGATCCGCAGCTTACAACGATGCGCATAGATCTTTTGGCCATAGGAAAGATCGGTGTTTCGAGATTAGTGGAGCTTATAGACGGCGATGAGAACGTGCAGCATATTTATATTGAAACCACACTGGTGGAAAAAGAATCAACAATGGCTATAGCCAATGGTGAATAAGAGGTAAAAGTTTATTTTTAAAAGGAGGCATAAGGATATGAAAACAATGAAGATGGGTGTTATAGGTGCTGGAAATATTGGATTTTTCCATATAAGAGGACTTAAGATGGTCAATGTATACGGAGATTATGATGTTGACCTCGTTACTCTTTGCGATACCAATAAAGAGCAGGCTGAAAAGATCGGAAAACGTTTCGGGTTCAAAAAGATAACTACGGATTATCATGATGTTATCAATGATCCGGAGATCGATGTAGTATCTGTTCTTACTCCGAACTATACACATGCGGAAATAGCTATAGCAGCTGCGAAAGCAGGCAAGAATGTTATGGTTGAGAAGCCTATGACGATGGATATGGCTGAAGCTAAAGAAATGAAAAAAGTATTTGATGAAGCCGGCGTTACAAGCATGGTAAACTTCATATACAGGACTGTACCTGTAATAAACGAAGCTAAAAAGATGTTTGATTCAGGAAAACTCGGCGACATCACATTCTTCAAGGGCTGGTTCGAATGCAGCTATAAGGCTGATCCGGAAAAAGAGCTTCAGTGGAGAGATGAGAAGAAGAAAGCCGCTACAGGAGTTATAGGCGATATAGTAGCTCACGTAGTAAGCCTTTCGGATTTCGTAGGCGGAAGCAAGCTTGGAAAGATAACGGAAGTATGCGCGGTCACAGATACATATTACAAACAGAGAAAAGATATGGAGAATAACGGCGCGATAGTTGATATCGATACAGACGATGTATGTGCGGTTATCGTTAAATATGAAAGCGGACGCAGCGGAATCATGTATGCAAGCCGTATAGCGCACGGCCATGACAACTGGCTTGGATATGAAATCGAAGGAACAGAAGGAACAGTATCCTTTGACCTTAACAGACTTAACGAGCTGAGAATCTGGGAAAAGAGCGATTACGAGACACAGGGATTTAAGACAGTGCTTGGAAATCCGTCTCATATCGGATACAGAGATTTCAATATTTATGAAGAATCAGGCGTAAGCTATCCTGAGCTCTTTGCAATGCATTATCATAAACTTTTCAAGGCTATTGAGAACCATGAAAAGGTTGATATCGATGTAAGCTATGGAGCTGACGTTGATAAAGTTCTTTTCGCTATAGTTAAATCTGTTGAAGAAAACAGATGGGTCAAGATAAGCGAAATGGAGTAAGTCCGTAATACATAATGTATAAAAGAAAAGCCATATAGGGTAACATCTATATGGCTTTTCTGGACAATGCGGGAAAATGGAAAGAGGATAGCGTTGATATGGAATTGAGATTTGGCATAGTTGGCGGAGGACTCGGAGGCTTTATTGGAAAAGTACATCGGCAGGGGGCGATTATAGACGATTTGGCTGTTCTGGTTTGCGGGTGCTTTTCGCGAAATGAAGAAAAGAACAGGGCTACCGGGCGAAAGTGGCATATTAAAGATGAAAGCAGGATATATGGGGATTTTCGCGAAATGGCTGAGGCTGAATCAAAACGCGGGGACGGGATAGATTTTGTATCGATCGCAACGCCTAATAATAGCCATTATGAAATAGCCAGGTGTTTTTTGGAGCATGGCATAAATGTTATGTGCGATAAGCCTCTTGCGCTTAACGTAGAGCAGGGGATCAAATTGAAAAAGCTTGCGGAAGAAAAAGGCTTGATGTTTGGGCTTACATATACGTTTACCGGGTATGCAATGATACGCCAGGCGAGAGAGATGATAGACCATGGGGAAATTGGCAACATATTACATGTTGTTGCGGAGTTCCCGCAGGATTGGCTGATAGTGGCGCAGTCAAATGATCATTCTGACCAGGCGGTATGGCGCATGGAGCCGGAAATTGCCGGAAAATCTCTTTGCACTGCAGACATAGGAACGCACCTTGAACAGCTGATAGTCCAAATGACGGGGCTTAAGGTTAAACGTGTGCTTGCGCGGTTTGACACTTATCCGAGGACGCTTCCGTTAGAAACGAATACCACCGTGCTGATGGATTTTGGAGATGAGATATCAGGCACGATCTGGGCGTCTCAGATCGCGTTGGGATATGAGTGCGGCGTAAGGATAAGGGTATTCGGTACGGACGGTGCGCTTGAGTGGAGCCATGATGAACCGGGCGTGTTAAAATATACAAAATTAAATGAGCCTACGCGGGTCATGCGGGCGACAAGGGATTATTTATATCCGGAAAGCCGACGCTTAAGCAGGCTGCCGTCGGGACACCCGGAAGGATTCTTTGAGGCTTTTGGAAACATCTACCATTCGTACTGTGAGCAGCTTCAGGCCAAAATCGAAGGCAGAAAAGCTGAAAGCTATACCTATCCTACTATTGATGACGGAATACAGGGCCTTAAATTTATAGACGCCTGTGTAGAAAGCAATAAAAATGGAAATATCTGGGTCGATGTAGAGTAAACGCGAAAAGGCAAACAAAACCAACAAAAAAACAAAAGATTTTTTGTATCTCAAAGCAAGAACATGAAATAACCGCCGAAAAACCCTTGAAAAACCCCGTAAATAGAGCAAAAAAAGAATAACAATTTTTTGAAAATGTGTGGTATTATACAGAAAAGACAAAGCAAGAATGTGAAAGGAGGTATTCTTTTTGGGGAGCTCTGAAACGGGGAATGCTTTAAAACCCACAGGTGCCTTTGAAAGATTGTATTATACTGATGAAGAATACCATTCTACACATCCAATGCTTCAGCACAGGCACAAAACTTTTACCGAACTGATATATGTGCTTGACGGCAAAGGCAGCTACAGGGTAGACAAGCGAATGTACGAGATAAAGCCGGGAAATATGCTTATCGTTGACAGGAACGTATGGCACGGTGAAGAACCGTTCAGGCATGAGCACAATACAACGTTAACCATCGCCATAAAGGATCTTCAGATAAACGGCAAAGACGTCAGGCTTATCGGCAACCACCAGAGGGCTATAATAGATTTTGAACCTGGGTCGGCCGTGGAAAAGCTTATCGTTGCGCTGTATGAGCTGCAGAAAGTTCCGAATCCGGATATCAGTCTTTGCGACAACCTCGTTAATTCGATACTGAACGTCGTATATACAAGGCTTCTTGAAGTCAGAAAGAACGAGGACGAAGTCGAAGTAAAAAATGACGAGCTTATAAGGGTCATTTCCGAATATCTCGACGAGCACTATGACGAACCGCTTAGTCTTATCGAGATAGGAGAAAAATTCGGGATCAGTCATTACTATCTTGCGCATATATTTAAAAATGAAACGGGCGTATCGCCGATGAAATACGTTATGCACAGGAAGATCGGCGAGGTACAGAACCTGCTGATGAATACCGATATGAGCATAAAAGAGATCGGCGAGAGAATGGGCTTCAGCAGCAGCTGCCACTTAAGCACCGTATTCAAAAAATATTTCGGGATCTCGCCTAAGACTTACAGACAGAACTTTAAAGAGGGCGGTTCCGAGGAAATTGAAACTTACCTGAATGAAATTGCAGGTCAACAGTTTTAAGTAAAAACGGTTGGGGAAGCGAAAGCGGAGCAATCGGTTTTTAGCAAACAAGCCAAGCGGCTTGTCGAAGAGAGGCAAAAAAGCCAAGCGGCTTTGTAAAAGCATAAAAAAACTTATAAATTTTTAAAAACTCAAAAACAAGGAGGAATGGTATCAATGAAAATGACAGTTGGACAGGCAGTTGTAAAGTTCCTGAATCAGCAGTACATTGAGATGGACGGAGTTGAGCAGCCGTTTGTAGACGGTGTGTTCACTATCTTCGGACACGGAATGGTTGTAGGACTCGGACAGGCGCTTCAGGAGGATCCGGGACGCTTAAGAGTTTATCAGGGACGTAACGAGCAGGGTATGGCTCATGCGGCTATCGGTTATGCTAAACAGAATAACCGCAGAAAGATCATCGCTTGCTCAAGCTCAATAGGACCCGGCGCTTGCAACATGGTTACAGCAGCGCTTACAGCAACTATCAACAACGTACCGTTATTATTGTTCCCTTCAGATACATTCGCTACAAGACAGCCTGACCCGGTTCTTCAGCAGGTTGAGCAGTCTTATGACCTTACCATCACAGCAAGCGACTGCTTCAAGCCGGTAAGCAAATATTGGGACAGAGTTAACCGCCCGGAACAGCTTATGACAGCTCTTATCAACGCTATGCGTGTTCTTACAGATACAGCTAACTGCGGAACAGCTACAGTAAGCCTTCCCCAGGATGTACAGGGTGAGACATATGATTATCCGGATTATTTCTTCCAGAAACGTGTTCACCACATCGCAAGAAGAGCAGCTGACGACTATGAATTAAACAAAGCTGTTGAAATGATCAAAGCTGCTAAGAAACCTATGCTTATCTCGGGCGGCGGCGTTCGTTATTCAGAAGCAGGCGAAACTGTTATGGAATTCTGCAAAGAGTTCAATATCCCGGTTTCACAGACACAGGCAGGACATTCCGCACTTCCGGATTC
>CASDQQ010000108.1 GCA_949282945.1 uncultured Eubacteriales bacterium
CCTGCTAATTTTTATGCTACTCCTATTACGATAACATTTGATGAACCCCAAACTGTTGAGGTTATAAAGTTTGAAGTAATAGATGGAATTGCAAACTGCGGTTTTACTGAGATACAGGTATTTGCTTCCGCTGATGACACCACTGACGAGCCTCAAGAAGAACAGCCCGACGACACTACCGATGATAATAATGGCGGAGACAGCGAAACTCCGGTTAAGACAGGGGACATTTCAATGTTTTATGTTCTTTGCGCAGGAGCGGCTTCAGTTCTTGGCGGATTAAAGCTTAAGAAAAAAATAAAATAACTTTTTGGTTATGATCAGGTCCGTCGATTCTAATACGGTTTGGCGGACCGTTTTTTATAAATATTAATTAATAGGTATTAATAACCAAAAACGGAGGAAAGGAAATGGAAGAAAAGAAACCGGTAAATTTGTTGCTAAATAAAAAGATATCCGGCAGCGGCTATAACGGGGATGACGCAATGCCTAAATACGCTGTAGACGGAAACCACGGGACCCGTTGGTGCGACATTAATGAAGGACCTAAATGGATATTGATAGATTTGGAAGAAATTTTAGAAGCGGACACTTATGTTATAAGGCACGCCGGATCAGTAGGGGAGCCCAAGGAGTATAACACCAGAGATTTTGCGCTGCAGGTAAGTACAGACGGACTGGACTGGAAGACGGTGGATGCGATCTATGGAAATAAAGAAGATGTAACGGAGAGAAAAGTGGAACCTTTTAAAGCCCGGTACATAAAATTAAATGTTACATATCCTACCAACCGCCCGAATTTAACAGGAGACGGGCATTTTGCACGTATTTATGAGTTTTCAATGTATAACGGCGATTATGAAGTAACAAAGCAGGCGGTATCAAAGCATAAAGGAGAAGTAACTTCCGTGGTTATATCTGGAGACTCCCACAAAATGGATTTGGGCGAATATATGCAGCTAAACGCGAAGATTTTTCCGGAAAATGCTGAAACAAAAACCGTTACATGGGCTTCGGCGGATACGGAAAAAATAAAGATCGATCCTAATGGAAAAATATACGCCGTAGGAAAAGGAAAGACTGCTATTTTAGCTACGTCGGATGACGGCGGAGTTCTTGGCACTTATATTATAGACGTAGACGGAGGTTCATTGGCCGTTAAAAATTCCGGGCAGACCTTATGGATGATAGAAGAGGACGGAAAATATAAGAATGAAATATTAATGGAAATCGTAAATTATGAAGATTCGTCCGACTTGTGGGCTAAAATAGAAATTGACGGCAAACTTTTGGAAATACAGCATATAGGGAGTATAAATTCCGGAAAGCATCTTATTTCGGCTTTCGTTCCGGAGGACGAGGCCGATGGCTTTTGTAAAATAGATATATATTCCAATAAAGATTGTGTGGGAAAGCCTCTGGCAAAAACGGAATGTATGCTTAGTAAAATGAGAAAATGGACTTTTTATATAGCTCAGGATATCCATACGGATATAGGCTTTACAGAGCCTACTGAGTATATAATAAATACTAAATATCCGGGATTTTATAAAGAGGCTCAAAAAATGTTTGAGAAAACCAGGGATTGGGAAGAGGGTACCAAATTTCTTTACCCTGCGGAGCAGTCATTTATTTTATACGGTTCAGTACTTAAGGTCCCGGACGCCGACTGGTATGAGAATATTTTGGAGTATATTAAAGAGGGCCGCATAACATATCCTTCAAGTTACGGTTCGCTTTCCAGTGAAGGAATGGGAGCCGAGGGTCTGGCGAGAAGTAAATATTACGGGCAGAGATTTATGTTCGACCTTACAGGAAAGGAATCCACAAAGGTTTATAATGAAAGCGATAATCCGGGGTTTTCAAGGGCCGATATAGACGCGCTTGCGCAGGCCGGTGTAAAATACTTTGTTTACAGGCCTAACAGCGATACCACCAACTGGAACGGATATCACTATCCCAAGCTTATGTATATAGAAGGAAAGTCGGAAGGAAATGAGATACTTTTTTGGAACAGTTACGTATATGCCATAGATGAGTTTGGATTCAGGTTCAACAACAGTAACTACAATGAAAATGGCAATATTCCTTTCAGAACTGTCAATAAGCTTACTTCAAAAACGGTAGCGGCTTATCAGACGGAGAGATATCCTTACGACGCCATACTCATTGATTTTACAGAGGGAGGAGATAACGGGCTTTTTACCCCTAATGTAGTTTACAATATAAAATCTTTGAATGAGAGAAGGACAAATACCGGAAAGAAATACGCGTATCCTAAATTTGTATGCGCTTCTCCGGAAATGTTTTTTAATTATATTGAGGGGAAATATAAAAATATTATCCCAAGAGAAAGGGCGGCCATAGAAAATTACTGGAATCATGGGCCTGGAGCTCTTTCATATGAAACCGGAATACTTAAGGAAAATCACCATAAGCTTCCTTTTGCAGAGGCTTTGTCGGTCGTGTCAAATGTAAAAGGACTCAATGAAAAATATCCTTATACGGAAATGAAAAATGCGTTTGAACTTATGACCCTTTATGACGAGCATACTTTCGGCGCGGGTCCGGGAGGATGTTTTGTGGATGAACTTTTTGTCTGGAAGAGAAATACATCCATTAATCTTGACAATATAGCCGATAAGACGTTGCAGGAGGCAATGAAAAACATATCCTCAAATATAAAGCGTGGTAAAAATACATTTACTGTTTACAACAGCCTGGGTTGGGAAAGGACCGATCTGGTAATGGTAGAATATCAGAGCGTACCTGAAAATTTTGAAATAATAGACAAGGAAAACGGAAAAAGCGTCCGCTTCCAGAAAGAAGAAGGAAAGATCTTTTTCGTTGCCGAAAATGTTCCTGGCTTTGGATATAAATGCTTCGAGTTTGTAAAAACTGAAAAAAGGCCCGAGTTCGAAAGTACGCTGAGCTTTGACGGAAAAGCGGCTGAAAATAAATTCTTTAAAGTGATTTTTGACGAGACGGGAAGTATCGTAAGCATAACGGATAAAAAGCACGGAAGAGAACTTGTAGATCCTGCGGCTCCGTATAAAATGAACCAGTTCATATACATCAACGCGAAAGAGGACAGGAAAACTCCGGGATTTGAAGGTATTATAGAAAAGGCCGATATTTCCTGCGATATAGGCAGCGTTAAAATGGTTATAAAGACCAGAGGAAATAAAGGAGTGGAAAAGGGCACTGACGCTATCGAGAGAAGCGTTATACTTTATGAGGATCTGGATAAAATCGATTTTGAAAACTATGTGCTCAAGAAAGAAGCCCCGAAAAAAACCGATGTAAACAAGAATTTCAGAGATTATGAGGATGAAGAGGGCTTTTTCGCGTTCCCTTTCAAAATGGAAAACTTTAAACTGAAGCATGAAATGGGAACGGGAGATGTAACACCGTCAGCGGGCAGCAAGGTTAAGGGGGAAAGCGATTTTCTCTATTCTTCTACTACCGATTTTTATACTGTCCACAACTGGGTGGATGTTGGAAACGGCAAGGATTATGGTATAATATGGACACCGGTAAATTCCTCCCTTGTACAGTATGGAAAGAGACGCTCTTACTGGTTTGACGCGGACTATACCACGGAAAATCCCTGGATATACAGTTGGGTTTATAATAATAAATGGTGGACGAATTTCCAAAAGACTCAGCCTGGTCCTATAGTATTTAAATATTCTATTTCATGCAGAGAAGGCGTTAACTGGTCAGAAGGCGGATCGGTTTTAAAAGGAGCGGAGGCTGTGAACGGACTGGAGGTTTCCTATCCTGAAGAAGGAGAGGGGATTTTCCCGGAAGATAAGATGACCTTTATAAACATAGACAGGAAAAATGTGTTTATGACCGCTTTAAAGTTTGCCGAAAGGAACGGAGAGGGTGTAATATTAAGGTTTGTAGAAAACGCCGGACTGGACACCAATGTAAATGTGGATATATCTCTTCTTGACCCGATAAGCGTCGTTGAAACAGATATAGCGGAAAATGATATTATAAATGGACGTTCAAGAGTTTCTCTGAAAAAGGGAGTTCTTAATTTCAGTATATCCGCCTATGGATGGGTTACTTTAAGAGTCCGTCTTAATAAAAACGGCGTTTGTCAGGTGGAGGATGTAAGTGCTGTTATGGATGAGAAAGGATGCCTTTTAAAGTGGAAGGATGATAATGAGTTTTCTTTCTATGAGATTTACCGTTCGAAGGATAAGGACTTTACTCCGGGCGCGGGGAATTATATAGTAAGTACGGAAAACCCTTATTACTATGACATACAGGTAAATACAGGAAATATTAACAGCTATTATTATGCCGTAAGAGGAGTAAAATGCGGAGAAAGAGGAGATTTTTCAAAGAAAGTACAGGCCGTTAAAGGAGATATAAGCAAGGAAAGCTTTATATCAGCTCCGGAAAATTTCAGGTTTGACTATCTGTATGATACGAGAGCTTCTTTTAGATGGGAACAGTCTAAAGGTACTTATGTGGCAGGATATAAACTTTATGTGAACGGCGAGGAATATAAAGATGTGGACAGTATTTTCGGAAGTAACCTTGATTATAAAATGACCGGGGAAAATAAGGTCTATACATTAAGGGCTTACGACGCTTACGGAAATTTGTCGGAAGAAAGCCGTCCGCTTGAATTTTGTAATAAAACCGGAGAGTATAAAGGAACTTTGTCCAGATATGCCAGAAAGAAGAAGTTTGAGTATTCGGAATAAATATAAAGGAGGAGTCTATGAAAAAAGCAATAAAAGCAATAGCCTTATTTGTGGTTTTAAGTATTTTTATACAAATGTCCAGCGTTATGCAGATATTTGCGGCAGCTCCGGATATAACTATAAAAAACGCGAAGCAGACAATTTGGATGATAGAAGAGGACGGAGAATATAAAAATGAAATCCTTCTTATTATGAGAAACAGAGAGGCTTCCGGTGTGGAGCTGTGGTCTAAAGTAATACTTGACTCTGGAGAGACATATACCCAGAGTCTTGGAACTCTTGAATCAGGAGACGATCTGCAGATGCAGATATTTATCCCTGAAGTAAAAGAAGGAGCAAACAGTACCATATATATTTATGATAATGAAGAATGCGAGGGAGAACCTGTTTCCAAAGCTGAGTGCGCGCTGAGGACCGTAAGAAAATGGACATTTTATGTAGCCCAGGATATGCACATGGATATAGGTTTTACTGAATATCAGGAATCGCTCCTCTATACCAAATATCCGGAATTTTATGAAAAAGCTATAGAGATGATAGACCGTACAAAGGATAATCCGGAGGGCTCAAAATTTATTTATCCTTCGGAGCAGGCCTATTTGATCTATGGTTCTGCGTTCAGAGTCCAGAATGCGGATTTTTACGAACAGATATTAGAATGTATCAAAAACGGAACTATAACATATCCTATAAGTTTTGGTTCCATTGCCAGTGAGGGAGCCGGGGCTGAGGCTCTTGTAAGAAGCAAGTATTTTGGCGGAAGGTATCTTTATGACATGACGGGAACGGAATCTACAAAGGTCTTTACTCTTACGGATAACCCGGGATTTTCATGGTCCGATATAGATATTATGGCTCAGGCCGGCGCAAAGTATATGGTTTACCGACCCAATTGGGATACCACAAACTGGAACGGAACAAATTATCCTAAAGTATTTTATTTAAACGGACAGACTGAGGGAAATAGGATACTTATATGGAACAGCCTTCCTTATGGCCATGATGAGTATGGACTGAGAGAAAGCCGTTCAAATTACAACCAGAACGGAATAGTTCCTGCTGAGAAAATATTGGAGATATCCAACACCACAAGGACTCAATATCATAAAAACAGCTATCCTTATGACTGTATATTGTTAGATTTTACTGAAGGCGGAGATAACGGATGTTTTAATTCGGACGTAATTTACAATATAAAAGCGTTAAACGAAAGAAAGACAAATTCCGGACAGAGCTATGCGTATCCTAAATTTGTTTACGGTTCGGCCAATCAGTTTTTTGAACATATTGAAGAAGAATTTGCCGATCAGGTACCTTCCTATACCGGAGGTATAGAAAACTACTGGAATCACGGACCGGGGTCTGTTTCCTATGAAACCGGAATAGTAAAAGAAAATCATCAGAGGCTTCCTTTCGCGGAGGCACTGGCTACCCTGGCAAATTTTAAGGATACAGAAGCGGGCTTTCCCTATGCGGACGTAAGAACAGCTTATGAGTACATGACTCTTTACGACGAGCATACT
>CASDQQ010000109.1 GCA_949282945.1 uncultured Eubacteriales bacterium
CATGTCGCTGACAGAACCGCAAAAAAACGCTTTATGTAAGCTTTTGTCATAATAAGCCTCCTTACTTTATATATTTTCAGAATTTCCCATATATTTCTATTTCAGATATACGTACTACTTTATCTTCTCCTCCGTCGGTAATAATAAATTTTACATACTGAGCATTAACTTCTTCTATATCAAAATCTATAAAATCCTCTTCGTTATTCTCAATATCTTTTACCGTTATCCAGTCTTTTCCGTCATTGCTTACCTGTACCGTCATCGACCTTGTATTAAGAGCCTTATCCATATTGGCGCAGCCGGCGTTCATAATTAAAAAACGGCTCAGGGGTATTTCTCTTCCAAGGTCAAATATTATTTCCTGCTCCCCTTTTCCTGAAGCTGTCCATAGGTCTTCTTTAGATGAATACAGGCCGTCGTTAAGCTTCTCAATATTTTTTATTCCGGAGGAAGACGTTATCCTGACATCTCTGTTTAAATAACCTCCCGCCGCGTTTACCGGCATTTTATAATACTGCTGCATAAGCAGCGTCAAATGGTCTCCTCTTACACATACAACATTTTCTTTGCCATACTTATTTTCTATATCGTTTTTAAATCTTATGAAATCTTCTATATCTGTATACCAGGTTATGCCCTGAGCAAAAATAAATTTCGGTTTGCTGCCGTCAAAATCCTTAAGCTCTTCATTTACCTCTGCCATTATTGTTTCATAATCTTTGTTAAAAGGAGCATAGCCCGGCTTAAGGGTTATTCCTATTAAGTTGCCTGATTTCATGGGAAGTTCAGCTTCTCCTTCGTGCCTTATCTCAGTAACACCCCAAAGGAAACGGCAGTCTCTTCCGTAAAAATCCCACATAGGTCCGTTCAGGCTGTTCCATACGTTGCCAAGACGCACTCCGGAAAGTTTACAGTATCTGTCTGTCTTTTTGGTAAAACGCTCTATCCAATTTTTATCCGTCCACGTTTCTGAAAGTACGAAAGCCGCCCCGGAAGGTCCCGTTATAAAACAATCGTTGGGGGTCGCAGTCTTGTAAAAATAGTTAAGAGCAGCCGGAGCCGCGTCATACAAGGCCGGCGCTATAGACCACGTGAGAGGAAGCGTACCTCTTGATTCTTCATTCCAAAAATCTATCATTATATTTGTATCATACTGAAGGTTATCTCCCTCGCTGAACATACAAGCTACATATATCTTGTTTTCCAATTCGGGCACGTCGGAAATTTTGGACATACTTATTTCCTTAGACATTCCCGCATATACCGACATGTTATAAAAAAAGTCAGTAGCTATAGTACATATACCGTATTTTTTCCCGTAAAGCTCAAGTCCCCCGAATTCATTTTTCGGCCACCAACCCGCATAATAGGTCTCGCCAGGTTTGCAGTCCTTTGCAAAAAGAGATAAAACTTCAGCTTCCTCTTCTATAACGGGGTCGAGATAAATAAACAGGGATTTTGCCGCTATTCCCATATCTCTGTAAGCATTGGTTATATCCGGAGTAATTCCCGCAAACAGTCTTTTATCACAGTCAGGCCATACGTTATCATACATATAACGATATACCTCAAATTTATTGTTAAATTTACCTGTATAGTCTTCCCGCACCTTAAGATCATAAGGGCCTTTTGAGAAAATATCCGCCAGTTTTCCATCCAGGGCTATATATCCTTTTGTGCCCGAAAGAGTACATGCCAGATTTATTGTATGAGGCTCTTCAGTATCATAAATCACCGCGCCCTTGATTTCCTCCGAATATTTTAAAACGGCCTCTTCCAGGGTAATTCTATTGAGCTTAAAATCAAATTTTGAAAACCAAATTTCCGCTTTTTTAACGCCAATTGTGAGTATTCTTGGCTTTCTGCTGTTCACTATTCCCTGAAGAGATATAGCTGCTATCTGGACATTACCGTCAGACTCGCTTATATCTATAACATCTATTTGCTCTGCCGGTTCGGCCATTTGTGGAAAAATACTGCCTTCTGGCCAATTTATTCCGGAATCCAGAGGCTTCCAATTTTTCTTTTCCATGTTTTCCTCCGTAATATAAAAATACTATATTTTATTTTTGATCTGTTATTTTTTATTATATAGTGTATAAAAACGTCTTTCATTAAATAAAGTATTTAATACTATTTTATACATAATACGTGCTGTCTCCTATGAGATCAACCTTTTGGGTATTATAGACCACAAACGGGACCAAGAGGAGAATTTTGTCCCGTTCGCTGTATTATTTTCAAAAACCAGGATATTTGCTTATACATATAAAATCATACCGCCAAGATGAACATGATCATAGAAACGAAATATCCATCCTATTTACAATTGGTACGACTAAGATTATTATATAGGAGGGAATTAATTGCCGCGTCAAGTAAAATATTCAGTACTATTTTATATGTTTTATGAGGTTCCTTATTTATGTTTAAAGATATACGAGATGATTATGTTTGGAGTAAAGAAAGAAAAATACTTACAGAACAGGAAACCCATATAAATGGACTCGTCTCCTTTGGATACAATCACCAGGTCAACGCCAAACGGCCTCAGGATACCCACATTCATAAAAATTCCATAGAAATAACATATGTTATCAAAGGAGAATATTATTTATTTGTAAACAACAAAGAATATGTGGCTACCGGAGGTGATATAACAGTTACTCTTCCTAACGAACCGCACGGAACAGGCATAGCTCCGCGCGCCGTAAATGAAATTTTCTGGATGCATATAAATGCAGATAAAATCGACGGCTTTATGGGGCTTGCCTCTCCCTGGAACAGCATATTGTCAGATACTTTACTTTCGGTAAAGGGATACTTGTTTCATGCAGATTTAACGCAAGTATCCAATTTACATGACGCAATGAACTGTCTTTCACAAGCTTCTCCCTTCTCAATGGAAATAGGAAGGAACCTTATAGTAGGCTTTTTAAATTACTTTTTAAGAAATATTAAAATGACTTCAAAATCAATAAGTTCAGATATAAACCACGCCATCACATTCATAAATTCCAATTTGAATCAGCAAATCAGTTTGGAGCAGCTTGCCTCAATATCAAATCTATCCATTTCAAGATTTAAAACAAAATTTAAAGAAGAAACAGGCGTTACTCCCAACATGTATATTACCCGCCGAAAAATTTCCGAGGCCCAAAGACTGCTCGCTTCCGGTATGTCTGTTACCGACACAGCTTTCGCTCTTGACTTTTCTTCAAGCAACTATTTCGCAACGGTATTTAAAAAGATCACTAGCATGCAGCCCACCGATTACAGAAAAAAGTATTACAAACACTAACCTTCTCACCAAAAATCCGGGCAAAAAAATTCCGCCCGGATTTTTAAACTCTTGTGAAAATTCATTTTTTAGATTCTCTGATCTTTCAATTTTCTCCCGCCGCCATCAAAAGAGCTCTTGCGGTTTCAGGACTGTCTTCTCCATATTTGTTTTTAACAGGAGCAAACTCCTCTTCTCTCACTCCTCTGAGAACAGACATGCTGTTAAGCTGGGAAAAAGCGTCAAAGATAAATGTTTCAAATTTATATCCATTTTCCTTTTCAGGCTTTACGACCACTCCATCATCATTTACAAACGGCGCCTTTTTAAAAGCAGTGTGATAAGGAAGCCCTACATTTGCTATATTGTTTAGCACGCTGAATTTAAATACATAATTCAAGATATTTATGTCGCCGTATTTATATTCGCCGTTATCATATTTTGCGAAACGAAGCTCATCGTTAAGCTCGGTATACTCAACAACCGCCGGTTTCCCGTTATTATAACAAAAAACCCCGGCTTTTTCATAAGGGTCTCTTTTGATAATCCCTTTCGAAGCGCAATCAGTATTTTCATCTATAGCGAAACCTATAAAAAGTGGATTTGCCATCTGCACAAGTACATTGTCTATACCGCACAAAAATACATATTCGGCCCCCCTTTTTTTCATATCCGCCAATACACCGGAATCTAACATTGCTTTGAAAACGCCGCCGTGTCCGTCGGCCCCCATCGCCACTTCTCCTTTTCCCCTTAAAAGTATCTTGCCGGTCTTGCTGTCTACAATAGGAAGCATACCCTGTATAAAAAACGTTACATCTTCTTTAGGATATCCAAAATAGTTATTCTTTTCAAAAAACTCTACTGTCTGTCCGTTATTTTCGGTACTTGTCATTATGTACCAAGGTATCCTGCCTTTATTTTCATTACACAACCTGATAAGTTTATCGCAAAGAATATTAAAGAGAGAACGCCCTGACGGAAGTCCTATAGAATATGTGCCCTTAGGTCCGTCATGTCCAAGCCTTGTACCCTGTCCTCCGGCAACGGTGACAGCACAAACTTTATTTTCCGAAATAGCATTTTTGCCTATGGATTCGAGTCTTTCTCTTTCATCCTGGCTCATCGATGCGATTTCGCAGCAGGGAAGCGGAGTTACATTAAGCTGCGCGGACTTACTTTCACCTTCTTCTTTTGCCATTTTAAAAAGCTTTTGCGATAGTTCAAAATCAATATTTACAATTTGATCTAAAAGTTTGTCTGCTTCCTCACAAGAAAGCTCGCCCACATATTTGAGCAAGTGTTCCTGTCCATAACTTTTAGCTTTCTCCAATGCTTCGTTATATAATCGAATATTCATATTATCGCTCCTTATCATGAACATTTTAACCCTGTTTATTATACATCAATAATTTGAATATTCCAACAAAAACCATGTTTATAAAGATAATAAACCCAGATATTTGTACTTACTTTATTTTCAAAGCAGTTTTTCTATATAACTTCGGCATTATTTATCTCCCTCCTTGAAGGTATCCTTATCTCCTTAAGCATATTTTTTATTTTCTTTCCTTCCGGCATGAGTTTATCCAACATATGTTTAAAATCCTCGCCATGATTCGGGTAAATAAAATGTACTATTTCATGTAAGAGTACATAATCCATACATTCATCCGGAAGCTTCGCCAAATAAACATTAAGCCATATCCTATTTTTATTCAAAATACAGCTTCCCCATCTTGTTGTCATATATCTTACACGTATTTCCGGTATGCCTATTCCCAATGGCTTTACCAACGGATACACCCTTTCAAAAGAACACATGGCTTTATCTTCAGCATCAAGTCGCATACTTTCAAGTTCCTTCTTGGAAATGGGCGGAATATCCGGAGCCTTTTCTGTATAATTTTCCGGCATAGACCTGCTTGCAGCCAATATCCAATCAGACTTCCTTTCGAGCATATCAGATATCTGCTCTGAAGTCATATTAAGAGGAGCGCTTACTATGATATTTCGGTTAGGCCTTACTCTTATATATGCGTTTTTAATTGCTTTTCTTTTAATAGTAAGTTCAAAAAAACAAGATTCTCTTATACAGATCTTCACTATCAGTCTCCTTTTAGAGCCAAAGCCTATATAAATCTATGAGCAAGCTGAGATCCTGTCATACATTGCAATTGCTTCACAATAAGAATACCCCTTACAAAACCACCTGGGGATATTGTTTCCCATCTTGTTTATATTGACTAAAAGCTCCGTATATTCAATATCGTCCTTTTTATAACCAAGTCCTAATCTTCTTGCACATTCTTCTGTGATAGAAATAATATCGTCGGCGTTGTTCAACGCTTTCCAAAGTCTATATACCTCATTTTCTATAAGTTCCGGAGATAAGGTTGATATATCTTTAAAATAATTTTCAAGTTCCTTCATATAAGAATTTTCAAACTTATCCATCCTTCCGAAAAAAATGTATTCGTCCTTTTCAAAGGCCTTATACTTGAAAATATATGAAAACTCCTGCATATTCCTTATTATCTCCGGACTTGTCAATCCTCTGTGACAAAGATTATTTTTCCATAAATACGCTTTCTTACTTTTAATAAGATCCTTCTTTATCACGCCAACACATTCTTTAAAATTCTCTCTCTTACAAAGCCCGTTTTCATAACATATGGCCATAACCTCCGACAACGGTATTACTCCATAAAAGCAAAGCATTCCATAAACACCGTCAATAAAATCCGATTTTATCATTTGCATCCTCCGCCCTTCTTTATTGATAATATATAAAGCTTAGCACAGTTGGATGCTTTGTATTCATATTCCCCATCGTACTTTAAAAAACAATTTTATAAAGGATCGAATACCCTTTGTTTATGGACATTTTATATAAAATATTATCTTATTTAAACTTTATGAATCAAAAATTTATGGGAAATAATTACAAAGAGTATCCCATTTCCCCAAATTTTTCAATTACCATATAGGAAAAATTTTCTGTAAAATCCAAAATTCTTTTATAGGTTATATAATGAGAAGCAGGTCCGTCATAATTTTCATATCGCTCCATTTTCTTAATGACCTCATTCCTCCAAAGTCCTACTTCCTCACTGCTTAAAAGTCCCTCGAATCCCATGGGAACGATATCTTCAAGCGTCTTTCTGTATCTTGGCACCCACTCTTCTCCCCGATATATCTCAGCGTCGCAGAAATTTGTTTCCCGGTAATACACAGTTCTTATCTCCTCAAAATTGATAGCCCCCGCCCGCAGTGTTCCCGCAAGGACATTAAAGATCTTGTTTATCCAAAATATATCCAACATAGTATGTATACAATATCCTTTTACAAACTGCTGTTCCTCATAGCCGGCTTCTTCAGCTCTTTTTAGCGCATTTTTTATAAGCGCAAAATTTCCGGCTATGGAATCCCTATCTCCATAGCCGTTTATAAACATATGCGTCTTATGCTTATCCACTCTGTTGCTTCCTTTTCTCATGTGAATAGAATCCGGGGCTATACTCCCTAAAATAAAATAACCTTCATTTTCACATTTAGTTTTTTCCCCTATCATATGAGCTAACAGCAAATGAACCATAGGCAGCGGCATACTCTATTTTCCTCCAAGCAATACAATATTATTATTCTTATTTTTCAAATATGCTGCAAAATCCTCTGAAGAATCTATAAATTCGTCAATAACTATTCCGCCGCGGCCCAGATCTTCGATCTGATGAAAGTCTGACCCGGAAAGTTTAATCAATTTATTTTTATTTGCAAACTCCATAGCCATATCATTACGGGAATTATGTCTTGGATTTCCATTATATACCTCAGCTCCGTCAATAAAAGAAACTTTTTCCCTGGTCATACCATTTCTAAAAGGATGAGCCTGGGCAATAAAAAGATTGTTTTTATCCGCCAATTTTCTAAAGGCTTTTATTCCTTTTTTATACAGCTTTGGATATTTAAACAAAAAGTGTTCGTCAAATCCGTATACCAGATATTCATTATTTGAATCGTCAAATTTTATCTCCATTCCTAAAATTACCGGCATTCCTATTTTAAGAGCTTCATTAGCAACAGTATAATAGCCTAAGAGAAATTCTTTTATGCACTGTTCCCATGAAAGACTTTTTCTCAACTCAAAAAAATATGGTCCGTAGTGATCTGTTACAGCTATACCTTCATATCCTGCTTCCCTGTACATAGCAGGTATATCTTTAGCCGACACATGTCCGCAAGGGCTTGTCTCTCTTGTATGCAAATGAGTTTCATATTTAAAACCTTTCATAAACACCTCATTAAAGTAAACTAATTTATATTTGATATTTTACCACAAAAAATAAGAAATAGTATTTTATATAAGATATTTTGAAACAATAATAACTGCAGCTCCGAACAATATAAACACAAAAATCGCAGCTATATCTATTTTCCCTATCTTAAGCTGTCTCAGTCTTGTCCTTCCTTTTCCTCCTCTGTAGCACCTTGCTTCCATAGCGTCCGCAAGCTCATAGGCCCGCCTGAACGCGCCTGATATAAGAGGAATTATAACCGGTATAAAGCTTTTGCTTTTTTGGATTATATTTCCGGTATCAAAATCCGCTCCTCTGGACTCCTGAGCCTTTATGATCCTGTCAGTTTCTTCTATCAGCGTAGGTATAAATCTAAGGGCTATAGTCATCATCATAGCGATCTCATGGGAAGATATTCCTAATATTCCTATAGGTTTCAGCAATTTTTCTAAACCGTCAGTTAAAAGTATAGGCGTAGTGGAAAGGGTCAAAAGAGAAGTTATCAACACTAGCAACGTTAATTTAAGAACTACCTTCGCCGACAAGTCCAAAGCCCCTGTGTAAATACTTATAAATCCCCATGAAAAAATTTCTGCTCCGCTTTTAACTGTAAACAAATTTATGACTACAGTAAATATACATAAAAACAGTACAGGCTTCAGCCCTTTTATAGTATACTTAAAAGGTATACCTGAAAATTTGATTATCATAAAAGTAAAAATATATAAAAGGAAATAGGCTGTATATCCGTTTATACTGAACGCTATGACCATATAAGCTATCAATATCAAAATTTTTACTCTGGGATCCATCCTGTGTAAAAAGGATTTACCGGGAATATATTGTCCTATAGTAATATTATTCAGCATTATATTCCCCCTTAAGCAACTTTATAATATTTTCCACAGCCTGTTTTACAGTAAAGCAATTTACATTTACATTGGGATTTATACTGTTCAGAGCATACATAAGCTGCGTTATCTGAGGAACTGCCAATCCTATCTTTTCAAGCTCCTCCTTCTTAGAAAAAATCTCCTCAGGGGTACCTTCAAACGCAAGATTTCCTTTATTTAAAACTATTATATAATCAGCCAGATTTGCCACATCCTCCATACTGTGTGAAACAAGGATGACCGTTATATTTCTCTTTTCTTTAACATCTTTTATCAGCTTAAAAATCTCGTCTCTGCCCCTCGGATCCAGTCCCGCAGCAGGCTCGTCGAGTACAAGTATCTCCGGTTCCATAACTAAAACTCCCGCTATAGCCACCCTTCTTTTCTGGCCTCCTGAAAGTTCGTATATGGATCGCTCCTTTATATCATCGTCAAGTCCTACAGCTGCAATGGCTTCGGTTACCCTTTTATTTACTTCCTCTTCGCTCAAGTCTAACTTTTTTAATCCAAAAGCCACGTCTTTATACACCGTTTCCTCAAAAAGCTGGTGCTCCGGATATTGAAATAAAAGCCCTACCTTACGTCTCAATGTCCTTACAACTTCTGGCGTAACTTCCTCTCCATTTATAAAAACCTTTCCTTCAGTAGGCTTAAGTAACCCGTTAAAATGTTGTATCAAAGTAGATTTTCCACATCCGGTATGCCCTATAATACATGTAAAGCTTCCTTTCTTAACATGTATCGACATATTGCTTATAGCTTCATATTCAAAAGGAGAATCGGGAGAGTATATATATTTTAGGTCTTTCGTACATACCGCAAGTTCTCTATCCATTTCTATCCTCCTTTGCTTTTAGCAAAAAAGGCTCAAGACACGTTACAGCCTCATCCACAGTAAGAATATTCTCCGGAAGTTTTATACCTCTGGCTATCAGTTCATGCATAAACTCAGTGACCTGTGGAACGTCAAGTCCTAAAGCTTTAATTTCCTTTACATGTGAAAAAACTTCTTTCGGCGTACCGCTCATCACTATCTTTCCGCCGTCCAGGACAATGACCCTGTCCGCCATAACGGCTTCATCCATATTATGAGTTATATGGACTATGGTTATATTAAAATCCTGATTAAGCTTTTTCACAACATCCATAACTTCCTTTCGACCTATAGGATCAAGCATAGCCGTTGCCTCGTCAAGTACTATACACTCAGGTCTCATAGCAAGTATTCCCGCTATGGCAACTCGCTGTTTCTGCCCTCCGGAAAGCAAATGGGGTTCCTTTTCACGTTTATCATATATACCTACATTTTTCATAGAGTCATCTATCCTTCGACGTATTTCCGCTGTAGATATTCCTATATTTTCAAGCCCGAAGGCCACATCTTCTTCCACACTTGTACCTATGATCTGGTTATCGGGATTTTGAAAAACCATACCGCATATTTTTCTTATATCCCATTGATGATTTTCGTCTGAGGTATCCATTCCAGAGACAATACAAACTCCTTCAGTCGGCAATAAAAGCGCGTTCATTATTCTGGCAAGAGTAGACTTTCCAGATCCATTTCGTCCAAGTACGCTTACAAACTCGCCTTTTTCTATTTTAGCGCATATACCGTCCAAAGCATATTTTTCCTCTTGTGAATATGTAAATTTGACCTCTTTAAATTCAACCATTTAATACCTCATATACTATAAATGGACTGCCTAAAAAGACAGTCCATGGAATTTAAAATATACGTAAGCGCTTTTTGTAAAAATTAAACAAGCTCAAGAACCGCCATAGGAGCAGCGTCTCCTCTTCTGCAGCCTATCTTATACATTCTGGTATATCCGCCGTTCCTTCCCTTGTACTTTTGCGCAAGCTCATCAAACAGCTTATTTACAACTTTGATCTTATTTCCTTTTTCATCTTTTACAAGATAAATATAGCTTATTGCCTGCCTTCTTGCATGCAATCTTGAAGGACTGTCTACGGTTGCCATCTTAGTAGTAACTTCTCTTTCAACGACAGTATATTTTTTACCGTTCTTGGACGTAGCTACTTTTGTGACCTTTTTACCTTTAGAGTCAACCTTGGCGGCACTCACAGTCTGTGCTTTACTTGTATAATTATCTGCTTCCTTTACGGCCATAGCTATAAGTCTCTCGGCGATCTTCTTAACTTCCTTTGCTCTTGCCTCTGTAGTCTCTATCCTTCCGTTCTGTAAAAGAGCGGTAGTAAGGCTTCTGAGCATAGCCTTTCTTATATCTGTTTTACGGCCCAATTTTCTTGGATTTGCCATTTTATAATACCTCCCGACTAAACAACATCAAATGTTAATCATTTCCATCTGCAAGGGACAGTCCCATTGCTTCCAACTTAAGTCTAACTTCGTCAAGAGACTTCTTTCCAAGGTTTTTAACCTTCATCATCTCTTCTTCAGTTTTATTTACCAAATCAGCAACGGTATTGATTCCTGCTCTTTTAAGACAGTTAAACGACCTTGCTGACAAATCAAGCTCTTCAATATTCGTATCGAGAACCGTCGCCTTACTCTTTTCCTCTTTTTCAACAACAATCGTTGAAGGAAGAATATTTTCAGAGAGATTAACAAACAGACTTAAATGGTCACAAAGTATCTTTGCGCCAAAGCTTATAGCCTCGTCAGGGCTTATGGTTCCGTCAGTCCAAACATCCAAAGTAAGCTTATCATAGTCAGTTATTTTTCCGACACGAGTATTTTCAACTGTGTAGTTTACCTTTGTTACCGGAGAATAAATGGAGTCTATAGGTATAACGCCTATATTCTGCGCGTGAGCTTTGTTCTTTTCAGCCGGCTGCCAACCTCTGTCTTTATTAACAGTCATTTCCATGACCAAATGAGCGTCTTCGCTTAAAGTAGCAATATGGTATTCAGGATTCAAAATCTCGATATTCTGGTCAGCAATAATATCACTGGCCTTTACAACCCCGGGACCCTTAGCGTCAATCTTGATAACTCTGCTCTCGTCAGAGTACATTTTGATCGCAAGCCCTTTTATATTTAAAATAATTTCCGTAACATCTTCAACAACACCTGGAATTATTGAAAATTCATGAAGTACCCCGTCAATTTTTACTGAAGTTACAGCAGCACCAGGAAGAGAAGATAATAATATCCTTCTCAGCGAGTTTCCTAAAGTAATACCATAACCTCTCTCTAACGGTTCCACAACATATTTTCCGTAGGTTCCGTCCATTGCTGATTCTACACACTCAATTCTCGGCTTTTCTATTTCTAACACTTTAAACCCTCCTTCGCATTACTTTGTTCCCAAACCGTCTGTCGTTAAACAGCAGTTCTATTATTTTGAGTAAAGCTCAACGATAAGATGCTCTTCAATAGGAGCGTCAACTTCCTCTCTGTTAGGAAGCGCAACAACTTTTCCGGTAAAATTATCAGCGTCAAATTCCAACCAACTCGGAATAACTCTTCCGCCTGTCATATCAAGGATCTGCTCAAACTTAGAGGATTCTCTGCTTTTCTGTGTCAGAGTAATAACGTCTCCTGCTTTTACTATATAGGAGGGAATATTTACCTTCTTACCGTTTACTAAAAAGTGTTCGTGTGTTACAAGCTGTCTTGCTTCTGCCCTTGAAGTAGCAAGTCCCAGTCTGTATATGATATTGTCTAATCTACTCTCGAGAATAAAAAGGAGATTTTCACCGGTAATTCCTTTTCTTCTGCTTGCTTCATCATAGTAGCTGCGGAACTGTCCTTCCAAAACTCCGTAAAACCTTTTGGCTTTCTGCTTTTCACGAAGCTGAAGTCCGTATTCCGACTGCTTCTTTCTTGCCTGTCCATGCTGTCCCGGAGCATATGCTCTTCTTGCGATAGCGCATTTATCAGTATAGCATCTTGAACCCTTCAGAAAAAGCTTCTGGCCTTCTCTTCTGCAAAGTCTGCAGGATGCGTCTGTATATCTAGCCATTTAATTACACCTCCACAAATTATCTTATACTCTACGTCTTTTCGGCGGTCTACATCCATTATGAGGAATGGGGGTCTCGTCCTTTATAAGGCTAACCTCAAGACCTGCTGTCTGAAGAGCTCTTATAGCCGCTTCTCTTCCTGCGCCCGGCCCCTTGACATAAACTTCAACAGTCTTGAGTCCATGCTCCATAGCCGCCTTTGCCGCTGTTTCCGCAGCCATTTGAGCCGCAAAGGGAGTGCTCTTTTTAGATCCTCTGAACCCTAATCCTCCCGAGCTCGCCCAGGACAAAGCATTTCCCGCGCTATCAGTCATAGTGACAATAGTATTATTAAACGATGAGCGGATATGAGCTGCACCGCGTTCAACATTTTTACGCTCTCTTCTTTTTCTGGTACCTTTTTTAGCACCTGTTGCTTTCGCTGCCATCTATATATCCCTCCCGCTTATTTCTTCTTGCCTGCAACAGTTCTGGCAGGACCTTTTCTCGTTCTTGCATTAGTTTTAGTTCTCTGACCTCTTACAGGCAAGCCGTTCTTATGTCTTCTTCCTCTGTAGCATCCGATTTCCATAAGTCTTTTAATATTCAAAGAAACTTCCCTTCTGAGGTCTCCTTCTACTTTATAGTCTTTATCAAGAATCTCTCTGAGCTTACTAATTTCGTCATCAGTTAAATCTCTTACTCTTACGTCAGGATTTATACCCGTTTTACCCAAAATTTCATTGGATTTCTGTCTGCCGATACCATATATATAAGTAAGTCCTATTTCAACTCTCTTGTCCCTCGGCAAATCTACTCCGGCAATACGCGCCATCTACTTACACCTCCACTAAAATGTGTTAAAAATAATATATAATTATCATTCAGGATTGTGGAGAATATCCACACAGCCGCCTCCTGAATGTGATAATCAAATAAAACCCTATTAGCCCTGTCTCTGCTTATGCTTTGGATAAGCGTCACAGATTACCATTATCTTCCCTTTGCGCTTTATGATCTTGCATTTATCGCAAATCTTTTTTACTGATGGTCTAACTTTCATTTTATATTCCTCCTTAATTATTTAGCTCTCCAGGTAATTCTTCCTCTGTTTAGGTCATACGGCGAAAGTTCTATCGTAACCGTATCTCCGGGCAGAATTTTTATAAAATTTGTACGCAGCTTTCCCGAAATATGTGCTCTCACTCTGTGTCCGTTTTCCAGTTCCACATCAAAAACCGCATTAGGTAATGCTTCGACAACCTTTCCCTCAACTTCGATCAAATCTTCTCTTGCCAAAATCAAACCTCCTCCGCATCGTTGCATACATAACTTTTCACAGCTCTTCTTAACTCAGCATTTGAAACCCTTCCGAAATTTATAAGCTTTTCACTTATAAGTTTATCGACAAACTCAGTCTCGATAATATGCTTTTTCTTTTTCTTCTTTGCATTCTCAAACCGTCTTATATCCCCGTCAGCTATAAAAATATAATTCTCGTCCTCGATCGCAACAACTACAAAAGCTCTGCCTGCGTCTCTTCCCGACCTGGAATAAACAATTTGTCCGGGGAGCATAAAAATTTACCGCCTTTCCAAATTCCTATAACATAGTAAGTATTTCCGCCCCATTATTCGTTACGATAACGGTATTTTCATAATGTGCAGAAAGACTCCCGTCCGCAGTCACCACAGTCCACTTATTGTCTAACAGCACTATTTCCTCGCCGCCATAATTGACCATAGGCTCAATCGCCAAGGCCATCCCTTGCTGAATCCGAACTCCGCGGAATCTTGTTCTGTAATTAGGTACGGCAGGATCTTCATGCAATTCTGTACCTATGCCATGTCCGGTAAAATCCTTAATAACGGAAAAACCATTCATCTCCACACAATCTTGAATAGCTCCGGATATATCATTTATCCGGTTTCCCGGAACAGCCTTTTCAATTCCTTTAAAAAAACTTTCTTCCGTAACCTTGATCAGCCTCTCTGCCTCATCGGATACCCTGCCCACTTTAAAGGTTCTGGCAGCGTCTCCATGAAAGCCCTTATAACATGCTCCCACGTCTATACTGACGATGTCTCCATCTTTTAGGACCCTATCGCCCGGTATACCGTGTATAATTTCATCGTTGACAGACATACAGCAGCAAGCCGGAAAGTCTATAGCACCTCTAAACCCCTTTTGCCCTCGAAAAGAGGCAGACGCACCATTCTTTATTATATATTTTTCTACAATTCTGTCAAGAGAAAATGTTGAAATTCCGGCAATAATATTTTCTTTTGCTGTTTCCAACGCTCCGGCCACAATTTTTCCCGCAGCTTTCATGAGTTCTATCTCATTTTTCGATTTTATATTTATCATTCAACAACTCCCAAAGAATTTAATATTCTTTGTTCCACATCGTCAGCTGAACCGTTACCGTCTATAATAATAAGTTTTCCGGATTCTTTATAGAAATCTTTAAGTGGTTCTGTCTGTCGATGATAAACTTCCAGTCTACTTTTAATTGTCTCTACTTTATCATCCTGTCTCTGAATGAGCTTGCCCCCGCATTGGTCGCATATTCCATCTTTTTTAGGAATAGTATATTTTATATGGAAACTTGCTCCGCAATCAGGACAAATCCTTCTCCCGCAGAGTCTTTCTATGATCAGCGAATCATCAACCTCAATATCTATAACAGCATCCAATTCCTCATTTTTGTCCGACAGATATTTGTCCAAAAATTTAGCCTGTTCAATGGTTCTTGGAAATCCGTCAAGAGCATATCCCGTTTCACAATCTTTTTTTTTCAGGCGGTCGGCAACCATATCGCAGGTAACAGAATCAGGAACAAGATTTCCTTTCGAAATATACGTATTTGCCAACTTTCCAAGCTCCGTATCTTTGGAAATATTTTCTCTGAATATATCCCCGGTTGAAATATGGACCATATTAAGCTTTTTCGCGATTCTCATCAATTGTGTCCCTTTTCCGGCACCAGGGCCTCCCAATACTACCATTTTCATTTTAAATCCTCCAAAATTTATAGACCGACATCCGAATTTCATTTCAAACGTCGGTCTATTAATATAGCAAATATTACTCTAAGAAACCTTTATAATGTCTTGCCAACATATAAGACTCAATCTGCTTAACAGTCTCAAGAGCTACTCCGACCAGGATAAGTACAGACGTACCACCGAACCACAGATTTACAGAAGCAAAGTCAGCGTTCACCGCAATAAGTATGACCTGTAAAAGGGTAGGCAATAACGTTATGACAGCAAGGAACAAAGCACCCGCCATAGTGGTCTTATTGGATATTGATTTAATATAATCTGTAGTGGATTTTCCAGGACGTATTCCGGGAATAAATCCTCCGTTATCCTTTAAATTATCAGATATTTCCTTAGGATTAAAGTAAACAGCCGAATAGAAAAATGTAAATCCTATAACCAGTAAAGCATTGACAAGAGGATACCAGTTTGTCCCGCTAAAATTCTTCAGCGCCAAGGCAAAAGAATTCTGAGTATTTGGGAAAAACAGCGATATTATCGTTGAAGGGAAAGCCAGTATGGACATAGCGAAGATTATCGGCAAAACGCCTGCTGAATTTATCTTTATTGGTATGACCGTGCTCTGTCCACCATACATCTTTCTTCCAACTACTCTTTTAGCATACTGGACGGGAATACGTCTTTCTGCTTCCGTAATATAAATTATAAGCATAATTATCGCCAGGAATATTACAAGTACCAAGAGTATATACAATATTCCAACGATTATATTTGAATCACTTGCTCCTATAAAGGTGTTATAAAGCGAAATAGCGGTAGACGGTAGATTAGAAACGATACCTGCAAAAATTATAAGCGAAATACCATTTCCTATTCCTTTTTCAGTGATTTGTTCTCCAAGCCACATCAAAAACGCCGTACCTGCCGTAAGAGAAGCTATAACAACTATAATAGCCCACCACTCCGGGCTCATATCATATGAGCCTCTCATATTCAAGGCCATGAAAAGCGCCTGAACTAAAGCCAAGCCTATAGTCGTAATCCTTGAAATCTGACCTAGTTTTTTCTTTCCTTCCTCTCCGCCTTCTTTCGCCATACGTTCAAGCTTCGGAATAGCTACGGTAAGCAGCTGAATAATAATGGAAGCGTTAATATATGGAGATATACTCATTGCAAATACGGTAACCTGACTTGCCGCTCCACCCGAAATAATATTCAAAAATTCAAACAGCCCTCCGCTTCCGAATACCTGACTGAGAGCGTCTCCGCTTACTCCAGGAATCGGTATGCAGCATCCTAGCCTGAATATCAATAAAAGGACTATTGTATAGATCAGTCTCTTTTTCAAATCAGGTATTTTCCACGCGTTCCTAATTGTTTCAAAAAAACCGCTCACCCTAAATCACCTCTGCCTTTCCGCCGGCAGCTTCAATTTTCTCAATTGCTGACTTTGTAAATTTTGCAGCCTTAACAGTAAGCTTTTTATTAAGCTCTCCGTTTCCCAATACAGCAACTCCGTCGGAAACTTTTTTAACCAGACCGAGATTAATCAAATTCTCAACATCAACAACAGAATCGTTTTCAAAAGCGTTTAAATCCGAAACATTAACTTCAGTATAAACCTTTGCGAATCTCTTATTATTAAATCCTCTTTTGGGGATTCTTCTGTAAAGAGGCATCTGACCGCCTTCAAAACCTATTCTCACTCCGCCTCCGGCTCTTGCCTTCTGACCTTTGTGACCTCTGCCTCCGGTCTTACCGTTTCCTGAACCTGCTCCTCTGCCCTTTCTGTAAGGACCTTTGGCCGCGCCGTCAGCCGGCTTTAAATCAACTAATTTCATGGTTTACACCTCCCTTATACTTCTTCTACCTTTATAAGATGAGAAACAACCTTGATCATTCCTCTCATCTGCGGATTATCTTTTTTGATAACCTCACTTCCAATTTTTTTAAGGCCGAGAGCCTCCACGGTAGCTAATTGATTTTTCTTTGCTTTATTAGTGCTTTTAACCAATGTAATTTTTAAATTAGCCATTAAAGTTCTCCTCCTTATTCAGTAATTTCTTCTACAGTCTTTCCTCTGAGTTTAGCAACCTCTTCAAGAGTTCTAAGCTGTGCAAGACCGTTAATAGTAGCATTGACCATATTTATAGGGTTGTTCGATCTCAAAGACTTGGTTCTTATGTCTCTGATACCGCAAAGCTCTAAAACTGCTCTTACCGGACCTCCGGCTATAACTCCTGTACCTTCGGAAGCAGGCATGATCAAAACCTCTCCCGCACCGTATTTTCCAATAATTTCATGAGGTACGGTGGTTCCTACAAGAGCTACTTTTACGAGATTCTTTTTAGCGTCCTCCACACCTTTTCTAATTGCTTCAGGTATTTCGGCTGCTTTTCCCATTCCCGCGCCAACATAACCGTTCTCATCTCCGACAACAACAAGCGCGCTAAAGCGGAAATTTCTACCGCCCTTAACAACCTTGGTTACACGGCCGATATTAACAACTTTTTCTTTCAGTTCCAATGTACTTGCATCTATTCGCTGCACGTTTATTCCCTCCTTCAATTAGAATTCAAGTCCGCCTTCACGGGCAGCCTCTGCTAATGCTTTAACTCTTCCATGATAAATATATCCGCCTCTATCAAAAACAACCTGCTTAATGTCTTTAGCCAATGCTTTTTCTGCAATCAACTTACCAACAGCTGCTGAAGCATCTATATTTCCACCAAACTCAACCTTACCCTTAAGAGCCTCGTCAAGAGTTGAAGCTGCCACAAGGGTGTTTCCTGTCGTATCATCAATAATCTGAGCGTACATATTTGACAAACTTCTAAAAACACAGAGTCTGGGACGCTCTGAAGTACCTGAAACCTTTTTACGCACTCTGTCATGCTTTCTAAGTCTGATATCGTTTTTACTAACCTTTTTTGACATATCTTCTCACTCCTTCCTTTATTTTTTACCTTTACCGCCGGTTTTACCTTCTTTACGTCTGATAATCTCGTTATCATACTTAATACCTTTACCCTTATATGGCTCAGGTTCTCTTTTACTTCTTATTTTAGCGGCAAATTCACCAACGGCTTGCTTATCTATGCCCTTAACAATAATTTTGTTCTGAGCGGGAACTTCAACAGTTATTCCTTCAGGCTCTTCCATCTCCACAGGATGTGAATATCCCAAATTTAAAACAAGCTTTTTTCCGCTTTTTGAAGCCCTGTAACCTACACCGTTTATTTCAAGCGTTTTTTCATAGCCCTGGGTCACACCTAAGACCATGTTATTTATGAGTGTTCTCGTCAGACCATGAAGAGCCTTGTGTCTCTTATTCTCCGATGGTCTTTCAACGGCTACATGGCCATCTTCAACTTTAATAATCATTTCACTGCTCAAGCGCTGAGTTAAAGTTCCTTTAGGACCCTTAACCTGAACTTCATTATTCCCTGATACTTTTACATCCACACCGGCAGGAATAACAACCGGCATTCTGCCTATTCTAGACATCGAGTTAACCTCCTGATCTTTAAATTATGAACTTTCGTCCTTTTCAGATTACTTGATTTATTTGTCCTTACCAAACAAAAGCTAAAACTTCCCCGCCTATACCTTCTTTGCGAGCCTGACGGTCTGTCATGATTCCCTTTGAAGTAGATATAATTGCCACACCTATTCCGTTAAGAACCTTAGGAAGCTCATCCTTGGAAGAATATACTCTGAGTCCCGGCTTACTTATTCTCTTTATCCCGGTAATCGCATGCTGCTTACCTGCACCGTATTTCAAAGTTATTCTGATAATGCCCTGTTTTCCGTCGTCAATTTCCTGCATTTCTTTAATATATCCTTCATCAAGCAAAATTTTAACAATTGCTCTCTTTACGCTTGAAGCAGGCACATCAACTGTTTCATGCTTTGCTGAACCGGCATTTCTGATCCTTGTCAGCAAATCTGCTATAACGTCGCTAATCTGCATGTAGTCAACCTCCTTTTTCCTGTAGAATTCCTATTACCAACTGGCTTTCTTAACTCCGGGAATCTGGCCTTTGTAAGCCAATTCTCTGAAGCAAATACGGCAAATACCGAATTTTCTGATATATGCATGCGGCCTTCCGCATAATTTACACCTGTTATGAACTCTGGTTGAGTATTTAGGTGTTCTCTGTGACTTAACAATCATAGATTTCTTTGCCACTTATAATTCCCTCCTTATCTAGCAAACGGCATTCCCATAAGAGAAAGCAATTCTTTAGCCTCTTCGTCCGTATTTGCAGTAGTTACAAAAATTATATCCATACCCTGAATATCTCCGATTTTATCATACTCAATTTCAGGAAATATCAACTGCTCCTTAATTCCAAGCGCATAGTTTCCTCTTCCGTCAAAAGCCGTATTCGAAACACCTCTGAAGTCCCTTACTCTCGGGAGCGCTATATTGATTACCTTATCCGCAAATTCATACATCTTATCGCCTCTTAAAGTAACCTTACAACCAACATTCATACCCTGTCTGATCTTAAAGTTAGCGATAGATTTCTTGGCCTTTGTAGCCACGGGTTTCTGACCTGTAATAATTCCCAAATCTCTCATCGCATTGTCAAGAGCTTTAGAATCGTCTTTTGCCTTGCCCACACCCATGTTTACAACAATTTTTTCAAGCTTTGGAATCTGCATTACATTTTTATACTGAAACTTGGCCTGCATAGCCGGAACTATTTCTGAAATGTATTTATCTTTTAATCTTGCCATACGTTACTTACCTCCTTCCGACGAAAAATTTATTTTTCTTTCTTGTAGGCCTGAGTTTTTATCTCACTGCCGCATTTTTTGCAAACTCTTATCTTTGTTTTCTCTTTACCTTCTCCGGTTACATTCATAGAAACCTTAGTAGGCTTTTTACAGCTGTCGCATATGACCATAACTTTGGATACTGAAATAGGAGCCTCTATATGAACTATACCTCCCTGATCTTTCATGCCTCTCGGCTTCTTATGTTTAGTAGCAACGGCTATACCTTCAACAATAACAGTTCTGTCTTTAGGATTAACTGCCAAAACCTTCCCTGTTTTTCCCTTATCGTTTCCTGAAAGGACATATACATTATCACCTTTTTTTACTTTTAAACCTGCCATAATTATATTCCTCCTTTCTTAAAGTACTTCCGGAGCAAGCGATACGATCTTCATATAATCATTATCCCTTAGTTCTCTGGCTACAGGGCCAAAAATACGTGTACCTCTCGGATTCTTATCTTCTTTAATAATAACTGCGGCGTTTTCGTCAAAGCGTATATATGAACCGTCAGATCTTTTTACGCCTTTTTTTGTACGAACAACGACACATTTAACAACATCTCCTTTTTTTACTACTCCGCCCGGCGCAGCAGTTTTAACGGAAGCTACGATAACATCTCCAATATTAGCATATCTTCTTTTAGAGCCGCCAAGAACCTTAATACACATTATCTCTTTGGCACCGGTGTTATCAGCAACCTTAAGTCTTGTTTGTACTTGTATCATTCCAGTACCTCCTTCAAAAAATAGCTTACTGAGCTTTCTCTACTATTTCAACCAATCTCCAACGCTTATCCTTGCTGAGAGGGCGAGTCTCCATTACTTTTACTTTATCCCCAACAGCGCACTCATTATTTTCATCATGAGCTTTAAGTTTATAAGTGGTCTTAACTATCTTCTTATATAACGGATGCTTTACGCTTGTT
>CASDQQ010000110.1 GCA_949282945.1 uncultured Eubacteriales bacterium
GATTATGAATTTATATCCGGAATGTCGTCGAATTATAAAATGATCGGCAACGCGGTGCCGCCTTTAATGGCGCGGATAATAGGAGAGAGTCTTTATAGCCTGTTGTTTTCATATCAGTAATAAAACCTATATAAATCTCTGGAAAACGTTGCTTTTTTTCAGATATATGTTATATTAAAATTATAACATTTACTTTGGAGGCTGCTATGAAGAAAATACTGTTTCTGCTTTTGGCAGGTATGCTGCTTGTATCATTTACTTCGTGTAAAAATAAAGGGACCGGTTCCTATGCAGGCCCCGCCACCGAAATAGATACAGCTTCCCCAGAGAAAATTTCTTATTACCAAAATCCTCTGCTTACTAGCGATACCGAGGAGGCATGGAATGGATATGGATTCGGAGATCCATTTGTTATGCGTTTTAACGGAACCTACTATCTGTACGTAAGTACCAAAGATAATAATACGGGAATTAAATGTTGGTCCTCAGATGATCTGGTCCATTGGACATACCGGGGATTATGCAGTGAAGAGAGGATCACCCGCACGGCGTATGCGCCTGAGGTAGTATATTATAACGGTATGTTCTATATGTATACATCTCCGGGAGGAAACGGACATTATGTTCTTGCCTCAGATTCTCCTACAGGACCTTTTGAGGCGGTGACCGGAAATATGGGGATGTCCATAGACGGGTCTGTTTTTATTGACAATGACGGACAGTGGTATTTTTATACCTCCGGAGGCGGAGCTATCAACGCGTATAAAATGAACAGTCCAATGTCTATGACCCACATCGGCGAACTGGATAATGTTTCCATGAACGGTTGGACAGAAGGCCCTATGGTCGTTTATCATGACGGATTTTATTACATGACCTATACCGGAAATCATGTGCTATGTAAAGCTTACAGAATAAATTACGCGGTGAGCGACAGTTCTCCCGTTTCTTACAGTCAGGGCAATAATAATCCTTTACTGGTCAATACAAGCGACGATATTTATGGCATAGGCCACAGTTCTACTGTTAAGGGACCTGATCTGGACAGCTATTATATTGTTTATCATTCTCTTGTCAACACTGTTCCCAACCGCAGCACTAACATTGACCGGATCTTTTTTAACGGTACGGATATGAAAATTCTTGGGCCTGATACTTATGAGCAGCAGGCGCCTTCTCTGCCTGATGTTTATTCATATTTCAGGGAAGGATATACGCTTGAGGGCTGGACCCTGTACGGGTCGCAGGATGATTCCTCCTCCCTTACATTATCGGCGGGAAGCATACTTGTTTCAGATTATCGCTTTAGCGGCAATTACACTGCTGAATATAATGTTTTATCTATTTCAGACGGTGGAAAAGCAGGCGCCCTTTTCAGCTACACAGACGAGGATAACTATGGTTCTTTTGAGTTTGATCCGGCCGGACAGAAGGCGATCATTACATTTATGACAGAAGGCAATGAGACAGTAATGGAGCAGCAGCTTGTTACTTCTTTTAATGAAGAAGTAAGATTTGATTGTGTTCAATCCATTCAAATTGAAAAAAATAATGATAAATATACTTTTTATGTGAACGACAGAGAACTCTGTTCTTTTGAGAATGTCCTGAAAAGCGGCGGCATAGGCTATTTGACGGACGGAGCTTCAGCGTCTTTCGGATTTATAGGAGGTACGGGGGCCGTCGGAGGACAAGGAGCGGCCGACGAATACAAGACGGTTTCTGACATGACCGGAACTATTCCCGCGGATAATTATACGACAGGAAGCTTTGAGTCAGTGACAAAGGACGGAATATCTGCTGTAACCGCTGAGAAAGGATATGTTTTGAATTACAGGATCAATGTTGCTGAAACCGGAAGTTATGATCTGGCTGTACGCTATTTTACAGAAAAGGCCGGCAGGAGCGCAGAAATAGAAATTTATTCAGACGGCGGTTTGGTGGGAACTGTTTTGCTGAACGGATCTTCCGACTATGCTACAAAAATACTGAGAAAAATACCGCTTGACCAGGGGCAGCGTACTTTTTCTGTTAAAGTGACGTCGGGAAGTGCCGCGTTTGTTGAATTTACTTTGCTTAAAGGGGAAGAAGCAGAAGAGGTGTCAATAGATTTTTCCGGAGAGGATGACGGCACTGTTTATTCTGACGGAGCCTGGTCTATTGAGGACGGAATACTTAATATGGCGGGGAATCCTTCTACAGGAAAAAGATTATACGGAAACGCTAACTGGGGAGATTATATAGTTGAAGCGGATGTTACGCCCAGATCCAATATCAACTGTGGGCTTCTGGTGCGCGTTACAAGTCCGGGGGCGCCGAATTTTCAAAATAATGAGCCTACGGATAATGACGCTAACGGAGGGACCGACTGGCTAAAGGGATACTTTGTGGGAATTACCGATTCGGGTGTAATATTGGGCAGGCAGAATTATGGATATAAGACGCTTGCCGAAAAACAGGGTAATTTTAAAAGGGGCGTTACGTATCATTTAATGGCAGTCTGCGAAGGGGCTAGCATCAGGGTGTATGTGGATGATGAACTTTATATTGAATATACGGATAATGACCCGTATATTCAGGGAATGGCGGGAGTCCGTTCACATCAGGGGAGAGCCTCTTTTGATAATTTTAAAATAAGTAAAATAAGTAATTAAATGTTCCGGCGTCAGGAGTTTCCCGGCGCCGGTCATTAATCTAATGCATTTCTAATTTCATTTTATATTCTCTGTTATTTATTTTATTATTGGTTTTTGAAACTATTTCGAGGTCATAAATTTCAAAACCAAATTTCTTGTAATATTGAATGGCCCGGATGTTGTTTTCATTTACATTTAAATATATTGTGCGGATGCGATTTTTCCTGCAGTCATTTAAGAAGGTTTCCATAACTGCGCTGCCGTAGCCAAGCCCGAGATATTCTTTTTTTAATACAATGATGATCAAGGTACGTATCTGAGACGTTTCCTCATATGCAAACCAACCAAGCGGCAATCCTGCACTGACTGTAAAAGGATTGTGCGAAATGCTTTCAATTTGCCATTCCGGCCATTTGTTTTGGCATCAACCTCTATCGGTCAGGAAGGCCTTGATTTCCATAACTATTGCCGTAAAATCGTGCATTGGAATTTGCCTTCTAACCCAATTGACCTAGAACAGCGCGAAGGTAGAATCAACCGCTTTGAATGTCTTGCTATCCGTCAGAATATCGCCGAGCGTTACGGAGAAGCAGAATTCAAAAATGATGTTTGGACTGAAATGTTTGATAATGCGGTGGAAGATACCAAAGCACACAATCAGCACTCTTCCGATCTGATTCCGTTTTGGGTGTTACCTGAAACAAAAGATATGGTTAAAATCGAGCGTATCGTTCCTATGTATCCGTTTAGTAAAGACTGCGCAGCATACGAGCGTATGATAAAGATTCTTTCGCTTTATCGCTTAACACTCGGTCAGGCGAGACAGGAAGAATTGCTTGAGTACATCTTCCAAAATTATGAAGTCGGAGAAAATTTCAAGAGTTTGTTTATTAACCTCAGCCCGCATTATAAAGAACAGCACAAAGGAGAATAATTGTACCTAAAGGTGCAAATCAAAAAATTAAAATTTTCTGTCTGATGAGAATAACTTTCCGGCTTTGTGATGTTTGCAAAAATAAAAAGCACAACACGAAAACGCCACAATGCTGTGTTTTGTGTAATGATGTTTTGTAAAAGATGTAGGTTTAAAATTGTAATAGCGACTCAAACACGCAAAAAGGTTGGTAGCAAGCCGAAGTGTCTTGGGCGCGTTTACAGGCGAACAGCTAAGGTACAGTATGACTTTTTGTGGAAAGGAGGAGCAGGGGAGCGGACGGATGGCTTATTTCTGCCAAAGATAAAAAATAAAAACTGTGTGAAATTTGTGTGATTTAAAAATATAAAAAAAGAAATAGGGCGTTGAAAGATCTCTAAATGCCCTATTTCTCTTGCTTTTTTTCTGGTCGAGGTGACAGGATTCGAACCTGCGGCATCTTGCTCCCAAAGCAAGCGCGCTACCATCTGCGCTACACCTCGAAACCATGACCTGTCATTAAACGACAAGTAACGCTTAGTAATATTACAACTATATATAATATATTGTCAAGAAGTTTTTAACGTTCCTTAAAAAAATATTAAAGAAATCCATGGTCAGAATATGATATAATAACTCAAATAAGCAATTTATTACAGGATTTATACATGAGTTATAAAGTAATGAAAAATACTATAAAATAATTGATGGCGATTATCATACCGAACAGGGAGGCAGCAGATGAATAATCAGCAGGATGGTTTTAACGGTGACGAACAGGAAAGGTTAAAGAAAGTAAAAAATATAAGGGATTCCGTGTTATGGATATTCGCGGCTATGATGTTTCACTTTCTGGCTTTGAACATAGGAAGTTTTATAGCAGTATTTATTTATATGCTTAAAGATCTGTCAAGCGGAGACCTTGCTGTAGTGATGGCAGAAAACGGCGTCGGACAGCTGCTCTATAAAGGAATATATGATTATTACTCGGAGGAATTTGCAGCAAGATATATATACGAACCTACAAATCTCGCCACTATAATAGCTGTACCGCTTATAATACTCGGACTTTTTGTGATATGTAAGGTAACGAAAGTTGATTTCGGAAAACAGCTGGCCTTAAAGAAATTTGAAGCCGGCAGAAGCTCGTTGGGATTTATGATAGGATTTACCGTATACATGCCTATAGCTATGATAGTTGCGTATACTTTTATAGGAGACCTGTCTCCGGACACTACAGAAATGTTCAACATGATCTATGAAAATACGCCCTTTATACTTTTATTTTTGAGTACGGCGGTATGCGCGCCTATAGTGGAAGAATTTACTTTCAGGGGGTTTATACAGACAAAGCTCGAGAGTATGACCAAACCGTGGGCGGCTATTGTTATACAGGCGGTTTTGTTCGGCGCGTTCCATATGAATTTACAGCAATTTTTCTACGCGACTTTACTTGGCCTTTTGTTCGGACTTATGAGATACTGGGCAAAATCTGTGTGGCCTGTAATTTTTGCTCATATAGGATTCAACATGTTTTCCACTGTTTTTTCAGAAGTAATGTCCCATGAGGAATGGGCTATAACACAGACGATAGGAAGCGTTCCGGATATAATCTTGGCGCTTATAAGTATCGCTTTATTTGCCGCCGCCTTCTGGGGGTATGAGACTATAAGCAGAAAGAAAGCTGAAGAGAGCGGAACTACGCTTTGATTTAGGCAAAACCGGGAACCGGGATTTTACGTATATTTTAGACAGGGAAAGTTGGACAAAATTTAAATTTTTTGATATAATATCAAGGATAAAAAGAAGGATAAACAGAGCGTAAGAAACGGAAAAGAGGTCAATAATGGAAGAAAATACGGTTTCCAAAGTTATGCCCGTTGAAATTGAAGCGGAGATGAAAAGGGCTTTCATAGAATATGCTATGAGCGTAATAATAGACCGCGCGCTGCCAGATATAAGAGACGGGCTTAAGCCGGTACATAGAAGGATCCTTTATTCTATGTATGAGCAGGGTATAACTCCAGATAAAAAATACGTAAAATGCGCGTCGACGGTAGGAGACGTTTTAGGTAAATATCATCCTCACGGAGACGCCGCGGTATATGATTCAATGGTAAGAATGGCGCAGGATTTTTCCATGCGGTATCCCACCATAGACGGTCACGGCAACTTCGGATCGAGAGACGGAGACGCAGCCGCCGCATACCGTTACACTGAATCGAAGCTTGCCAGGATATCCATGGAGCTTCTGGCGGATATAAAGAAAAATACAGTAGATTTTAAACCTAATTTTGATGAAAGATATGATGAGCCGGTGGTATTGCCGGCGAGGTTCCCCAATTTACTTGTAAACGGTTCTATGGGCATAGCGGTGGCTATGGCCACCAATATCCCTCCGCATAACCTTGTGGAGGTAATAGACGGCATCATACATGTAATAGATAATCCGGACGCCACCATAGATGAAATAATGCAGTTTATAAAGGGACCGGATTTTCCTACCGCCGCTAATATCGTGGGACGGCAGGGAATAAGAGAGGCGTACAGAACGGGACGGGGACGTATCGTCGTAAGAGGGGAGGCTGTAATAGAGCAGCTTTCCAACGGAAGACAGAGGATCGTCATAACGGAACTGCCTTATCAGGTGAACAACGCCGCTCTGGTTGAAAAAATAGCCGAACTCGCAAAGGAAAAAAGGATAGACGGAATAGCCGATCTGAGCGACGAATATGGCAAAGAAGGAATAAGGATAGTAATAGATCTTAAAAAGGATGCCAACGCCAACGTTGTGCTTAATCAGCTTTATAAGAATACGCAGCTTCAAGACGCGTTCAACGTAAACATGGTGGCTATCGTTGAAACGGAGGATCATAAATACGAGCCTAAACAGGTAAATCTCCGTGAAATAATAGACCACTATATAGCGCATCAGGAAGACGTAATCAGAAGAAGGACCAAATTTGACCTGGATAAGGCTGAAGCCAGAGCTCATCTTCTGGAAGGATGCCTTATAGCTTTGGATCACCTGGACGAGGTGATAAACATTATACGTTCTTCAAGAACGGAGGACATCGCCAAGACCAGATTAATGGAGCGGTTTGCTTTTTCCGACAAGCAGGCTCAGTATATCGTGGACATGCGTCTGGGACGCCTGACCGGACTCGAACGTGAAAAAATACAGGCTGAATATAATGAACTGCTGGAGAAAATAGCTTATTATAAATCGGTTCTGGCCGACGAAAAGATACTCCTTGGAATAATAAAGGACGAGCTAAAGGTAATCAGTGAAAAATACGGAGATGAAAGGCGTACCCGCATAGTAGTGGATGAAGGCGAGATTGATATAGACGATCTGATACACGAACAGCAGATCGCGGTAACTCTTACCCATTTTGGCTATATAAAACGTATGCCGGCGGACACATATAAATCTCAGCGCCGCGGCGGAAAAGGAATAAAAGGGCTTGTTACCAGAGAGGAAGATTTTGTAGAACAGCTCTTTATAACCTCGTCACACAACTATTTGCTGTTCTTTACAAATAAAGGCCGCGTATTTAAGCTTAAGGGCTACGAGATACCGGAGGCGGGACGTCAGGCCAAGGGAACGGCTATAGTAAATCTTCTGCAGCTTCAGCCGGAAGAAACGGTGGCCACAGTGATACCTGTTTCAGAGGATCAGCTGACAGACGATAAATATCTTATTATGGCTACTAAAGAGGGACTTGTTAAAAAGACGTCTCTGGCTGAATACCGTAACATAAGAAAGGGCGGGCTTATAGCCGCGATCCTCAGAGAAGAAGATGAGATAATAAACGTAGGCCTGGCGCAGGAGGGAAGGACCATTGTTCTTGGGACCAGGAACGGATATTCTATAAGATTTGAGGAAGCAGATGTAAGACCTACCGGAAGAGTTTCCCAGGGTGTGAGAGGCATAAGCTTAAGAGAGGGAGACTATGTTATAGGAATGGATATTTGCGATTCCGATGCTACTTTGCTTGTCGTAACTGAAAAAGGCTTCGGAAAGAGGACGATGATAGACGAATATAAGATCCAGTCAAGAGGCGGCAAAGGTATACTTACCTATAAAATTTCTGAAAAGACAGGGAATGTGGCCGGAATGATACTGGTAAATGATTCTGATGACGTAATGCTTATAACTAAAGACGGAACTATCATAAGGATAGTTTCAAAAGAAATAAGCGTTATAGGCCGCGCTACGCGGGGAGTTACCCTTATGGGAGTCGGAGATGACAACGCCGTCGTAGGTATAGCTAAAACAGAGCATACCGATGAATTTGACGAAGACCAGGAAGAGCAGACAGATGAAGAAACTGAAGACGGGAACCAGTCTGACGGCGAATGAAATAAATAACAAAAAATACAGAAAATATTCCGCTTGAAATAACAGCGGAATTATTTTTTACTTTCAGAAATTCTTTTCCCGCCTTGTCAAGTCATGGTATATTCTGTTAAAATTACCGTAAAGTGATTAAATTTTTTGACATAAAGACGGCTATTTTTGTCAAAGGGGAAAGGATAAATATTATGCTGACTGATATCCAAATTGCTCAGAGAGCTGAGATGAAGCCCATTAATAAAATTGCGGAGGAACTTGGGATTTCCGAAGAAGATCTGGAATTTTACGGGAAATATAAAGCAAAACTTTCCGCCGACTATATTAAGAAGGCTATGAAATCAAAAAAAGAAGGAAAGCTTATTTTAGTTACGGCTATAAACCCCACGCCGGCGGGAGAAGGCAAAACGACTACCACGGTAGGGTTAGGACAGGCGATGGCGAAAATAGGCAAAAAGGCCGTTATCGCTCTCAGAGAACCGTCTATGGGGCCGGTAATGGGAGTAAAGGGCGGAGCCGCCGGAGGAGGATATTCTCAGGTGGTGCCTATGGAGGACATAAATCTGCATTTTACAGGAGATATGCATGCTATAACGTCAGCCAATAATCTTTTGGCGGCGGCTATAGATAACCATATCCATCAGGGAAACGCGCTCAACATAGATTTAAGGCAGATACTTTGGAAGAGATGCCTCGATATGAACGACAGAGCCTTAAGGGAGATCGTAGTAGGCATGGGAGGAAAAGCCAACGGATTTGTCAGACAGGACGGATTTAATATAACGGTGGCTTCGGAAGTTATGGCTATTTTATGCTTAGCGTCTGATATAGATGACTTGAGAGAGCGTTTAGGCAGGATAATCGTAGCGTATAATTACAGCGGAGATCCTGTAACATGCGCCGATCTGAAAATGGAAGGGGCGATGACACTTCTTCTTAGAGACGCCATGAAGCCAAATCTGGTACAAACTCTTGAAAATACTCCATGCCTTATGCATGGAGGCCCATTCGCCAATATCGCTCATGGCTGCAATAGTATAATCGCTACGAAACTGGCTATGAAAATGGGAGATTACGCCATAACAGAGGCCGGCTTCGGAGCTGACCTGGGAGCGGAAAAATTCCTTGATATAAAGTGCCGTGTGGCAGGACTTAAGCCTTCCGCGATCGTAATTGTGGCTACGGTGAGAGCTTTAAAATATAACGGCGGAGTAAATAAAGAGAATCTGGGCGAAGAAAATTTAGAAGCTCTTAAAAAAGGTGTGGGAAATTTAGAAAGACATATTACAAATATGAAAAAATACGGCGTTCCGGTTTTAGTGGCTATAAACCATTTTTATAAAGATTCGGATGAGGAAATTGAGTTTTTGTTAGAAAAATGCAGAGAATACGGCGTAAGCGCGGCGGTTTCCAGGGTCTTCGCCGAAGGAGGAAAAGGCGGGATAGAGCTTGCGGAAAAGCTTGTGGAAATACTCGACAATGTAGATTCAGATTTTTCCCCTATTTATGATGAAAAGCTTTCGATTAAAGAAAAAATAGGCATAATAGCCCGGGAGATATATGGAGCTGACGGGGTCGTTTATCAGGCGGCGGCGGAAAAAGCTATCGCCAATATTGAACGTCTCGGATATGGGAAAACTCCGGTCTGTATGGCTAAGACTCAATATTCATTTTCTGATAATCCGGCCCTTTTAGGCAAGCCTGAAGGATTTGAGATTACCGTCAGGGATTTGCGGCTTTCTGCAGGGGCGGGATTTGTGGTAGCGCTGACAGGGGATATCATGACTATGCCCGGACTTCCAAAGGAGCCTGCGGCGGAGAGGATAGATATTCTTCCTAACGGGGAGATAGTTGGACTATTTTAAATTTGGGTTGTTTTATAGAAAAGGCGGGAAAGCTTGTTTTCCGCCTGATTTTTATATTTTTAGATAAAGCAGGAAACAGAGGGTTTTTTTGACAATAGGACGGTTTTATGTAATAATATTATTCTATGGCGAAGGTCAAGAAAACTGGCTGTATCTGAACGAAAGGTTTAAGCTTCATGCAGACTACTGACTGGTATGTTATACAGGTTAATACGGGAAGCGAGTTTAAGATCCGAAAGCTGATAGAACAGGAATTACAACGGTCAAAAGTAGAGTACGTGGACTGCTTTATTCCTCTTGTGGAATATATGATAAAGAAAAACGGAGAGTGGCAGCCTTTTGAAAAGCCTATGTTTCCTGGATATGTTTTTATCGTAAGTGAAAATATAGGCAAAGTTTTTACACATCTTAAAAGGATAAGCTCTTTTACTAAAATACTGGGAGAGGGATATGAGTTTATTCCTATTTATGAGAGTGAAGCTGAGAAACTTTTAAGTTTCAGTGATGACGAATATAATGTTTCCATGTCTCAGGGTTTTATTGAAAATATGAAAATTTTTGTCACAGACGGACCACTTCAGGGACATGAGGGGCAGATAAGGAAGATAGACAGGCACAAACGCGTCGCGGAAGTTGAAGTAGAATTTATGGGACGAAAAACTATGGTAAAAATGCCGCTTGAGATAATTTATAAAAAATGAATATGGAAAAGTTTAAACAGATAAAAAACAAATTAATAAATTCAGCGATAATGAGAAAAATTACGTTGGTGGCGATAGATATTTTTATTATGATAATAGCCTCCGCTTTTGTTCTCATAGTAATACCGCAGGGTTCATGGGGAAATACCCGCGTAATGGATACTCTCTATTTTACTGTTGTAATGATAGTTTCTGTTATCGTAATACGGCTTATTTTAAGGATATATAACAGCATATGGCGATATTCTGAGACCACGGACTATCTTAAGGTGGTAACCTCCGACTATATTGCCTGCTGTGTTTCAATAATAATTGTCAAGATACTTTTAGATCATAAGACTCCCATATATTTTATAGCGCTTGTGTACATGCTTGAATTGCTTTTGACATTGTGCTCCAGATTTTTCTATAAATATATCAGGAGCGACAGTGTGAAAAAGCCGGACGCCGACTCGGTGTACATTGCCATAGTGGGAGCGGGAAACGCCGGAATAGCGCTTGTAAACGAAATACAGAAAGATAAGTCCGGCAAATATATACCCTATTGCTTTTTCGACACGGATCCTTCCAAAACAGGAATGAGGATCCAGGGCGTGAAAGTCAGGGGGACTGACACGGATATCCCCAGAGTAATTGCGGGAAGTCCCGTTAAAGAAATAATAGTGGCCATACCGTCTATGTCTCTGGAGCGCAGAAAGGTGATCTTTGATCTCTGTTCAAAAACGGGGTGCAAGGTGAAGATATTTGAGTATGCTCTCGACCGTATGGAGAAGAGCAACGATCCAAATCTTTCAAATCAGCTCAGGGATATTAACACTGAGGATTTTCTCAGCAGAAAATCGGTAAATCTTGGTTTTGAAGACGCCAGGAAGCTTATAGAGGGAAAAGTGGTCCTGGTTACCGGAGGAGGCGGGTCGATAGGTTCTGAGCTTTGCCGCCAGGTAGCTGCCATGAGACCCAAAGCACTCGTTATTCTTGATATTTATGAAAATAACGCTTATGACATACAGCAGGAATTAAAGTACGAATACGGTTCAGGCCTTGACCTGAAAGTGGAGATCGCTTCCGTAAGGGAAGAGGAAAAAATAGATTTTATTTTTGAAAAATACCGGCCGGATATTGTTTTTCACGCGGCTGCTCATAAGCATGTGCCTTTAATGGAGGAGTGCTGCGACGAAGCTATTAAAAATAATGTTTTTGGAACGTATAATGTGGTCCAGGCTTCGGAAAAATACGGCGTTCAGAGAATGCTTTTAATCTCTACTGATAAAGCAGTAAATCCAACTAATTTAATGGGTGCATCTAAAAGAATTTGTGAGATGATCATCCAGAGTAAAAAAGGCAGTAAGACGATTTATGCCGCTGTGCGTTTTGGAAATGTGCTTGGGTCAAACGGCTCTGTCATACCTCTTTTTAAAAAGCAGATCGAGCACGGAGGCCCGGTTACCATTACGGACAAGCGTATAATACGTTATTTTATGACTATACCTGAGGCGGTTCAGCTTGTCATAACGGCCGCTACCATGATGTCTCAGTCGGAAATATTTGTTTTGGATATGGGGGATCCGGTAAAAATCCTCGATCTGGCCGAGAGGATGATAAGACTCGCGGGACTTAAGCCTTATCAGGATATCGCTATAATAGAAACCGGCCTTCGCCCGGGAGAAAAGCTTTATGAAGAACTTTTAATGAAAACCGAAAAGCTTTCTAAGACTACCAACGATAAAATATTTATAGAAGAGGAGAAGGAAATATCTTTTGAGGAGCTTAAAAAGGCGTTTGAAAGACTGAAATTCGCGGTGGCCACAAAGGATAATGATTTTATACGCTCTACGGTCATGGGAATCGTTCCAACGTATAAAAGGCCGGAGGATGTTAATAATGCCTTTGAGGGAAAGGAAGAGGTGGACTTTGAGGCCGCGGAGGCTGAGTTGATGGCTTCTAAGGAGAAGGAAGAATAGTTTTCAGTGTCATATATGTTGCTGTGAGGCGTATCGTTTCGTGTTTACGGAGCGATACGCTTTTTTGTCATAGTGGTAGTTTTATAAAATGTAGAAAGGAGAATTTGGATGTAGGGTATGGACTGAGTGTATACTTATAAAATTAACTAATAAAATTAAAAAAAGAGTTTACAACTAAAATAAATCGTAGTATGATATAGTAGTCTGATAAAAATAACAATAATAATTGAAATATATAAATATAGGGGGCAGAATAAGTGGTAGTATATGAAGTAACAGTAAAGGTATATTTGATGAAAGATATACATATTGACAGGGCACAGCAGTATATAAGCGAGTTAATAGATAAAGGGTTATCTAAAATACCGGAATTGTTGGAAATGCATAAGCGTAATTCATATAAGAACTATTGTTGGAATTTATTATATCCTACGGAAAAAGATAAAATATATAAAAAAGATAACATATACAGCTTACAGATAAGAACAACCGACGAAGCATTGGCTGAATTTTTTTGCAATAAATTTTTTAATGAATACACAGAAAGTATAAAAGTGTTAACAGGAGATATAAAAATATTTCCTAAAAAATTTATATCGAAATTGTACACCATAACGCCGGCAATTGTTAAAAGCGAAAAAGGGTACTGGCGGGATACAATGTCTTTTGGTAACTATGAGAGGCGATTAAAAGAAAATCTGATAAAAAAATATAATTGCTTGAATAAAGTAAAAATAGATGAAAATTTTCAGCTATATTCGGCGATTGAATTTAAAAATAAACTTCCTATAAAAATTTCTTATAAAAATATAAGTCTTCTGGGGGACAAATTTAATATATATATTTCAGATAACGAACAGGCGCAATCTTTAGCTTATATGTGCCTGGGTACTGGAATTTTAGAAATGAATGCCCGGGGCTTTGGTTTTGTAAATAACAAATAGGATCATATAGAAAAGGAGGCGGTAATATTGCTTAGAGATTGCGTGGATGTTTTTAACATTTTGTATGATAAATACGGGGACAGGCTCATATTAGACCGTTATGTGCCTAAGGACGGAACATATATACTTGTAAAAAATA
>CASDQQ010000111.1 GCA_949282945.1 uncultured Eubacteriales bacterium
CAGGTGATCAGTTATCTTCCAGAAGAATCCGGGGCTTACAAACAAATGAAAGGCATAGATTACCTGAATTTTATGGCGGCTATTTTTTCCGCCAATCCCAAGATACAAAAAGAATATGTAAACACGGCTGTAGAAATATGCGGATTGGGCGATCGGCTTAAAGATAAAATGGCTACCTACAGTAAGGGAATGACAAGAAAGATCCTTTTGGCAAGGGCTGTTATGACAAGACCTAAACTGGCCATACTCGACGAGCCCACTAGCGGACTTGACGTTATGAATGCCATAGAGATAAGAAAAGTAATAAGAAAGCTTGCTGACAATGGAATGGCCGTGCTTGTATCAAGCCACAATATGCTTGAGATAGAATTTCTGTCGGACAGAGTGGCCGTGATGGACAAAGGCGTGATCCATATTACGGGAACGCCGGCGGAACTTAAGCTGAAAACCAATTCCCAGAATCTTGAAGAAGTATTTGCGGGGGTGGTAAGAAAATGAGAAAGTTTTTTGTACTTTTAAAAAAGGAAATAAAAGAACTGTTTACTATCCAGATGTTTATACCTATTTTAATAGGCGGGCTTGTGTTCCTTCTTTTAGGATCTGTAATGAGCGGCATTGCGGAAAATGCAGATGAAGAAAGTGGTTCTGGAAAAATAGTTGTTCTGGATCTGGACGCTTCTTCATTTTCTGGGGATGTTATAAAGCTCCTTAATGACGAGGGCTTTGATATTACTACTAAACATCAGGGAGATATTTCTTCAGTAATTGACGAGGCGAAGAAGATAGGAGCTGACGCCGTAATAGTGTTGCCGAAAGATTTCGGCAAAAACGCCGTGACCTGTGTTTCTCAGAGTCTGGACGTCTATTCGGTTTTAGGCAGTCTGTCTCTTATGGGACAAACAGGAGATTATGCAGCAGAATCTTCCGTATATCTTATAAATGAGTATGTAAGCGATCTGCTTATTGCGGGAGAAACGGAAAATGCTGATCCGGATGTCATAAAAAATCCTGTTGTTAAAAATGATTATGTAGTTATAAATGGAAAAACGGCCAATGTAAATGCTGCGGAGCTGAAATCTTTTGTCACGGCGCAGACAGTATTTGTGCCTATAGTAATGTTTATGATCATAGTATACTCAGCTCAGCTGCTTATCACTGCGCTTGCGTCAGAAAAGGAAAACAAGACGATGGAGACGCTGCTCAGCACTCCAGTAAGCAGAAGTTCTATAATAGGGGTAAAAATGGTGGTGTCCGGGATTGCGGCCCTTGTATATGCTCTGGTATATATGCTCGGGTTTCAGTATTATATAGGAAGTATGACGGGAGTAGGCGCTCTCGGGGGCGGGGATCATATAAAGGACGCTATGGTGCAGCTCGGGCTTACTCTCGGTGTGGGGGATTATATTTTAATAGGGCTTTCTCTGTTTGCGGGTATACTTGTAGCGTTGGCTATGTCAAGTATTTTAGGCTCTATGGCTGAAGATGTTAAGAAGGCCCAGGGATATATTACGCCGGTTATGCTTTTGGTTTTGGTACCTTATTTATTTACGCTCGTTACGGATATAAGCACCGCTTCTCTGCCGGTAAAAATAATATTGAATGCAATACCATTTTCCCATCCGTTTCAGGCCTCAAACTATTTGTTCCTGAATCAATACGCGGCGGTAATACTTGGTATACTTTATCAGTTTATCCTTTTTGCTGTTTTACTGGCGGTGGCGGCAAAAATATATTCATCCGACAGGATTTTTACTGTCAGACATTCTACGAAACTTTTTGCGCGGAAAAAGACAAGATAAAAATAGATCTTAAAAAGTTCTTTAGCTTCAATGTGTTGACGAATAAAATAAAGGAATGTTATATTATAAAGAATCATTAAACGGAGGTTTGACACGATATGCAGAAGGAAAAGTTATTGATGACCCCGGGACCGACAATGCTGCCGCCGGAAGTTTTGGAAGTTATGAGAAGGCAGATAATACATCACAGAACTGCCGACTTTGAAAAAACATGGGATGAGCTTCACGAAAATTTGAAATGTGTGTTTAAAACAAAACAGCATGTTATGACTATGGCGTCCTCCGGAACAGGAGCTATGGAAGCGGCTGTGGTTAATTTGTTCTCGCCGGGCGACAAGGTCCTTGCCGTTAGTATAGGAGCTTTCGGTGACAGATTTGCCGATATTGCTTCTACTTTTGGACTCGAAGTCATAAAACTTTCCGTTGAATGGGGAAAGAGCGTAAATATAAGGGATATCAGAGAAATCCTGGCTGACGATATAAATAAAGAAATTAAAGGTATACTTATCACTCATAATGAAACTTCTACAGGCGTTTCAAATGATATTGAAGCTGTAGCCGCTCTGACCAAAGATACCGAAAGACTTTTGGCGGTAGACGCCATAAGCTCGATGGGCGGCCTTGAGTTTAAAATGGACGAGTGGGGCGTGGACTGTGTAGTAACAGGTTCTCAGAAAGCCTTAATGGCTCCTCCGGGACTCTCTTTTATAGCTCTTTCTGAAAAAGGGTGGTCTGCCTGTGAGAAATCGAAAATGCCCAGATTTTATTGGGATTTAAGAAAATATAGAAAGGGACTGGAAAAAATTTCTGAAAATCCTCCCTATACTCCGGCTATAACAGCTGTTTTAGCGCAGGCGGAGGCTTTGAAGTTAATGCTTGAAGAGGGCCTTGACAATGTTTATGCAAGACATAAGAAATTTGCTCTTGCCGTACAGAAAGGCATAAAAGCTCTGGGACTGGAACTTTTCCCCGATGAAGAAGTTTCATCATATATTGTTACTGCCGTTAAAGCGCCCGAAGGCGTCGAGATAGGAAAGGTAATAAAGATGCTCAACAACAGATTCGATATAATGATTGCCGGAGGGCAGAAGCACCTTAAAGGCAAGATATTTAGAATAGGGCACTGCGGATATGTAAATGAATTTGATATCATTAAAACGTTCGCGGCTTTGGAACAGTCGTTGGCGGCCGCGGGTTTTGCGTTTGAACAGGGCGCCGGCGTTAAAGCCGTTCAGGCCGCTTTGTTTTAAAACATGTGATATAAAATATATTGTATGATCTCACGGCGCGGAGGCCTGTTTTGTACCGTGAAACATAATAAAAATATGAGGGAACGAGGATTGAAAAAATGAAGATAATTATAACGGAACGAATTGCACAGGACGGTGTAGATTTTCTTAAAGAGCAGGGCTTTGAGGTTGACTGCAAATTTGGAATACAGAGAGATGAACTCCTTGAAATAGTGGGAGATTATGACGCGATCATCGTAAGAAGCGTTACAAAGGTAAATAAAGAACTTTTGGATAAGGCTCCAAATATGAAGGTGGTAGGACGTGCCGGAAACGGTATAGATAATATAGATGTGCCTGAGTGCACAAAAAGAGGTATTATAGCTCTTAATACTCCTGAAAGTAATATCATGTCTGCGGGAGAGCTTGCAATAGGACTTGCTTTCGCTATATTCAGAAATATTCCACAGGCAAGTTACGGCGGGAAATATTTAAAGGATTTTAGAAGGAACCGGTTCAACGGATTTGAGCTAGATAATAAAGTATGCGGTATTATAGGACTTGGAAGGATAGGCTCTATAGTCGCGAGAAAAATGACAGGACTGAATATGAAGGTCATAGCTTACGACCCGTATATAACTGATGAGAAGTTCTCGAAGCTGGGGGTTGAAAAGTGCGAGACGCTAGAGGAACTTTTAAAGAAAGCTGACCTCATAACTATTCATACGCCTAAGACATCCGAAACGATGGGTATCATAGGAGAGAAGGAACTGGCTCTTTGCAAAGACGGAGTAAGAATAGTAAACGCCGCCAGAGGCGGACTTGTAAATGAAAAAGCTTTATATGACGCTTTAGTATCCGGAAAAGTGGCAGCCGCCGGAATAGATGTTTTTGAACATGAGCCTAATTATGAAAAGAAGCCTGAGGAGCAGGACTATGAAAATCCGCTCCTGACCCTTGATAACGTGGTGGTAACTCCTCATTTGGGCGCGTCTACTGCGGAAGCTAATTATAACGTGGGAACCTGCGTGGCAAAATTGGTTGCCGAAGCTCTTAACGGAGAGATGGTAGCCGCCGTAAATATGCCTCCAATCAAGGTGAAGGATATGAGTGAGATCAAGCCGTATGTAGATCTGGCGGAGTGTCTTGGAAAGATATATTATCAGACTGAGAAAGATACTGTTGAAAGAATAGAGATCAAATATTCCGGAGATTTGGCTAGCGCTGACACCGGAGTGCTGTCTTTGTCAGTGCTTAAAGGATTTTTGTCGGAAATTTCACCGGATAAAGTAAACTATGTAAATGCCGAGCTTATAATAAATTCTATGGGTATAAAGTTCGTGGAGAGCAAGACAAGAGAACTGGATAAATATACTAACCTCATTACAGTTTCCTTTGTTTCCAAGAATAAAGTAAATACTGTTTCTGGAACTGTTTTTGCTAAGGAGGAAATAAGGATCGTGGATTTTTACGGCTATAAAATAGATTTTGAGCCTTCGGAAAATGTTATAGCTATCCAAAATAAGGACATTCCTGGGATTATCGGAAAAGTGGGAACCGTTTTGGGCGAGAATAATATAAATATTTCTGCCATGCAGTGGAGCACCAGAGGAGCTAAAGCTGTTTCTTTTGTAAGTATTGACAAGGAACCTTCCCAGGAGGTTATAGAAAATCTGAAAAATATCGATGGGGTTATGAAGGTTTCTAAGATCAAATTTTAAAAAGCCGAGAGAGGAATTTTTCTATGAGCGAAATTGTTGTGGTCATAGAACAGATATTTTTGCTGCTTATAGTGGGTTTGATAGGATATTTAGCAGGAAGATTTAATTATCTTCCTGCTAATTCTGATAAAGCCGTGGCCGCGTTGGTAGTTAAGATTACGGCCCCGCTGATGATCCTTACAAAAATGTATAATATGGAGTTTGACGCTGAAGATTATATAAATGGCGTAAAGCTCTATTTTTTTGCGATATTTTTTATCCTTTTGGCCTACGGAATATCTCTTGCGGCTGCTAAGCTTTTCAAGGTAAGGGGCTGCACGGCAAAAATATTCAGTATGCAGATGATGTTTGGAAATGTAATATATTTCGCTCTTCCGCTGATTGCCGTGTTGTCTTCAGAACTGCCGGAGGTGTGGTCTAAAGGTACCGCGTACGCTATGTTCTATGTACTTGGGAATGATACTGTCATGTGGACGCTTGGCATAAGCCTTGTGAGCAACAAAGAAGGAGACAGTTTTAAAACAAGGGCCAAGCATCTCATAAACGGAAATACTATTGCTTTTTTGATCGGTATAATCATTCTTTTGACAGGAGCAAGGCAATTTATTTCATCCGTCCATATATTGGATGTTTTTATGGATAAACTTTCCGACGTAGGCGGAATGACTGCTCATCTTTCTATGCTTTTCATAGGCCTTATGATGTCAAAGCTTAGTATTGTTTCTGTGATAAAGAATTTTAAAGAAAAATATATTCTCGTTATTTCCTCTTTTGTGAAACTTATATTACTGCCTGTTCTGGCAATAGTTATTTTAAAGGCTTTGAACGGATTTTTGCCTTTGGAGCCTGCGAAGGCCCTGATATTGCAGCTTGCAATGCCGGGAGCTACTATTGTGGCGGCTCTTGCCGGTGAATATGATTCCGACGCGGAATTTGCCGCTGAGGGAATATTTGTATCTACTTTGCTTCTAACAGTTACTTTACCCTTTGTCCTGTGGCTGACCGATATCATTTTATAATTGTGGATACTGTATGATCATGTAAATTTTTACAGACCTTTATCCTTAATATAGCTTGAACGAGGTCATGGCTGTAATATTTGTATTTCCATAGGGCGGAAAGATATGGTACAATAATCAGAGATTTGTTTTGCGGAGGTATACGATGAGCGAATTATATGAAAAAAAGGCTAAGGCGGCGGTTATAATGGGAAGTGATTCCGATTTGGATATTATGATGCCGTGCATTTCAGTTTTGAAAAAATTCGGTGTGGAATATGAAGTAATGGTTTGTTCGGCTCACAGAACGCCGGATAAAGCCGCTGATTTTTCAAAAAACGCGGAAAAGAACGGTTTTGACGTAATAATAGCGGCTGCGGGAAAGGCGGCGCATTTGCCGGGAGTCTTAGCTGCTTTTACAGTTTTGCCGGTAATAGGGGTACCTATAAAAAGTTCGGCTTTGGACGGAATGGACGCTTTGCTTGCTATAGTTCAGATGCCGGCCGGAATACCTGTAGCCACGGTAGCAATAGACGGTTCAGAGAACGCGGGACTTCTTGCGGTACAGATAATGTCGGGGAAATATCCTGAACTGAGAGAAAAGTTTGCCGAATACAAAAGATCCTTGGCTGACAAGGTGGAAGAGAAAAATAAAAAGCTTCAGGAAAAGCTTAAAAATATATAATTTTTAAAATACCCATAGGCAGGAGGAAATATATGATTACTTATAAAGACGCCGGAGTGGACGTAGAGGCCGGTTATGAATCGGTAAAGTTAATGAAAGAACATGTTAAAAAAACTTTCAGGCCGGAAGTATTGACGGATATAGGCGGATTCGGGGGGCTGTTCGCGCTGCCCGGAAAATATAAAGAGCCGGTTTTGGTCTCAGGCACCGACGGGGTAGGAACAAAGCTGAAAATAGCCTTTATTGAAGAAAAGGTGGATACTGTGGGAATAGACTGCGTTGCCATGTGCGTTAACGATATAGTATGCTCAGGAGCTGAACCTTTATTTTTTCTGGACTATATAGCGGTAGGCAAAAATGAACCTCAGAAAATAGCCAATATAGTAAAAGGCGTTTCAGAAGGATGCCTGCAGGCAGGGTGCGCTCTTATAGGCGGAGAAACCGCTGAGATGCCGGGTTTTTATCAGAAAGATGAATTTGATATAGCAGGATTCGCAGTCGGAATAGTGGAAAAGAGCAGAATTATAGACGGGTCTAAAATCACTCCTGGAGACAAGCTTATAGGAATAGCCTCGTCCGGCGTGCACAGCAACGGATATTCACTGGTCAGAAGACTTTTTAATATATCTAAAGACAGTATGAACGAATATATCGAAGAATTGGGTTGTACAGTTGGAGAAGAACTTTTGAAGCCCACTAAAATTTATGTAAAAACTGTATTGGATGTAATAGAAAAATACGAGATAAAGGGAATTTCCCATATAACAGGAGGCGGATTTATTGAAAATATGCCCAGAATGCTCAAAGATGGATGCAGAATAAAGATCAACAGAGGATCGTGGGACATACCTCCTGTATTTACCCTTATGCAAAAACTAAGTAAAATGGATGATGAGCAGATATACAATACTTTTAACATGGGAATAGGGATGTGTATGGCTGTTAGCGCTGATAAAGCCCAGGAGATAACGTCATATATAAACAGTATTGGTGAAAAAGCCTATATCATAGGGGAAGTTTCAGAAGGAGAGAAAGGATTGGATCTATGCTGAACGTAGCTGTTCTTGTATCAGGCGGAGGGACAAATCTCCAGGCTATATTGGATAAAATCCAGGAAGGATATATGCCGGAGGTAAAAATAGTTTCGGTTATTTCCAGTAAATCTGATGCTTATGCAATAAAGAGAGCGGAAAAGTATAATATTCCGGTCAAAATTATTCCGAGAAGGGATTATGGCGACAATAGATCCTTCAGCAGGGCTTTGATAGAATATATGCAGTCAATAAAGGTTGATCTGGTAGTGCTTGCCGGATTTATGTATATTCTCAGCGAGGAATTTATAGATACCTATAAAAATAGGATCGTCAATGTACACCCGGCTCTTATTCCTGCTTTTTGCGGAGAAGGGTATTACGGGATCATACCTCATGAAAAGGCTTTGGAGTACGGAGTAAAAGTTGTGGGAGCCACAGTGCATTTTGTAACTAAAGAATGCGACGGAGGACCGATCATTTTGCAGAAAGCTGTTTACGTTAAGGAAGAGGACACTCCTGAAAGTCTGCAAAAGCGTGTCATGGAGGAGGCTGAATGGAATATACTTCCTGAAGCGATAAAGCTTATATCCGAGGGAAGAGTTAAGGTAGAGGGAAGAAAAGTCAGGATAAGCCAAACGGTTAATTGATTTGTAGCGGAGGATAAAATGAAAATTCTTGTAGTT
>CASDQQ010000112.1 GCA_949282945.1 uncultured Eubacteriales bacterium
TACACATAAAACAAAAACACCCCGCAAACCTTTAGTTCTGATCTCATATCATATGAAGGCTATCTAAACTTTATATGCGCAATAAAAGCCGCCGGAATACCTTCCGGCGGCTTTGCCCCAACACAATTTTATTTTATGTAATATGTGCTCCTGTTAAAAGGTTTTTTATCTTCGGTCACCTTTCCGTTTACAGTTACGGTCCTGTATGTCTGGTAAACATAATAAAGCTTTCCTTCTTCATCTCTATATTCATCTACCTTTGAGGCGGAGAAGGTGTATTTTGTATCTTTGTGTTTATTTACTCCGCATATCTGGAAAGTTACAGACGAGCTGTTTGTCTTGGCAACTATCTTTATAGGCACATCCAGGTTATTCCTGAACTTAAGATCCTTTATACCATAAGCCACAGCCGCGTCCAATCCTCTAGGCAGATAACCTACAGGCATACTGTGGCAGTACCTCTGGACTATTTCTATGCCGGCGTTTATAAGCGCATTATATAAAGTAGAAGATACCTGGCATATTCCCCCTCCGGGTGTGGGAACGCTGTCTCCGTTTTCATATCCTATTCCCATAGCATATCCCTTCTCTACCGTAGTGTCCCCCACATAATCATTAAAGGAAAAAGTTTCTCCCGGCAGCAGTATATATCCGTTCACAGTAGACGCGCCCAACTGGATATTATGTTTCCTTGCGGCAGAGCCACCCGCGTAACTAGTAGATTTTTCCCCTATAACGTCTGTAAAAGTCGGTTCTGTCAGATCCTCTGCTTTAACTGAAGCATAGACAGTCTTTACCGGTACGGTATATAACGTATTTTCACTGCCGGCCTCAATCTGCTGAGAAACTTTGACCAGATCGGAAATTTCCACCGACTGGCCGTTCTCTTCAGAAACTATGACTACGCTTCCGTCGGATTTCTTAGCGTACGAAGCGTTGACCGGGGCTATATTATATGTACTGTACACCGTCTGCACATTAAACTCATCCGGTTCCTTGACTGTAGAAATCTCCTCAAGATCTACCGTAGCAGATTTAAAACCTATTGCGGCTTCTAATATCTTCTCTCTTAAAGCGTCCCTGTCCACAACAATTCCTGAACATCCGGAGATTATTTTAAGAACTCCGTCCTCCTGCGTAATATTATGCTGCTTTATATCGCTTGCTACAGTACTTACGATATCATTTATATGCGTTTTTAAAATGGTTTCGTCATATTTAGCAAGAGGCTGCCCTCCTGAATTGTCAAATATATCCACATAAAGCTTATTTCCTGATAATCTGAGTATTTCAGAAAGTCTTCCGAACATCGATCCTTCATGTCCCGGATTATATACCGCGTCCACTATAGCCTCCGTATCATACTCTATAGCAAGATCCCTGTATTTTATGGACCCGATTATTTCCCCTTTATAGACAAAGGTAACAGCCGAATCTCCGGCCGCTTCCTCATAAGCTGAATTGATCATTCCGGCAACTTCTTCTCTGGTCATTCCCGAAACGCTTATATTATTAAGGTACACTCCGGAATAAACCCTGTCATAAGAAAGCACTGAAACCAACAATATTATTATAGTAAGTAATACTACTCCGTAAATAACAGCAAATATTGTAATTATTTTCTTACGCTCTTCTCTTTCTTTTCGGCTTTTATATCCGTTTGTCATTTTTTATCACCCCACGCTATTATACATTAATAATATGTAATCCTTCAAGAAGAATTTTTGTTCCTATCGCAATCAATATGCCTCCGCCAAATACGCCTGCTTTATCGGCTGCCTTTCCCGCTGTTTTTCCTCCTATTTTAACTCCCAAAAAAGATATGACAAAAGTTATAAGACCTATAACAGCGGAGGATATAAACGCGTTTACCACAGTCATTTTTCCGGCCGCGAAACTTACTCCTACCAACATCGCATCAATACTCGTAGCTATGGCCATTAGAGTAAGAGTTTTAAAATCCATGGGATTTTCACAGCATTTCTCTTTATCCGCTCTATTTTTTCTCAAAGACTCAAGTATCATTTTTCCTCCTATAAAAAGAAGCAGAAAAAAAGCAAGCCAATGGGCATAATCCTCTATATACTCGCTTAAGCCTATTCCTGAGATCCAGCCTATCATAGGCATTAGCATTTGAAAAAATCCAAAAAATATGCCGGTTATAAACTCATGCCTGAATTTTGTTTTCTTTATTATCATACCATTAGATACAGCCGCGGCAAAAGCATCCATGGCAAGACCCGCGCCTAACCCCGCCGCGGTCAATATCAAATTGAAAACCATATTTTAAAACTCCTCTCTCGTATGTGTTTTTTCCATACAAATATATTTATGCAGTGTTCTATTATGTATTACAGGGGCATATATTTTTACAAAACCGTTACCCGCGGATATTTTACTTAGGAGGTTATTTATATGTCGGTTGATTTATTAAAAGAGTATATCAGGCTTAATAAAATAATTCCCGGAACAGAAAGTCAGTCCGTTTTTGAAAATGATATCATAGTTCCGGACATTAAACCTGATATAAGAGAGATCCTGCTCGTTGACGCTGACGTATCAGTTGATTCAGCAGAAAATTTCAGGGATAAGCTTAACGTTAATTTCACTATTAACTATAAGATTCTTTACAGAAGTAAAAATGAAGAACTACCAGTAACTCCTATTAACTGTTCTTCCAGTTTTACCGGGACGATCAACACGGATTCCATGGATCCCGAAGCCAACATTTCCGTAATATGCGGAATAGAGCATATCGATTTTTCCCTTCTCAACGACAGGAAAATCAACACTAAGGCTATTGTAAAGTTTGGAGTTACCGCTTCATGTATAAAGGAGGTAGGCATTACCTCAGACCTTTCGGGAAATGAATCTATACAGGTCAAAAAACAGAATTTAACAGTCAGCAACTGTATAGACAGTATAAAAGATAAATGTACTGTTTCCGAAACAATTTCCATTCCCGGAGTAAAATCTTCCATTTCTGAAATTCTGAGAACGGATACGGCTCTGCTCGGAAAATCCGCTAAGATCATAGACGGAGTTTTCACTGTAAAAGGCGAACTTTCTGTGACCACTCTATATATTGCTTCGGACGAAGGAAATTCCATACAGTATACGGAAAACAGCATACCTTTTTCATATACCACCGAGGTTTTTGTTTCAGAAAATATCAATCTGGACACCTCCGTAACACTGGACACTTTTAAAATAAGCGCCTGCGAGGATTCTGACGGAGAGCTTCGCTGTCTTTCTGTAGAAGCCGAAATTATGATCGGCGCCTCTTTTTACGAAAATCAGGAAATAAGCATACTGGAGGACGCATACTGTCTCGACAGGGAATTAAAGTTAAGCCGCGAGATCTTCCAGACTTCGTCATTTATAGGCGACGTTCAGAATCAATTTGTGCTAAAGGAAATAGTCAGAAAAACTGATTATGCTCCTGATATGGCCGAAATAATCAATGTAACCTGTAAATGCGGTGCTCCCGAAGCTTATGTGGAAAGCGGCCGTATAGTTTTGGAAAGTTTCGTAAAATGTACTTTTCTTTATCTTTCCAACGACAGTTGTCCCGTAGCAAGTTTTTCCACTGAGATACCCTACAAATATGTATTTGACAAAAAGGATGTGCCGGAAAATGTAAGTATTTCAATCAAGGCCGATGTGGAACATATAAATTTCAGTTTAGTTTCAAATGAAGAGGCCGAGCTTCGTATAGTAATATGCGCTTCGGCAAGCATTTCCCAATCTAATGAAATACCTATAATCACTAAAGCCGCGGAGGCCGATATGGCCGGGGATAACGTAAATTCCCGCCCTAGCGTTGTAATTTATTATTCTCATCCCGGAGACTCGCTTTGGTCGGTGGCTAAAAAATACATGACTACCCGAGATATAATATGCGCGTTTAATGACCTGGATGAAAACTCCTTGCTGTCTCCCGGTATGAAACTGGTAATTCCCAAATAAAAAGTAAAAGGTCTTATGTTTTAATCATATCTAGCAAAAACATGAGGCCTTTTTTTACTGAGTTGAAAAAGTATTTTTACCATGATAAAATACAATATATTTTCATGGAACGGGGCCTAATGCTAAATGAGGAACATGGCACATAATAAAAATTCTATATCTTTAAAATCTTACGCTAAGATAAACCTTTCTCTGGATGTGCTAGGGCGTACTCCTGACGGGTATCATAGGCTATGTATGATAATGCAGACCGTTTCGCTGTGCGACAGCGTTTTTGTGAAAAAAATTCCCGATTCTGACGAAATACGTATTTCATGCGCCAACAGATTTGTTCCGTCTAACGATAAAAATACCGCTTACAAAGCGGCAAAATTGCTCTTTGATGAATTTCCCGATGAAACAAGAGGGTTTGGCCTTAACATAAGAATAAGAAAGAGAATTCCTGTGGCCGCAGGTCTGGCCGGAGGCAGCGGAAACGCCGCGGCTGTGATCAAAGCCGTTAATTCTCTTTTTGGACTTTCTCTGAGCAAGAAAAAAATGTGCGATATAGGCGTAAAGGTAGGCGCCGATATTCCTTATTGTATAATGGGGGGCACAATGCTCTCGGAGGGTATAGGGGAAATACTATCTCCTCTGCCCGCTTTTCCAAAGACAAACATACTTTTAGTAAACCCTAAGCTGCCTTTGTCTACCGGAGCGGTCTTTTCTTCTATAAAGAACATCTCGGATCTCCCCCATCCTGATACTAAGAAGCTTATCGTTTATTTAAAAGAGAAAAATATAAAAGATTTTTTTCGTCATACCGCAAATTCTCTGGAAGTTCCCGCTTTTGCCAAGCTTCCGGTCATAGCGGAAATAAAAAATGCTTTGATTGAGTTGGGAGCTCACGGAGCCCTTATGTCCGGTTCCGGTCCTACTGTTTTCGGAGTATTTACAGAGTACGGCGAAGCTCTTAACGCCTCAAAATATTTTATGGACAAGGGATTCAAGACATTTTTAACATTACCCGTTGATCATAATTAGAACCGGCTCAAATTGTCTCAAATTGCGAATGGTATAGAGACGCGTAAAACCCGTTTTTTTCCATAAGAACATCATGAGTTCCCTGTTCTACGATATTCCCGTCATTAACCACCAGTATCACGTCAGCATTTTGTATCGTAGAAAGCCTGTGCGCAATTATAAAGCATGTTTTATTGCGCATAAGTTCCAACATCGCGGATTGTATCTGCCTTTCGGTATCGGTATCCACATTTGAAGTGGCTTCATCAAAAATAAGCATCGAGCTTTCCATCATCATTGCTCTGGCAATGGTCAAAAGCTGTTTCTGACCTTTTGAAATACCGCTTCCGTTGTCGCTTAAAACTGTATTGTATCCATCTGGAAGTGATACGATCATGTTATGTATTTTTGCCGCCTTTGCCGCTGCCACCACCTCTTCCATAGTAGCGCCTTCTTTTCCGTAAGCTATATTTTCAAATATTGTTCCGTGAAAAAGCCATGTATCCTGAAGCACCATACTGTAAGACGATCTCAGCGAGCTTCTGTCGATATCCTTTATAGATATACCGTCAACCGAAATGCTGCCGCTCCAAACATCATAAAAACGCATTAAAAGATTTATAATGGTTGTTTTTCCCGCCCCGGTAGGTCCTACTATAGCCACTATCGAGCCAGGTTTCGTTTTAAGAGAAAAATTTTTTATTATCGGTTTATCTTTTTCATATCCAAAAGTTATATTGTCAATATTTACTTCACCCTTTACATTTGTTAATCTGTAGGCTTTCTCCGAATCGCCGGGCTCAGGCTGCGCGTCTATCAGCATAAATACTCTTTCTGCCGCCGCAAAAGCACTTTGAAGCTCCCCTACGATATTGGCCACTTCACTTATGGGTCCGGAAAAACGTCTTGAATACTGAATGAAACCTGAAAGATCTCCCAACTTTATACCTCCCTGCAAATAAAGCAGCGATCCTAACGTACAGACAAGCGCCAGAGAAATATTGTTGATCATATTTACTGTAGGCCCCACGATAGTTCCGTTGGCTTCAGCCTGAGTGTAAGCATCTACAGCACTTTGGTTTTTTTCCTGAAATTCGGCTAATACACGGTCTTCCATACCATATGCCTTTGTGGTCTTATGCCCGCCTATCATTTCTTCTGTATATCCGTTAAGCGCTCCCAAAGCGGCGCTTCTTCTGCGAAAAAGGGGCCGCACTTTCGTAGTTATATATTTTGTAAAAATAACAATGGCAGGTATGGTAAACAAAAACACCACTAACAGCTTGGGCGCGATGTAAACCATCATTGCAAATGAAACTATTACCGAAATAACTGTTTGCAGTATCTGAAGCATATCAGAGGAAATCGACTGATTTACCGTGTCTATATCGTAGGTTATAACACTTATTAAATCTCCTGTCTGGTATTTGTCAAAAAAACCTACGGGAAGCCGCATTAAGTTGTCAAATACATCCTTTCTCATTTGTCCCGCCACAGCTCTGGAAAGTCTTATTACTACCATTGACAGTAAATATGAAAAAAATGCTGAAAGAATATAAAGAATCGCCATAAGGATAACGCATCTTATTATCAGGTCAAAGTCTATTTGGCCCGGTCCTAATTCTATGTTATTTATAGCTTCCGCAGAAATTTTAGGACCTAAAAGCCCCAATATACTTGATGAAGCAGACAGTATGAGAGCCCACGCTACAAGCATTCGTTTTTTGCCCAAATATTTCCACAGTCTCCTTAAAATATAGGATTTTTTCTGTTTTCCTCCTCCGAGGGAACGCCTATCCCCGCTTGTTTCTGAGCGAGTAAACCTTCCCCCGCCTATCAATCCGGATGAATCAGCCACCTTTTTCCACCCCCGTTAAATTCATTTGTGTTTTCGCAATATTTCTATACATTTCACAATTTTCGATAAGCTCGCTATGGTTGCCCAGTCCTATAATTTTTCCCTCATCCAAAACCATTATCAAATCAGCGTTCATAACCGAGCTTATTCTATGGGCAATAACTATCTTCGCGGCGTCCGGGTAATTTTCCGCCACAGCTCTGCGCAGCATAGCGTCCGTACGATAATCAAGAGCGCTTGACGCGTCGTCAAGTATAAGTATCTCAGGGTCGTCCGCTAACGCGCGTGCTATAAAAAGTCTCTGCTTTTGTCCGCCGGAAAGATTATTTCCTCTTACGGCAGCTTCATAGTCCATTTTGCCTTCTTTTTCATCTATAAAATAAGCCTGCGCGTTTACAGCGGCTTTATATATTGACTGGTCATTTATATTTCTGAAATAGCGTATATTGTTTTTCAAACTGCCTTCCATGACAAAATCATTTTGAAAAACTACTCCGAATTTTTTTCTAAGCTGCTCGTAAGGTATACTTTTAATATTTTTCCCGTCTATATAAATACTTCCCTCATCAGTATCGTAAAAACGTAAAAGCAAATTGACGAGAGTGGTCTTGCCGCTTCCTGTAGGACCCAAAATACCTAGCGTCTCACCTTTTTTTAGTTTAAAACTTATATCTGACAGATTATTTACTATTCCGTTGTAAGAAAATCCGACATTTCTAAATTCTATGGCAGCATCTTCATCTCCGTCCCCACCCGACATTTCTTCTACGGCAAGCTGTTCCTCTAGCTCAAGCACGTCGGCTATCCTGTTCGCGCTAGCTTCTCCCTTTGTCCACATAATAAAAATTCTAGTTACTCCCAACATTGCATTAAGTATCATTGTAAAATAGCTTTGAAAAGACAATATTACTCCCGGTTTTACATCTCCGTTATTTACACTTACAGCGCCAAAAAGAATAATTGCGGTAAGCGCCAGGTTAAGAATCAAAGATGAAGCGGGATTGGTTATCGCCGTTACCGAACCCACCTTTCTTTCAGTCTCACACAGAGTTTCATTGACTCTGTGAAAACGTTCCTTTTCATATTCCGTTTTGCAAAGAGCCTTTACTACGCGTATTCCGGTTATGTTTTCCTGCACCACCCGCACCGCGTTGTCAAGTATGCCCTGCTGTTTTGTATACATAGGTACGCTTACTTTTGTAACAAAGTAAACCACCCCCGCAATGACCGGTAATGTGGCAATCATTATAAGCGCCAGTTTTACATCCATAAATAAAGTTATTACTATCCCGCCCACAAGAAGTATGGGTCCCCTTATGCCCAGTCTCTGCATCCTGGCCAGAAGCTGATTCACGTTATATGTATCGCTTGTAAGTCTCGATATAGCGGAGGGTACGGTTATCTCGTCCATCTGCCTTGCTGAAAGTCTGTCTATTTTATCAAACAGATCATAGCGGAGCTTAAGGGTAATTCCTCCGGCGCTTTTAGCCGACATCCTGTTGGCAATAATATTTGCAGCGACACATATTATAGCGCAAAACAGCATGGCTCCTCCTATTAAAAGTATAAGGCCTCTGTTTTTGTCAGGAACCGCACCATCGATCATTATTTCAAGCAGACGGGGTATCATAAGCTCCATAATCGTGCCAGTAAATTTGATCAGCATCGTAACTGCTATGTAAAAATAAAATGGCCTTATATATTTAAGGATTCGTTTCATTTTCTTCCTCCGAAAGAAGAAAAGCTTCTGCATTCTGCTTTATTTTAAGAAGCAAATTTTTTAAGGTTTCATCCTCTTGCTTACTTAAATCGGCTGTTAAAATACTGTTCCACTTTTCAAATGCTCTTTCAAAATCAGGCATGGCGTCAAGAGTTTTTTCCGTAGGGAAAATCCTTAACACTCTGCGGTCTTTCTCGTCAACCTTACGGTGGATAAACCCGTTTTCCTCCAAAAAAGCGAAATGTCTGGTAATACTGCTTTTATTAAGATTTCCGCGCCTTACGAAAGAATCTTGCTGCCGCCCAGGTTCTTCGCTAATTTCTATTAAGTATTTTATATGGAAAAATTTAAGTCCGTACTTTCTTGCCGTTTTATCATAATAATCTGCCGTCAAGCGGTGTATGGCTTCAAGTTCCTTTATTCTGCCTTTCATACGTCCTCCCTTTAGTTGCGCTGTGCAACTATTATAGCACGGCGGATTTTTTATTTCAATACGCAGGGCAAAATGAAGAACGTCTCCAGATCCAATTAATCTTCTGACGCCAATATTTGTGTTCTACCATACTAAAACTATCAATTTGAATTTACAAAATTTTCAGGAATCCAAAACTTACGCAAAGGACCTAACTTTGCGTAAAGGTTTTCTATAATAGATAGTTTGACCTAATCCGCAAAATTTATGCATAACTCAATAAATCTTACAAAGGGAGGAATTATGTACAAGCTCAGTCCAAAAATAAAAAGTGTGCTTGACACATCGGCAAGCTTTATATCTTCCTTTATTACTACTATAGTTACGGTAGTGGCAATCACTTTACTTATAATAAAACTGCTTGGTTGGAATATTTTTTCAATTGACAGCGGCAGCATGTTTCCGATGTATCCTGTGGATACGCTGATAATCGTACAGAACGTCAAACCGGAAGAAATCAAAGCGGGGGACGTCATAACCTATGTACTCAATGAGGACGGTGTGCTAGTTACTCACCGCGTCGTTGAAATTAATTCCGTAAACCATACGTTTACCACTAAGGGCGACGCAAACAATAGTGAAGACGCTCCCATACTTTGGGACAATATGGTTGGAAAGGTTTTTTTCGGTATTCCTTTTTTAGGCAAGCCTATCCGGTTTCTTACAGCCATGGAAAACCGTCCAATAGTAATTACGGTGATTGCCGCGCTGTTCGTTTTTTCTTTTATCTGGGATATGATTTCCAGGAAAAGCAAAAATAGCAAGAAGAATAAAATTGACTCCGGAAGTGATGATAGCGCACTCGGTCCGCCAACGGACGGATTTCAAAAGTAAATACAGTTTTATACCATGAGTCAGCGTAAAAAATAAAATTTTAACAGAAAGGAAAAACTTGAAATGAGAAAAAGCCAAAAACTTATGCTCGCCAGCTTACTGCTCGCCGTTATTGCAATCTTTACTGTAGCTCCTACATTATCCTGGCTTTCTTCTACCAGTACCCCGGTCGTCAATACCTTTGCGGGCGGCGCAATCTCCATTAAATTAGATGAAGCCTTGGTGGGTACGGACGGAAAAGCTATAAAAGGAGAAAACGCTCGGCGCGTAACCTCCAACAGCTATAAATACGTCGCGGGTACGGTACTGGATAAAGATCCGACCCCTACCGTACTAAAAGGCAGTGAAGAATGTTATGTATTTCTATTCGTGGAAAACGGTCTGACAGATAAGTTTACCATTAATTATGATACGGTTTCATGGCTAAAAGTCGCAGAATCAAAAGAAAAGACCATTTATGTCTACAGTAAAAAAGTAAACGCCTCAGGATCGTCCTCCGACATTGTTCTGGACCCTATTTTCACAACGATTACCGTATCTCCGGATTTAACGGCAGAAGATATTGCCAAGATGGGTGAGCGGACACTTTCCGTAACGGCATATGCTGTACAGACTAATTCTCTAACCGTACAGGCAGCGGTAGATCTTGCGGTGGAACAGTTTTTGCCCGGAATTTCAGCGGACGATTATCCTGTCGTCGGTCAGTAACCTAAAATTGGAAAGAAGAGGTATTCCACATGAATCAAAATAAGTTTTTTCAAATTGCTCTTAGACAGACTTTTCTACCGGTGCTGTATATCTGTCTTGCGATCACTCTTTTTTCGCAGCCGGTGAGAAGCTCTGTTTCCTATATCACCTCGCTTTCAGTGACCTGCGTAAATACCTTTACATGTGAAGGACAGATCAAACCTGACCCTTCCGCAAAACCCACTGACCCAGTCGATCCTTCTACCCCGGTAACTGGAGATGACGGTCTTCTAAAAAAGTACGCTCTTGGTATGTCAATCAGTCTTGCAGTATTTGCAGCGACTTTAAAATTAGGGCACAAAAAGATTTTACATAAATAAAATTCAGCAGAGGAGACACAATTTATGAAATTTAGCAAAAAGAACATTTTAGTTACAGGACTTGCGGTAACACTTGCAACAGTGATGTTGATAAGCAGCGGAACGTTCGCTTATCTCAAAGGAACAACCGATAAAATAGTCAATAAGTTTAACACTAACAAGGTTACGGTAGATATCACCGAAACAACACAAGATTACAAGATCATTCCCGGAACTTCGCAGGCAAAAGATCCGACTGTCACCGTAAACTCTACAATTCCTGCTTATGTTTATGTAATCGTTGAAGACAAAACCGAGAAATTGGTAAACTATGAAATTGATGAACATTGGCAGGTCCTTGGCGATAATTATCCCGGAGTCTATTGGTGTGAAGTTAAAGGCAGCGAAACGGCTCAGACCATCCCCGTACTTAAGGGCAACAAAGTTTTCTACGATCCATCTCTTGAGAACATCGATATGTTAGATGACAACGGTATGCTAAAAGAAGGTATTACACTTACATTTCAGGCAAAGGCTATTCAAAAGGAGCCTTTCAACGATCCTGTTTCTGCCTATGAGGAAAAGGTTCAGGTAGAGAGTACGCTTGAAGTTGCGTTTGAAAATACAGGCAACATTGAAAAATTTGTGGCAGTGTCTTTTTCAACGGAAAATTCCTACCTATTTCAAGCTGCTCCGATAAAAGCCTTTTATGGCAGCGATATTTACTGGAATGACGTAGAATATACATTTTCCATAAAGGGCGTCTCCAATAAAGATATGACGCTTTCTTTTGACTTTTCAAAAAAATGCGATGAGAACGGAGATTATAAAGGGGTGCACTTTGAATATGGATTTGGAGGCTTTGGCGACGTTTACGTTCTGGATGGAGTTTATCATGATTGGTCCACAGATTCTACCGGTACAAAAGATGATAACTTTACGCTTGTGGGCGATTACTATCCTGTTGTGTTTACCGTTAAGCAAACAAAGAGTACCGGTATTACAAATTTTGAAACTTTCACCGGTTCCCTGACAGAACTTGTGGAAAAACTCTCCGCGTCCCCTTATATTCTTCGCGCGGGAATAAAATATGACGAGGAATTCGAAGTCACTATGCTTTGGCCGTTTTTCACCTCGGCTACAGACACATGCTTTATAGAAAAAGGTAACAAAAAAGAAGAATATATGGATAAAGCGGATACTTTGTTAGGATCTACAGCCAATGATCCATTGCCCAACGCTGGCTATGACCTTTGGGCGGATTTTGAAGTAATGATCCAAGAGGCGGAATAAATATTTTTTCTTTCCCTGTTAGATATCGTTTGGTATATCATATTTTGAAATAGCGACTGATTTTTATGGAATAAAGAACGGAGCAAGTTTTACTTGCTCCGTTCTGGCGTCCCTAAGAGGATTCGAACCTCCGGCACACGGTTTAGGAAAATGCCTGACGGTAATTTTCTAAAGTTTTATAATGCCTGAAAAATCCTTTTATGATACGGCTTTGCGAATTTTAAGTTTAAATAAGAAATATTTCGTTTTATGTAAATTCTATTCTGATTAGGTGCACAATTAGGTGCAAAATTTCATTGTCTTTGTAAACTGCTTAAGTATAGTGAAAGAGTCTTTGAAAGCTCTTTTTGATTAATATCTCTGGTACTATTTTGGTACCAGAGATTTATTTTAATAAATTGTTGTTTTCAAGATTATTCTGCATTTTATTAAGTTCTTTTATGCTTTTTGAATTTGTAAGCCTTTCTAACTGAGATACAACCTCTTCTCTAAGTATACTTAACCTGTCTGCTTGACCATATCCTTTCTGTATAAGAAAAGCATTCAGATTTTCAATATTGGATAACACAAGCAACTGTTCAATCGTTGCTTCGTCTCGCATATTTCTTTTATTATCAGGATTATTTTTTCGCCATTCGCCTGCTGTTTGCCCAAACAATGCAACATTCAATAAATCTGCTTCATTAGCATATACAAAGTTTTTTTGCTTTGGAGATAATTCCGGTGGTATTAGGTTTTCTTTTATAGCGTCTGTATGTATTTTATAATTGGCTTTTGTTAAAATGCGTTTTACATTCCAATCAATTTTTAATTGGTGGCTTTCGCTTTCTTTTAGCTTTTGATAATCTTGTATTATATATAACTTAAATTCTGGAGAAATCCACGAAGCAAACTCAAAGGCAATATCCTTATGGGCATATGTCCCACCTTCATATCTACCTGATTTTGATATTATTCCAATTGCATTTGTAGCTTTTATCCATTGTTGAGGCGATAATGTAAAAGAGTTTTGACCTGACTCATTTTTAAAGGAGTCGAATTCGACCCGTTTAAAATTAGGGTTACTTATAGTTTCCCACAAACCTAAAAATTCTATTGTACTTCTTAACCGCAACCAATTTTTAACTACATCTTTTGGTGCTGTAGAATTTCTATATCTTGCAATATCTGTTAGTGATATATAATCTTCTGAGTTTATAGAAGATAAAATAGTTATATCTGTTCCTTTTGCATGAATGGTTTCAACTATATTCTTTTCATTAGCCATATTCAAAATTCCTCTAGTTTATTCGTCTTTTACATATTCTATAATATCCACCGGTTGCCAATCCAATGCATTACAAATTTTTTCGATGATTTATGTTGTAATGGGCTCACCTTTTGATAGTTTTGCAAGTGTCGGCAAAGAAATACCTGCAAGGCCGAGCAAGTCAGTTTTTTTAAGTCCTCTTCGTTGAATCAAATCAAAAAGCTTATAATAATACATACTCACATATACATACTACTTTCCAACATGATATTAGTATATACCAATAAAAATAAATTTCAACTAATAAAAATTAGAGAAAGTCAAAAAAATATTTACGAAAACTATTGACAAACAAGGTCAGAGAATGGAAAGGACTACGGACAATGACCGAAAAACCAGAGACAGAGATCGAAGCTGTCGAAGAGGAAATAACGTCCGAGATGACAGCCAGAAACCCCTTAGAAACGGAGGTTGATATCTTTGCTATAAAATTGGACACCCGTTGCAAATCAAAGGTTTAATACTACCGCATTCAAATCTATACACCAAGGATTATATGAGCAGTATATCAAACTGTCAACTCACAAAAAATTGATAATAGCATGAAAAACAGCTCTCATTGAACCCTTCTATAGAAAAAATAAGAGTCAAATCAACTAAAACATTATGAGTAAATGGTTATATTTTATAACATTCTATTCAAAAAGAGAAATAAATATTCTTG
>CASDQQ010000113.1 GCA_949282945.1 uncultured Eubacteriales bacterium
AATGCTCAGAATGCATTTTATGTTCCAGAATATTATCAGTTTTGACTGGCCTAAACGTTCCCAACCCCACATGAAGAGTTACATAGGCTATTTTTATTCCTTTCTCCTCAAGCTCTTTAAGCAGTTCCCTGGTAAAATGCAGCCCTGCCGTAGGAGCCGCCGCCGATCCTCTGTATTTTGAGTATACTGTCTGATAACGCTCGGGATCTTCAAGTTTCTTTGTAATATACGGAGGAAGAGGCATGACCCCTATTTTATCAAGGATTTCCTCAAAAACTCCTTCATATTCAAATTTTACGATACGATTTCCATCTTCGATAATATCCATTATTTCAGCACTAAGCACCCCATCGCCAAAAATAAATCTTGCGCCCCTTCTGGCTTTTTTCCCCGGTTTTAATATTACCTCCCATAAATCCTTTTCATGCTTTTTTAAAAGCACAAATTCCACAGCGCCTCCGCTTCCTTCTTTTTTTCCAAATATACGAGCCGGTATTACTCTTGTATTATTTAGTACAAGACAATCTCCGCCATCTAAATATTTAGCAATATTTTTAAATATTTCATGCTTCAGTTCTCCGTTTTCTCTATTGACAATGAGCAGCCTCGACATACTCCTGTCAGCAAGAGGTTCCTGCGCTATAAGTTCCTGAGGTAAATCATAATCGTAATATTTTAAATTTGTATAATCTATGACATCATCTTCCATTATTTTATATCCTTAAATTTATTCTTTAAATTTTATCCGATAGTAGTTCCGGGATAGTAAAAGCTCATAATTTCCTTATATGTTTTTCCAAGCTCCGCCATTTTTTTTGCGCCCAGTTGGCTCATACCAACTCCATGCCCGTTTCCATACACATCAAAATAAATTTTATCATTCTGATTTTTTATCACCACTTTTTCATAGTAATACCCATTGTGCTTTTCTATTCCGTCTGTTGGTATTTTCTGAAGGGTATATGTTCCGTCGTCAATAAATACCGTCTCATATTTGCTTCCGTTAAGATATCCTAAAACTGTATCGGTAAGCTCTCCGTCTATCATTGTATAAACCGTATCGGTCCGCACGCTGAACATCTGATTTCTCAGGCCAAAAGCTCCTCTGGTACTTGATTTTGTTATCGTCTTAGATCCTTTTGTCCCGGTTATCTTCATTTCAAGAACTCTTCCCGATTCTGAACGGCTGATTATTTCAATAGACTGTAAGTCGCCTACATCATGGCCTTTGGCTTTTAAAGTATCGCTGGCTTCGGCCGCGGTCATAGTATAAAGCATATAGTCTTTAGGATCATATTCATCAGGAGCGGTTTTATAATAATCAATCGTGGCGGACCATACGTTTTGAGTAGCCTCGGTATACCCACCGTTTGAAGCAGAATAGTAAATACTTGCCGGCGAGCCTTTATATAAAAGTAATTCTCCTTTTGTAGCATTTACCGCGTCGCTTGTAACCTTATATTCCGAAGAATATCCTCCGTAATTCTGGCAGCAGCTTGTGGAACAAACATTAAAGTCATACTCAGAATGCTTGCTTGCCCTATAATTTACATAAGCAAAATTTCTGGCCGTGACGGCCTGAGCTTTAAAAACCTCTGAAAGATTCCATCCGGCAGAAACCTCAGTAGGTAAAACCCCATATAAATATTCATCAAAGCCTAATGTATTTATAACGGTGATATCTCTTCCCGAAAACCTTCTGAATTCAAGATATCCTCTGTAATATTTTGTTCCGAGCTTTATAAGCGGCAGATCTGCCTCCGACGGTTTTACCGTAAACTTTTTATCTCCGGGTTCAAAATACAGTAAAGTATTATAACTTGTGTCCTGAATTACCAAAGCGCTGCTGCTTTGCTTTATTACAGAATATGTATTCTTATCGTCTGTTTTCTTCAGATTTGTTATAGCCGATTCTGCATTGGACGCGGAGGTATAATCTCCGGTACATACTTTCCACTTTCCCCCGCTCAAAGCAGTATAACATACAACCTTGTATTTAGAAGAAATATCGCTCACAGCCTTTTTAGCGTCTTCAAAGCTCCCGTAGTCTCCGCCTATCTGGATTCTGAAAGGACCGTATTTATTTTTGCCCGCCGGCACTGAACTTTCACTGGTATACATAACTGGGAGATTTGTACCGTTGTAAAAATACGCGTCTTTTCTTATGTATATAGTAGTATTTTTGGCTACGGTTCCTAATTCTTTATAGGATCCGCCTTCATAATATCCGTATGAAAGGCCCGAATCAGAAGATAATGAATAAGAATCTTCTATTGTATTGAGACCTACGCGAAGCAAGTCCGGAATCGTATAGGCCTCTATTTTATAATCCGTATTTATTATCTTAAAAGAGCATACTACTATGACAAAAACCAAACTGATATTTAAAAATTTACATATTCTTTTGTACATATAAAACTTCCTCTCCAGTAAAACATATACTTTTTATCCAACGGCATCCTCTTCCGGCATCAAATCCCCCGGAAGTTTTTTATACGAATTATAGAGTTCCTCATTTATATTAGGATTATATTTACTGTCCTCAAAAACATTTTGTATATTTTCCTGAATAATTTCAGTTCCTATTATCCTCTTTATTTCTTCCTCTGCATTATCCGCGATAGCTATATCTTCACATCTAAGTATGTAAATGCCGTCCTCAGCTGTCACTATTCCAGAGTCGCCTTCAGCTGAAAAATACACCCAGTCGAGAATCTGATAGGGATATTCATTTTCACTGTTTGAAACAGTAAATATTCCGTCTGTATTTCCTCCGTCCTGAGAAAATTCATTTACCAGATTTATCATATTTTCTCCGTCTTTTATCCTTTTGAGCAAGTCCTCCGCAATAGGCATTTTGGTCGCGAGCTCACTCTCATCTGAAACCGAAAGGAATATACTTCTTATTGTATATACAGAATAATAATTTCCGTAAAGTTCCATATATTCATCTATTTTTTCCTCCGAAATTTCCTGTTTAACAGACTGTTCTTCAATATATCTGTCTATAAGTTCCAAAGAAAATATGTAATCCATATACTGTTGCTTAGTTACTTCGTACTTATATAAAAAATATTCATCCGGATTTTCAGGATTATATTCATCTCCCAGAGAAATAATTATGCCCGTCTCCATGTCAGCTCTTTCTCCGTCATCTAACTTTATACCTGTCCTCTCTACTTCCTGCATAAGATATACGTATTTTTTTATATCGTCTATCACATTATCCCTTGCTATATTGAATGGCATGCGCCCGTCAAGTTCATTAAAAAAGAAATTTAAAAGCCACTCGCTGTATTCCTCATCAGACAGGTTTTCATCAGGCTCATTCTCCTGCTGCAAGGATATGGCGGCGTCGTACAGCATAATTTTATATATGCTTTCGCGTATACTATATCCGTTTACAGTCATAATGATCTCATCGTCTCCGCTTACATTTCCCGGGTTTTCTACGCCTGTATCTGCAGGAGTATTTTCCGGTTCTCCGTTATTGCAGCCGGACAATACAGCAATTGAAAGAATCACTATCAATGTCAAAAATATTTTTAATAAATTACTTATTTTTTTCACGCTATACCTCCCGGATCACTCAGCATAGTCTTTTAAAAATAATGGTAATTCCAACTTTTTCACAACTTCCTCATCCATTAAAATCTCGATTTCTCCGCTCTCAATTTTTCTGTCTATATCCGTGTCAAAATCATATACTGCTTTGTATTCTTTTACTTCTTCCTTTCTATTTTCAAAAGAGCCGTCATTTTCATATTTTGCGATATATATATAGTCATCTCTTTTTACTATTACCGATTCGTTAAGTTTTGCCGTTTTAAGCCAGTTTTTTATCTCTTCATCCGCAAAATCATCTATATTGCCCTCCAGCAGCCCTTTATTTGAGTCCTTGGAAGGACTTACTGAATATTCCATCACAAGCTGTTCAGAATCATATCCGCTGTCAAGCTGTTTCTTCAGCTGTTCAGCCAATTGCTCATCTTCAGATCCAAGCATTATCATTCTTACCCCGATATAGCTAAACTGGTCCTTCATATCGTCATAAGTCTTCTTAAGCTCTTCATCAGAATATTCCGCGTTGTCTATCAGTATCTGTCTGTAAGAAGATATTGCGTCGTTATAAACAAGTATATTGATATATTCATTTCGCACCACGCCATATTTCTCTAAAAGTTCCTGGTTTATCTCGTCTAGCTCTTCCCGGTTTTCAGCAGTCATAAAATTTGACATGAGATAAAGCTGATATGTTTCATTAAGCAGATATCCCTCTGATATATAGCTGTCTTTATAAACGGCATATTTACTGCTGTATGTTTTTGCCCTTTCAAATATGATTTCTTCAAAGCTTTTTCCATCTTTTCCGTTGGCGATCAGATCTTTTATGAGCGCTTCTATTTCCTCCTGCGTTGAATCCTCAGAATAATCAAGTTCAGCTATCACTTCACTGGCGCTTATATAATAAAAATAATTAAATTCGCTGAAATAGACAGGAAACATATCTACAGTCATTATAACCGGATCTTCTCTTGAAATAACGTCATTAGCGTCAAATATATCCTCTTCCTCATCTCCGGACGAATCTGCTGACGGAGACGTAGAAGTCTCCGTATCCGGCTTTAAAGAACTGGAGACCGCTACGGCCAACAATATGATTATAGCAACTATTATAATGGATATAACAGAGATAAATACTATATTTAATTTTTTATTTTTCTCATTGCTTTTCATAAGCTACATCTTTCCTTACTTCAAAATTTCAGGTATCCCTATTGATTTATAAATACCCTCGTCTACCATTTCAAAATCATAATCTGGATTATCTTTAAGGATAGAATCAACTTTGTTCAAAAACTTCTCATCCTGTACCAATACCTCAAGCTCGGAACTTGCGTTATCTGTCATAGCAACATTCAGTATCTGATTCAGACAATATCCGGTAGAAGTCTTTACTACTTCGATATCTCCTTTTTCAGCTTTCAATACACTTTCTATAAATTCTTTTCCAAGATTTTTTTCTATAAGAGATGTTTTAACTACTACAAACTGTCCATTGTCATTTCCTTTATACTCGGAATATTTTTCTATAAGTCCGTCCATATCGGCTCCGTTTTCAAGTTCTTCTTTTATGCCGTATATTTTTTCCTTAACAGTCTCCGGATCATCTTTTTTTCCAATTTCAAGGAAAACCGTTTTTACAGTTACTTTAGCATACTCATCTCTGTACTCGTTAAACTTTTCATTTATTTCATCTTCAGATACCTGAATCTGAGAGGCCTGGATATTCAAATACGCCTCAAACGTATCCATTTCAGAATAATAGGATATAAATTGTTCCTTAGTCACTCCAAAATCCTTCTCTGTATCTACATCCTGAAAATAAATCTCAAAACTCGAATTAAAACCCTGTTGCTCTTCTTCCGTCTTTGCAATATTATTTTTCTTACATTCGATCTTATAATAAGCGTATGTTTTAAGAGCCTCCAGCGTTTTATCTTTTACGATCTCCTCCGGAAGCCTTCCGTCTATTTCTGTCTCCCAAAATGATTCCTTAGCCTGAAGATATTCTATATACTCCTCTTCGCTCATATTACTTATATCTTCAGCCGTCTGTTCATCAAAAAACATATCTTTGAATTCCGCCGCGCATGAATATAAATACATTTTATATATACTTTCTGTTATATCCACTCCGTTGCATCTTAAAACAACAGGCTCTTTATCTCCCCTTATAACGGTAGTAACTATTAAGATAGCCGCTACTAAAATTACAGCAGTAACGGATAAAATTATAGCAAGAAGTTTTTTGCGCTTCGCAGTCATATCAGATTCCTCCAGTTATAGTACTTTCTTTTCTTAATTCTGCGTAATTTTCTAATTCTTAAAACTACTATAACAATTATTATAACAGCAAACAGAACCAAAAGTACAGTTAGTACTGCTGAAGAACCCTCATTATTTACAGTTTGTTCATTCAAGTTTTTCTCGGAGGTAGCCGTCGGTTTTTCAGTGGTTTTCGCAGGATAATACTGAACGCTGCCTATAGAAACGCTAAGAGGTATCGCATCCGGTTCAAAATTTTTAAATGTTATATCTTCCGGAAACTTTACGTTAGCGTTAGCCGAAATATCTTCTCCCACATTTATTTTATCCGGACAAACAAGCTCTATATCCAGTTTACTTTCACTCATAGCAGCCGGTAAATATATTTTAACATCGGTATTGACAGAAACCCTGGCCTTGCCTATAGCCTCTTCCTTTTCATAAACTTCTACGCTCTTTTCCTGTACTGGCAAAGTATCCAGACTGGTATATTTAAATATCTCTTCATTAAAACCATAATCAAATAAATTTCTGGTATCTTTATATGCTTTCGCGCTTCCGTTGGCTTTCAGCACTACGCAAATAAGCTTTCTATCTCCTTTTTCCGCGTATGTAACTAACGTATTTCCTGCCGGAGTAGTCCATC
>CASDQQ010000114.1 GCA_949282945.1 uncultured Eubacteriales bacterium
AACAGATCGTCAAAATCGGATATTATCTTTAATAACTCTTCGGTTGCACTGTTCATAATTTCAATCCTCCTCCATCTTCGGGCAAAGTATACTGCTCTCGTCGTAAAGCAGCTCTTTAAGCACATCCTCCCCTTTTCCGGATGTACGTATCCTTCCGTCGGCTATAACTATAATTTCATCAGCTATGGAAAGTATCCTTTCCTGATGTGAAATTATCAAAACGGTACCTTTCTTATTCTTACGGATGTTTTTAAACGTATCTACTAATTTTGTAAAGCTCCAGAGATCTATTCCCGCCTCCGGCTCGTCAAATATAGTCAGCTCAGTATTTCTTGCAAGTACGGTAGCTATTTCTATCCTTTTTATCTCTCCTCCGGACAAAGACGCGTTAAGCTCTCTGTTAACATACTCTCTTGAACAGAGTCCTACTCTGCTTAAGATATCGCAAATGTCGTTTTCCTTCATCTTCTTTCCTACGGCAAGCTCAAGCAGATCCCTAACAGTAAGCCCTTTAAATTTTACCGGTTGTTGAAAGGCATAGCTTATACCCATTTTAGCCCTATGGGTTATATCTGTTTCGGTTATATCCTCTCCGTTAAAAAAGATTTTTCCTCCTGTGGGTTTTTCAATTCCTGCTATCAGCTTGGCAAGACTGGTCTTTCCTCCTCCGTTGGGTCCCGTTATCACTACAAGCTTATTTTCTCCTATATCTATATCTATGTCCTTTATAATCTCCTCTCCGGAAGGAAGTTTCCACGACAAATGCTCAAACCTTAACACTATATTAACTCCTTTCTTTAGTTAAATTTTCCGTCCTCAGCGCTCTGAAGGAGTTTAATATTGCTATTACCGCCACTCCAACATCCGCGAATACAGCCGCCCACATGCCTACCAGACCTAGCGCTCCAAGTAAAAGGCAAACAGCTTTTACAAAAAGAGCTATAAAAATATTCTGACGTACTATTCTCAAAGTCTTTCTTGAGATTTTTATAGCCGTTGATATTTTGCCTATGGAATCGTCCATAAGTACTATGTCTGCGGCTTCTATAGCAGCGTCCGAACCCATTGCGCCCATGGCTATTCCGATATCTGCTCTGGACAAGACAGGAGCGTCGTTTACTCCGTCTCCCACAAATACAAGATTTCTGTCCGGAAGTTTTTGAGCAAGAAGCTCTTCGACCCTCGAGACCTTATCCTCAGGCAGGAGTTCAGAATATACCTCATCAATTCCTAAAAGCGAAGCCGTATATTCTCCGGAAGCCTTTACATCGCCTGTAAGCATGACTGTTTTACGCACCCCGCTTTTTTTCAGACCATCTATAACCTCTCTGGTTCCCGGCTTTACTTTGTCAGAAATTATTATATATCCTGTATAAATATTGTCAAATGCTACATGGACGACAGTTCCGGACGTCTTTATACCTCCTTCGCAGTTTATTCCAAAATCTTCCATGAGCTTATTGTTTCCCACAAGGACCGTCTTTCCTTCAATAACTGCATTTATGCCTTTCCCCGGTACTTCCCTTACATCCTTTACCAGATTTTTATCTATTTCTTTTTTATATGCATTTTTCAGAGACCGGGAAATAGGATGTCCTGAGTAGCTTTCCGCCAAAGCGGCTATTTGTAAAAGCTTTTCTTTGCTCACATTTTTCGGACAGATTTTTGTAACTTCAAAAGTCCCTTCCGTAAGCGTTCCCGTTTTATCAAACACGATTATATCCGTCTTAGAAAGGGCCTCCAGATAATTTCCGCCTTTAACAAGGATCCCGCATTTTGACGCTCCGCCTATGCCTCCGAAAAAGCTTAGAGGAATGGAAATTACCAACGCGCAGGGACAGGATATTACAAGGAATATAAGAGCCCTTTGTAGCCATTCAAGCCACTGGCCGTCAAAGAACAGAGGCGGAAGCACTGCAAGAAGCAAGGCCCCTAAAACTACGCACGGAGTGTAATATCTTGCGAATTTTGTAATAAAATCCTCCGCTTTAGCCTTTTTAGAGGAAGCATTTTCAACCAGATCCAATATTTTAGATACTGTAGACTCGGTAAACATTTTCCCGACCCTTACTTTTATTACTCCGGATATGTTTACACATCCGCTTATCACGTCCGTTCCCTGTTTACAGCCGCGCGGGACCGACTCTCCGGTTAAAGCCGACGTATCTATCATAGAAGTTCCCTCTGTAACGACGCCGTCCACAGGTATTTTTTCCCCGGGCTTAACTATAATTATGTCCCCAACATTTAATATCTGAGGGTCCACCCTGACAATTTCTCCGTTTTTTTCTATATTCGCGTAATCCGGACGTATATCCATAAGCTGAGAAATAGATCTGCGGGATTTCCCCACAGCATAGCTCTGGAAAAGCTCGCCTACTTGATAAAAAAGCATTACTCCGGCCGCTTCCGTATATTCTTTTAAAAATATAGCGCCTACGGTAGCTATTGACATTAAAAAGTTTTCGTCAAAAATCCTCCCCCGAAAGATATTTCTTATCGCTTTCCACAGTACATCATAGCCAATCATAAAATAAGGTACGAGCCAAAGATAAAACTGTAAGCTTTCGTCAATGCGTACTACTTTCAGCAATATGACAAGCGCCAGGCTTATTAGTATACGGATAAGCATATTTTTCTGCTTTCTGTTCATACCGCTCCTCTCCTGTCTATATCTATTTTTTCTTAATCATTTATACTCTATTCTGCAATCCGGCTCTACTCTCCTGCAAGCTTTGACCGCTTTTTTCATAACGTTGTCAAAAATGCTTTCATCCGCTTCAAGAGTAATTTTCTGCATTAAAAAATTTATCGATACATTTTTTACTCCATCAATTTTTCCAATGGCCTCTTCCATCTCTCGAGCGCAGTTTGCGCAATCTAGATCTATCATGTTATAACTTTTGATCATTTTAATTTCTCCTTTTATTTTGTTATTCTTCTACATGTTCCATTCCCTGATTTATTATACGGCGTACATGGTCATCCGCCAGAGAATAAAAAACTATTTTCCCCTCTTTTCTAAATTTAACAAGCTTGTTAACTTTAAGAACTCTGAGTTGGTGAGAAACCGCCGTTTGAGTAAGCCCTAAAAGCTGCGCTATATCTCCCACGCAAAGTTCTGACTCAAAAAGCGCGTACAATATCTTTATTCTTGTTGTATCTCCGAATATTTTAAAAAGCTCCGCAAGGTCATAAAGTATTTCATCTGGCGGCATAGCGGCAGTAACCTTATCCACCACATCTTCATGTACACATAAATATTCGTTCTTTGACGGTTCCTGATCTTTCAAATTGTCTGCACATCCTTTCATATGAATATCTGTTCATATGATATTCTATAAAACTGTATTTGTCAACACTTTTTAACTAAATATTCAATTTTTTCAAAGGGTAAACTTGTCAGAAATTTTCAGCCAGATTTTTCGGTGTATTTTATCGTAAAAACTTTCTGTGCCATGGGCAAAATGGAAATATAAAAAATACGCGAAGCGCATTTTTCACGCCTCGCGTACAATTAATTTATTACCGTTTACAGCATCAGCTTATTTCATTTTTGTTCCGCATTTTTCACAGAAATTTACCGGCTTATCATATTTAGCGCCGCATTTGCCGCAAATATATTCCTCAGGCCCGGAAGAAGTATTATCCTCTGCTTTTTCTGCTTCTCCCTGCAGGGATATATTATCGGACATATCGTTTACAGGTTCCGGAAAGCTTTGCTCAATCTGTTCCTTAGGTCCTTCGGCAGGCTGTCTGCGCCTTTTTGAGGCATTCTTTATCTTATGGACCGCCACGCACAAAATTATTATCAGTAAAAGCGCTCCCACGCCGCTGCCTATAACCGCTGCTTTTTGGCGCTGCCACAGCATTACCGCGAATTGATACCACGGAGCGTCATCTGTATCTATGCTCGCACTCCTTCCCTTCTCGCTGACCTTTACCGTTCCGCTGAGCATAAGGCGAGGTATTTTCCACTCATAGCTATCTATCAGCATATTTTCAAGCTTTACCTCTCCCATATCGTTAAGATCGATCTCAAATAGGAATTCACCGTCTTTAAATATTTCCACGGTCTCATCCGAATAATCCTCTCCAAACTGAGCGTTAACGTTTCTGGTAGCTATCACTTCAATCTTATCTATTGAACTTATTATAGCATCCGATACCTCTTCAGCGGACTCAACTCCTGTATATGCCCCGCCGGTTGCTCCGGATATCTGCTGGAAAAACTCCTCCGCGGACGTACTCGCGTCAGTTCCTATAGAAAATACTTTTATCAGGCTGTCTTCAGCTTCTCCTAAAACTCTGTCGTCCGACTCATCCACATCTATAGCCAGATCCGCGTTATAAAGGGCGGCCATAACCTGATTCATAGTGTATTCTGTATACGGTTCCGGATCAAGAGGAGGGGCGTCTCCCAAAATGATCACAGCTTTTGCCGCGTCCGGCCTCCAGTCAAGTCCCACTGCCGTCATGAGCGCTGAAAAAACAGTCTCCGGCGTATCACCCCCGTCTCCCAAAGTCAGTCCGTATATAGCTTCGGTAATAGTTTCTTTATTGTCAGAGAAATCCAATTGTACCTTAGCCGCGTAATCTTTTGAAGACGTCCTCTCAGGGAAATCCCTGTAATCTATCAGTGCGATCCTGTAATCATCTGTTTTTGCGTCGAGTTCTTCAAGTATACGGGCCATATTTGCTTTGGCATTATCTATGTCGTCTCCCATGGACCCTGTAGTATCTACTACAAAACATATGTCAAGTCCGTTGGCGTTATCTGAATTTATCACACGGTTAACCGAACTGTCACGGCTCTTTAAAGCGTAGATTACCGCGGTTTCAGCATTTACCATTCCGCTGTATCCTCCCGTGTAGTAAAAACGTCCGGATGCCGACGCAAGAACTATGTCTTTAACTTCGGCTCCTGTCAAATCGGGATTAGCCGCAAAAACCAACCCCGCAACTCCGGTAACATGAGGCGTAGCCATAGAAGTACCGCTCATCACATCATATCCCGTAGCATACGCGCTGTATATATTTTCTCCCGGCCCCACAATATCCACTCTGTCTCCTATGTTGGAAAAGGAAGAATATTTATACCTGGTTTCATCATTTGTGGACTTCTTACTGTCTATTCCTACAGAACCCACAACAATTATCCGGTCCTTTACCGTTTCATCAGAAATCAGATTCAGAAAATTATTATATTTGGCTTCTGAGTCCCCTTTTTCTCCAGAATCAAATATCTTCCACCATGTCCGCTGAGTTTTATAGCCGTAAGGTTCATTATCATCTTTATAATAAGTAGTGTTGTTGCTGTTTCCAGCAGCAACGCAAATAACAAATTCGTTGCCGTTATTTATAAGACGCTTAATACCGTTCTCAGCTATTTTGGCGTTTTGCTGCAAATGGTTTATAGCATTTACATTGCCCTTGCTCGCGGCAAATCCTATAAGGCGGCTTGTATTTTGGCTTATATTTATTACCTTAACATCTATGTTGACAAGAGCTCTTATAGCGGCGATATAATTAAATGCGTCGTAATAATCCTGAACTATAGTATCGTCACGTACATAATAGGCGGCGCTGTAATATACGCTGGCCTTTTCCCCCGCTATTCCGCTGACTCCCACATTGTTCCACTCTCCCCCTATGGTAGCCGCCACATGAGTCCCGTGGTCTGATGGAGCTACCACGTCGGAGGTCAGCGTTACCAGGGTAGATACTTTGTCTGTCAGCGTCATATATGCCCTTGCCGATATATCTTCATGGTTTGTATTCAGCATAGAATCTATCAGTCCCACTTTTACAGGACTAAGCTCATCCGTATATCCCCACGCCGCGGGAGCCCGCACTGCTTCCGCGCCCCAGTTCTTGCCTCCGGGAACGTCCATATTCCACGAATCGTTGCCCCATGGGTCATTGGGATATAAAGGATCTTTTGTCTGAAACTCTTCTTCCTCTTCTGCGTCCGACCCCGCCTCAAAGACATAGTTTATATAGGCGTCCTCAACAATTTCTTCATTTTTTATTTTTTTCAGAAGCGAGTTTAATTCATCATAAGTCATTTTATCGGCAAACTGAAAACGATAAAACCCTATATCTTCCAGAGATTCTGTAATTTCAGCGCCATATCCCGATGCTAACGATTCTACCGCGGTTTTTTCCGTATCGATAAATGTCATTACTATTATTTCATCATTGACATACAGCTCGCCGCTTTCCGGATTATAGTCTATACTTTCTACATCTTTTGCCACGTCCGGCTCTCTGTCCGGAGAGTAAAGATTTATTCCGTCATGAAAAAATTTATATGCCGGATAAATAACAAAAATCCCCGCCGCGGCAATCACAAGTACGATGATCAATGAAAATATAGTCCACTTTACTTTAGATTTCGGTTTTTTTACTTTTGGTTCTTTTAAAGGCTTTTCACTCATCAGTCAACACTCCCCATTTTGTCAAATCCATTATTATCTTACATTTTGATTTTTTGTACGTCAATATATTTGCGCCCTCTTTTAAAATATGTATTTCATCCTCTGATCTGCAAGTTATTTTTTTAATCGTTTGCAAAAGCTAAAGCCTTTTTTGTAAAAGTTTTGCTTTTTATAAAAGTTATGCGCGGTCGTCCTCATTAATCCGCTGTTTACTAAAATAGCGGAGACGTCATTCATTTTAGAATAATGCTCCGCTTCCTGTATCAGCTTGCTTCCTGCTCCTGTCCTTTGAAAATTTTTAGAAACGGCTAATGCTATGATACGTGTAATTTTACCCGGAATTTCAAACGCGAGACATATTTGCAGTCCAATAAAACCTATCACTATCCCATTTTCAGTTGCTATAAATATTTTATAACTTTTTTGTTCCCGCATTTGCAAAATTTTATCGTTCAAATCTTCTTCAGAAACACTGTACCCCAATTCCTCATTTATTAGCTTACAAATTTCTTTTATATCGTTTGCATTAAAATTTCTAACTTCCATAATAAATTATTTTATATCCTTTTCAAATTTCTTCTTCGTCATATAAATCAATAAACGGGCAGGCTCTGATACATGCACCGCAATCATTACATTTTGCAACATGAGGGACAGGAAACCCCAAATCACCCTTTCGCATTGTAATATAGCCGTTTGGACAAAATAAAACGCATCTGCTGCAACCAGTACAAAGCAAATTGTCAACTATTTCCGCCACATTTTTCACAAACATCACTTCCCTACACATCAATTTATGATTATTTAAATATTGTACCAAATAAAAAGAAAATAATCGATTACTTTACAGCAATCCCATTCTTTCGATAATGCCAGGAGCCAATAGAATTAAGACTTAAACCCGCAAAAATACGACAATATAACTCAGAATACAAATTGCTAAATCCATTGCATACTTAGGTAATTTAACATTAAAAATCACTGTACATTAAGCCGAAACAATTACATTTCTTATCAGATTCATTTCATCAATGGATCTGAGGAATTTATTATATAGTTCTGTGTTATAGTTATAAAAGAGACGTTCTGCATCGATAAATTCTTGCTGTTCATACCAATATACGTTTTTTAAAACAAGTATCGTTGAAATTCAATTCAGTCTCTATCGGAGTTTTTATTCGACATTGCTGATTGGTAAGCCTAATAATAAAAACTCTTTTGGGTTAAATCACTTTATAGATAGCATTTACCGTGGATACAATATAGCTTAATTTGATTATATAATTAATATTTTATGAAGTAAATTTCTATTTATCGGAAACAGAAATTTACTTTTGAGAGGAGTAAAAAGCGCTACAACCTTCTGCCGAAAATTGTCACGCTTCTCTGTCAAGAGGTAGTAAAAAAATACCGTCTCATCTTTGAGCGGCAGCCAAGAACTCGCAAAAGGCTGGTAGCGACAGCGAACTTTCGCGTGGGCACTTGCAACCGAGCATGTGAGCCGAGCGTGACCTTTTGCGGAAAGGAGGAGCAAGGGCACTGGCGGATGACGGCTTTTGAGGCTGTAAGCAAAAAAAGACGTGGGAGCAAAGCGGACTTTGCTCCCACGTGGTCGGAGTGACAAGACTTGAACTTGCGGCCCCTTGACCCCCAGTCAAGTGCGCTACCAACTGCGCCACACCCCGATTGCTATAACATTATACAACACTTTTTTTATTATGTAAAACATTTTTTAAAATAACTCCGCGGTAATTTTATACCGCGGATCTTAAATGATTTTATCCTATACTTCCTACCATCATTTGTATATCGTTAGAAATATTTTTACTGAGCTGAAACTGTCTGTATGCTCCTATAGCCCCTGGAATCCAGGGAATCCAACAGAGTACCCAACCGATAAGAAACGCAATTATCTTATCAACCCACTTTTCATCGGTATAGTTTACCTGAAGAAGATTACCATTCTTTATAATATTGACCTTTATTCCTTCGCAAAGGCCAACTACATTATTGATACCGTCAGTATTTTT
>CASDQQ010000115.1 GCA_949282945.1 uncultured Eubacteriales bacterium
ATTGGGAAAATAGGCGTTTCACCATGTCCCAGGCCGGCTTCTGTTGCAAGCAGGATATTTTTGACCACCATACGGCCCTCAGGAGACGTATCCATTCCATAGTTTATAGAGCTGAATGGTGTCTGGGCGCCGGCTCTTGAATGCATTGTATTGAGATTGTGTATAAAAGCCTCCATAGCCTGATACGTAGACGTATCCGTTTCCTGAACAGCTTTTTTCTCCGCAAATTTCTGAGCTTTATCCATAAGTTTTTCGTCATATTTTCCGGCATTTTTCAGATATTCTGAAAGATATTTTTTCTCTACGGAAAAATAAAAAGAGTTATCTAAAAGCTTAGGCTTTACCCCGGCTTCTTCTATAGACTTATTTATCAGTGCCTTAATATCTTCGTCGGGATCTTCAATATCGAAATAAATTTCGACCGCTCTTATAAGGTTTGCTCTGTATCTTTTAACAAAGGTCTTTTCAACACCTTTAGCCATTCCATAGTCAAAATTTACTATGGACTGTCCTCCGTGTTGGTCGTTCTGATTTGACTGTATAGCTATGCAGGCTAAAGCAGAATAGCTCTGTATATCGTTTGGTTCCCTTAATATACCGTGTCCCGTACAGAATCCGCCTTCAAACAGCTTTATTATATCAATTTGACAGCATGTCATTGTAAGCGTGAGAAAATCCAGGTCGTGTATATGAAAATCTCCTTCTCTGTGAGCCTTAGAATGCTTAGGATTTAAAATATACATCTCATAGAAATGTTTCGCGCTTTCGGAACCGTATTTGAGCATGGTACCCATAGCCGTGTCTCCGTCTATATTGGCGTTTTCACGTTTAACATCATTTTCTTTGGCGTCTTTAAAAGTCAGATCTTCAAAGGTCTTCATTAAACGAGTGCTCATTTCACGCACTCTTGTTCTTTCTGCCCGGTAAAGAATATAGGTCTTGGCCGTATCCGCATAACCTTCTTCTATAAGAGCCTTTTCCACAATATCCTGTATATATTCAACTGTAGGGATCTGCCCTCCGCTTTCTTTTTCTGCTTTAGCTACAACTCTCTCAGCCACTGAGAATGCTCCGTCGTAGGTTATCTCTCCGGAAGAGGCTTTAGAAGCTTTATATATAGCGTCAACTATTTTTTCGATATTAAATGGAACTTCTCTTCCGTCTCTTTTTCTGATCTTAGTTATCATTTGTATACCTCCTAAACTCAAGCAAACCTTTTATATTGTGCTATCACAATATATCACACACAACATATAGTGTCAACGTGTTTCCTGAACTTTTTAGCAAGGTAACACAAATGTAACATTATCTTTCCAGATAAAGCTCGGCAGAATGGGCGGCGCAGGCTCCGTCTCCCACTGCTGTTGAAATCTGTCTGAAATATTTACTTCTCACGTCGCCCGCCGCAAAAATACCCTCCACGGAAGTCTTGCAGTCCTCTTTGGCTATTATAAATCCCGCCGGATCTGTATCCAATATTTCTTCATAGAGACTCTTATCCGGTTCCACTCCTATAGCTATAAAAATCCCGTCTGCGGGGTATTCTTTTTCTGCAGAGCCGGACATCACGGTTATACTTTCTACCTTTTCATTTCCGTTTATGCTCTTAATGATTTCATTTGTTATTATATCGGCATTTTTCATATTTCTTAATCTTGCCACATAGCTTTCCGCGGCTCTGAACTTGTCCCGTCTGTGAATTAAATGCACCCTGGAGCATATTCGTGAAAGATAAATAGCATATACAAACGCGGTGTCTCCTCCTCCGGCCACAAAAACCTCCTTTTCCCTGAACAGAGCGCCGTCGCAGGAAGCGCAATATCCCACGCCTTTTCCCAAAAGTCTTTCCTCTCCGGGTACGCCAAGTTTTCTGTGTACTCCGCCTGAGGCTATAATTACAGTTTTGCCTTTTAAAATACTTCCGCTTTTACATATAATACTTTTTATATCTTTTTCGCACCGGAGTTTTTCGGCCTTTTCCTCGAAAAAGTCCACATTATATTTCGACGCGTGACTGTAAAATTTTTCTGAAAGCTCAAAACCGCTCATGGACGGCAGCCCGGGATAATTATCTATTTCCGGAGTATTTAGCATCTGTCCTCCAAAAATATTTTTAGAATCTATAACAGCCGTGCTCAAATTGGCTCTCGCTCCGTATATAGCCGCAGAAAGTCCTGCCGCGCCGGCGCCTACTATTATCAAATCATAAATTTTTTCCATGCCGCACCTTTCTCCTTTTTCTAATTATTATTATTTCTTAGGGCATAATAAATACGTAAAATATTAAGGAGGTAACAAAATGAGTATTAACGTAACAAACAGCAATTTTGAAACAGAAGTGCTAAACTCTTCAATTCCGGTCATTGCGGACTTCTGGGCCTCATGGTGCGCTCCGTGCCGAATGCAGTCCGCCGTGATAGACGAAGTTTCTCCCCAACTTGCACAAAAAGCTAAGATAGTAAAAATAAACGTGGACGAGGAACCGGAACTTGCGGAAAAATTCAACGTTATGTCCGTGCCCACCCTTATTGTTTTTAAAAACGGAGCTCCGGTAAAAACGTATATGGGTTTCAAAAACAAAAACGAATTTATAAACCTGATCTAACAGATATTAAATAAAACTGTCAGGAGCTGTCTCAAATTTTTACTTTTGAGACAGCTCCTGCTTTATTGAAACAAAGTTACATCCCAGACTGCCTCATTGCCAACTTCTGATTTATTCAAAAGTGTCTCCTTAATGGCTTAAGCTTTCTACAGCCCCTAAAAGAGCAAAAGCATATCCTGAAGGATAATTTTTAATATGAGCGGAAAGAAAAGAGCTTTGTTCCTCATACATATCCTTAAAAACATTTCTGTCAGAATATAAATTAAGTTTTTCGAGAATATAGTACATTACAGAATTTCCTGAAGGTATTGCTCCGTCATAAACTTCCTTAGGTGATAAAATAAGCTTTTCATCCATGTCTGAAGATATAAAATATCCCCCTCTTTCTCCGTCCCTAAAATGCTCTTTTATATACAGGCACAATTCTTCAGCTTTATTTAAATAAATTTTTTCATTTAATATTTCGTAAAGAGTAATATACATCCACGCAGTATAGGCAAAATCGTTAAGAAATCTTCTTTTGGCCTCAAAAATTTTTTCATATTCCAGCAGAGAACGCAAAGCTGACTCTTTATAGTAACTTTCATCTAAAAGCTCCCCGCACCTGGCTATTGATAAAATAGCCAACGCGTTTTGAAAAAGTATTATCTTCTTATCCGTATTAAGAGCTCTTCTATTTTTCCTGAATGAATACATTTTATCTGTATAATTTCTTATATCCTCATTTTCAGCCATCATCCAATCTTTATTTCTTATCAGGTTAGGCACGCTCTTTTTTGTTATGTCAAAAAATTTATTAAAAAATTTGCCCTCTTCTTTTCCAAGACATTCTTCTGTTTCGTTAGAGGATATAAAATAAAATCCGCCTTCTTCACCTTCGCTGTCCGCGTCCTGTGAAGCGTAAAATAGTCCGTTTTCAGCCCTGAGCTCTTTCAAAACATAGTCCACTGTCTTTTTAGCGGCATGGCAAAATATGCTTTCTGGAGATATCTTATAAAACTCTGAACATGCGGCGGCAAATAAAGCGTTGTCATAGAGCATTTTTTCAAAATGAGGTATCAGCCACCTGTCGTCTGTGGAATATCTGCATATTCCTCCTCCGATATGGTCAAAAATACCACCGCGAAAAATACCCTCTAAAGTTTTTTCGGCCATGCCAAGAGCATATGGATCATTACTGTATTTGTAATAGGCAAGTAAAAACATTATATTATGAGGAGATGGAAATTTCGGAGCTGATCCAAAGCCTCCGTACAGAGGATCAAAATCTTTTTTAAATATTTCAAAAGCTTTTTGGATATACTCAATATCTATTTTTTCTTTTGATACAGCATTTATATTTCCCATATTCTTAAGCCTTTTTATGAGTTCCTCGCCGAACTCTTTAAGCGGTTTTCTGTCAGTCTTCCATTTTTCCGAAACCGTTTTTAAAATGTCCTTAAGTCCGTACATGTTATATGCAGAATCTTTTGGATAGTACATCCCGGCAAAAAAAGGTTTTCTTTCCGGCGTGGTTATTACCGTCAGGGGCCATCCTCCTGTTCCGGTCACGGCCTGACATACTTCCATATATACAGAATCTATGTCAGGACGTTCTTCCCTGTCCACCTTTACGGAAATATAATTTTCATTTAATATTTTTGCCGTTTCTTCATCGCTGAAAGCTTCAGCGGCCATTTTATGGCACCAGTGACAGCTAGAATATCCTATGCTCAAAAACACAGGTTTATCCTCTTTAGCTGCCTTTTCAAAAGCCTCTTTATCCCATGGGAACCAATCTACGGGATTTTTGGCGTGCTGCCTTAAATAAAGGGATTCCTCATTTGCAAGTCTGTTACTCATAAAAACAACTCCTCGTATTATATAGTAGTAGTGTTTATAGACCTTCTCCAAGGTCTGTATGCTATACTGTTTGGAGATACTGTGGATTGGTAAACACCTCCTACCACTTGATGGTTACACAAAGGCTCCAACCACAGTCTCTT
>CASDQQ010000116.1 GCA_949282945.1 uncultured Eubacteriales bacterium
ATCATAAAATCGCTGTTAAAACCTTGTTTTGAAGCGAAAGAAATAGCGTCCTCGTCAGTATCTTTAAAATCTTCTCCAGGAACATAGCCAAGACATACAAGGACCGTTCTGTAAACCACGGGCGCGGAAACCGAAGATTCGGAAGTTAATATCTGGGTTTTTTGAAAGGTCGGAGGCAAAGCGGAAACCGAACCCCTGAAATATTTTTTCATTCCATATTCTTCATTACTATAGAAAAAATCTCTGACTGACGCCGCCTGATCATTTGTGAGACTGCCGCTGAATGTTATTAAGCTGTCGCCGGAGGTTCCAAGGACCGTTTTCTGTAAATCACGGCACGCGAGGACCATAAGCGCGCAGTCAAAATAAGATATGTCTTCGTCTGAGTTCGGAGCGGAATACAGATAAAGCTTTTTCAGTATTTCTACGGCATAGTTATTTTCTGCTTTTAAAACAGAAGAAGATGATATTCCTGTAACCGTTATGACAACTAAAAGTAATATACAAATAAATACTTTGCGCACTTTCATGCAGCATTCCTCCTATGTAAAAACAATATAAAAAATTATACTATATTTTCTGCCGTGTAACAACCATGTGCATATATTATAATTGGTGAATTGACAAAATGAATGCAACCCCGGTCCTCCAAGCTAGTTGCATTTGATCTGACAAACTACCAATTTAACCTGTCAGAAAGATATAGTTTTGACGGTATTGCAAATATTTTTACCCTGTGCTATAATACGCCTTGCTGACAACCGTTTACTGTGAATTTGGAAACTCCAACCGGTTCACGGAAAATGGCGATTATAATTATTTTTAAGGAGAGTTTTTATGACGAAGGAAAGAAAACAGGAAATTATTGCAACTTATGGAATTCATGAAGGAGATACAGGATCTCCGGAGGTACAGATAGCTCTTTTGACAGAGCGTATCAATCATTTGAATGAGCATTTAAAAGACCATAAGAAAGATCATCATTCAAGAAGAGGACTTTTAAAAATGGTTGGTCAAAGAAGAGGGCTTCTTAACTATTTAACAAAGATTGATATTGAAAGATACCGTGCGATAGTTGAAAAGCTTGGTTTAAGAAAGTAATTTTGAATTTTAATAATGAGCGGTGTATTCCGCTCATTATTTTAATGTATACTATAATAAAATATATCGTTGGCAAGAAGGTAGTAAGTAGATTGTATTTCTGAGATGTTTTAATTTAAAAGAAGCTTGGAGACAGAATCTACATTCTACATCTTTCCGACGGTAAGATCTTGAGGAGGATTTATAGAAATGGAAAGAATTTTTGAGATGGAACTTGCGGGAAGAAAGCTCGTCCTGGAAACCGGGAAGCTTGCTCAGCTTGCTAATGGAGCGGTTTTGGTAAGATATGGCGATACAGTGGTAATGTCTACGGCAACCGCGTCGGAAAAGCCAAAAGAGGGAATAGATTTTTTCCCATTGAGCGTGGACTATGAAGAAAAGCTTTATGCTGTAGGAAAGATACCCGGAGGTTTTATTAAAAGAGAAGGAAAGCCTTCTGAAAAAGCTATATTAACGTCCAGGGTCATAGACAGACCTATAAGACCTTTATTCCCTAAGGATTTGAGAAACGACGTGGTAGTTATAAATACAGTTATGTCGGTAGAACAGGATAATTCTCCTGAAATAGCCGCTATGATTGGTACTTCCGCCGCGTTGGCCATATCGGATATTCCGTGGAACGGACCTATAGGAGGCGTTGTTCTTGGACTTGTAGACGGAAAGGTAGTAATAAACCCTAACGTTGAGGAAAGATCAAAGAGCGATATGTATGTGACTCTCGCGGGTACCAAGAAGAAAATTTGCATGATAGAAGCCGGAGCGAACGAAGTTGATGACAATGTAATGTTGGATGCCATTAAAGAGGGGCATAAAACAATAATAAAAATATGTGAATTTATCGAGGAAATAGCGAAAGAGATAGGAAAAGAGAAGTTTTCATATGATTCATGCGACGTTCCGGAGGATATGTTCTCGGATATAAAGGCTCTGGCTTATGAAGAAATGAGAGAGTCCGTACTTGCGGTAGACAAGCGGGACAGAGATTTAAAGATAGCCGCATTGACTGAGAAGCTTATTGCGGAGCTAGCCGAAAAATATCCTGAAAAAGAAGCTGTTATTTCTGAAGGAGTAAATAAGCTTGAAAAAAAGGTGGTAAGAGAATATCTTTTTAAAGAGCACAGGAGAGTTGACGGAAGAAGGCTTGATGAAATAAGGCCTCTTTCAGCTCAGGTTGATATACTCCCGAGAGTTCACGGTTCCGCGCTTTTCCAGAGAGGACAGACTCAGGTACTCACTGTAGCTACTTTGGGAGCCATGAGAGATGTTCAGATGTTGGACGGACTGGATGAGACGGAAGAAGAAAACAGATATATGCATCATTATAACTTCCCTTCGTACAGTGTAGGCGAGGCTAAAACCTCAAGAGGACCGGGAAGAAGAGAAATAGGTCACGGAGCTTTGGCCGAAAGAGCTTTGGAGCCTGTAATACCTTCTCCTGAGGATTTCCCTTATGCGCTGAGATTGGTTTCAGAAGTGTTGATGTCAAATGGATCCACGTCCCAGGGTTCTGTATGCGCTAGCACCATGGCGCTTATGGCCGCAGGTGTGCCTATTAAAGCGCCTGTAGCCGGTATTTCAGCAGGGCTTGTGACCTCTGAGGAGGATGAAAATGATTTTATAACTTTTATGGATATACAAGGTATAGAAGACTTTTTTGGAGATATGGACTTTAAAGTAGCCGGAACCAAAAAGGGGATAACGGCTATACAGGTTGATATAAAAGTAGACGGACTTCCTTACGAAGTAATCAGACAAGCTTTTGAGCTTACTAAAAAAGGAAGATACCAGATCATAGACGACGTTATTTTAAAGACGATTCCAGAACCAAGAAAAGAACTTTCAAAATACGCGCCCAAGATAACGTCTATACAGATAGATCCGGAAAAGATAAGAGACGTGATAGGTACGGGAGGTAAGGTAATAAATAAGATAATTGCCGACACTGGAGCAAAGATCGATATCGAAGATGACGGAACAGTTTATATTGCTACTACGGACGCCGAAGCTTCCGAAAAGGCAATATCCATAATAAGAGGAATAACCGGGGAAATCGAAATAGGCAGTATTTATACCGGTAAGGTTGTAAGGATAATGGACTTTGGGGCCTTTGTTGAATTCCTGCCGGGAAAAGACGGTCTCGTTCACATTTCAAAGCTTGATAATAAGAGAGTTGAAAAGGTTACTGATGTTGTAAATATAGGAGACGAGATTCTTGTAAAGGTTATAGAGATAGATAAACAGGGAAGGATAAACCTTTCAAGAAAAGACGCTATAAATACAGTTGAGGCACAGAAGAAAGAAAGCGGCAACGAATGATATTTTATAAGATATTATATTGATTTATGATTGGGAATGGCGCAATATTAATATGATTGGGACATTCCCAAATTTAATTTGAAGGGGGCCGGATATAGTGGGAAAATATAATTTACATACTCATACCTTCAGGTGTAATCATGCGGTAGGAGACGTTTCTGACATGGCGGAAGCGGCGAGGGCGGAAGGATATACAACTCTCGGCATATCCGAGCATACAATACTAAACGACGATAAGTGGCGTGATATGAGGCTGACCTTTTCTAACGTGGACGAATATTTTGAGGCTATAAAGAAACAGAAGGAACAGGAAGAGGCAAGCGAATGCGGTTTGAGGATACTTGCCGGACTGGAGTGTGAACCCTTGAGCGAGTATTTTGGCTTTTATAAAGAAATTAAAGATAAATACAATGTGGATTATTTTATAGAGTCCAATCACTTTTTTCCTTATGAAGGAGGATATATATGCGCTTCCGGCGAAAGGTTTGACGTTCAGAAAAAGATAAAAGCATATGCGGAATGCTCCGTAAAAGGAATGGAAACCGGAATGTTTTTTTGCCTGGGCCACCCGGATATGTTTATGGCTGAAAAGGAGAGATGGGATGCATATACTGCGGATGTTATGAGAGATTTGATCAGAGCCTCTATACAGTATAAAGTTCCATTAGAAATAAATTTGAACGGATATAGAAAGGGACTTGTAAGAAGAGGACTGAATTTAAGGTATCAATATCCGGTCGAGGAATTTTGGGCGATAGCGGCTGGCGAAGGGGCCGAGGTCATAATAGGAGTAGACGCGCACATGCCAAGAAATTTTGCAATGTCCTATCCGGAACTGAATTTAATGATAAAAAAATACAACTTTAATATTTTGGATGAACAAACTGTTCTGTCAAGGCTTAAAGTGGAGAAATGCGGGAGAGAACATGGCTGATCTGATATTTAAACTTTTTATAAAAGATTTTGAAGATACCGGAAATCCGAGAGTAAGGTTTAGGTACGGTGTTGTAAGCGGTTTTGTAGGTATATTCTGTAATGTGGTTTTGTTTGCCGCAAAGCTTTTGATAGGATTTCTCTCAGGCAGTATATCGATCATGGCGGACGCGTTTAATAATTTATCAGACGCGGGATCGTCAGTAATTACGCTGTTCGGATTTAAAATGGCCGGTAAGCCGGCTGACAGGGAACACCCTTTCGGACATGGGCGCATGGAATATATAGCGGGACTGATAATAGCGTTCTTGATGGTGATAGTGGGAGTAGAGCTCGGAAAAAGTTCTGTGGATAAGATAATATCCCCTGCGGAATTATCTTTTGACTGGGTAACTATTTTGATTTTAGTATTTTCAGTATCGGTTAAATGCTGGATGGCGTTTTTTAATAAAAAAGCAGGAGAGAAAATAAATTCAGAGACGCTTATGGCTACGGCGAAGGACAGTATAAATGATGTTATTGCAACTTTCGCTATTATAATTTCCGTTTTGATAATGCTTATTTTTAAAATAAATATTGACGGATATATAGGAGCATTGGTTGCCGTATATATAATTTTTTCAGGAATATCGGCCGTCAAACAGACTATAGACCCTCTTTTGGGACAGCAGCCGGATCCGGATATGGTTAAAGAGATAGTGGACTGTCTTATGTCATATGACGAAGTAGTAGGAGTACATGATCTTATAATCCATAATTATGGACCGGGCAGATGTATTGCCTCTGTGCATGCTGAGGTGAAAGCCTCGTCAGATATTTTGAAAGCACACGATACTATAGATCTGGCGGAGAGAAGTATTTCAGAAAAATTAAATATTTTGATAACGGTACATATGGATCCTGTTGAAACGGATAATGAGAGGGTTATGGCTCTTAAAGAAATGGTGACGGAGATCGCAAGGTCGATACATGAAAAAATAACCATACACGATTTTAGGATAGTTGAGGGAGACACTCATACGAATCTTATTTTTGATATTGTCAATCCCGAGGATTCTGGATTTACCGACGGAGAACTGAAAAATATGTTTGAACAGAAGCTGAAAAATATAAGTGAAAAATATTTTGCCGTTATGACTATAGATAAGGATTTTACGACGCGTTGATGAAAAGGAGAATAATAAATATGAAGGCTTTGGAAAAAAGACGTATTGAAAGAATGGATACCGAGGTGACTTTTCTCGGATTCGGAGCATTGGAGATAGGCAGAAATTGGGGTATGGGAACGGATACCGAGAGGCCGGACGAGGAAACCGCAAAAAACGTGTTAAATACAGTGATAGATTTGGGAATCAATCTTGTGGACTCGGCAAGCGCCTATCATAAGAGCGAAGAAAGGATTGGCAGATATATTTCTGACAGGCGGGAAAAGTATATATTGGCTACGAAATGCGGCGAACACAGCGACGAACCGGGAACATACTATGATTTTTCCTATAAAGGTATATCAGAGTCGATAGACAGAAGCCTTAAACTTTTGAATACTGACGTTATTGATTTGCTTCAGATACATTTTGGACCTGAACCTGAGAAAACCTTGGATGAAGGAGAAACTCTCAGAGCCATGAAGGACGCGCAAAAAGCCGGAAAGGTAAAATATATCGGAGCTTCTATAGACGGGGAATTAGCTAAAAGATGTATACTCAGCGGAGATTTCGACGTCATGCAGATGGGATACAATATTATTCACAGGGGAAACGCGGACAACGTTAAACTTGCCAGAGAAAGGGGAATAGGCGTGCTTGTGCGTTCCGGCCTTGGAAACGGCCTGCTGACTTCAAGAGTAGTGGATAATATGGAAAGACTGGGAGAAGCAGAACGCGTCAAAGTCCAGAGGCTTTTAAGCCTTGTGGACTGCAACACCGATAAGCTCACAGCATTGGCTCTTAATTTCCTTTACGCAGATAAAGGAGTAAGTTCCGTTATAGTAGGAACTAAAAAGGTTCAGAATCTTAAGAAGAATATGGAACTGCTTGAATTGGATATAAGTGAAGACTTGATAAAAGAAGCTATCAGCATAACAGAATAAATATATTTTTAAAAATAATTCGGAGCATTTGAGACTATATGATTCCCAAATGCTCCAATAAAATTTTTAAACCTATTGCTACAAGTATTATGCCGCCTGCTAATTCAGCCTTGCTTTTGTATCTTGCTCCGAATTTGTTTCCCAAAATAACTCCTATAAACGAAAGCAGGAAGGTTATACATCCTATCAGAGTAATCGAGAGCAGTATATTTACTTTTAAAAACGCGAAGGTTATTCCTACCGCCAAAGCATCTATACTGGTGGCTACTGCAAGTATAAAGAGCTGCTTTACGTCAAATCTTTCGAAAGAACTTTCTGGAGGGTCCTCTTTTTTCAGCGACTCGACGATCATTTTACCGCCTATAAATGCTAAAAGAATAAAGGCTATCCAATGGTCGAAAGAAGTTATGTAATTCTCGAACTGCTTTCCCAGAAGCCAGCCTATAAGAGGCATAATGGCCTGAAAGCTTCCAAAAAATATGCTTATTATAAGACAGTGTCTGTAGTTTATCTTTTTCATATTAAGTCCTTTGCAGACGGAAACGGCAAAGGCGTCCATCGCAAGACCTACTGACATAAGAAACAATGAAAAAAAAGTCATATAGTCAAACAAAACCTTTCTTTAAAATTAAAAAATCGGATATATATTATACCCGAAAAATAAACCCAGGTATAACGACATATTCCGCGTTACACATGAGTCTTGTTATTTAAGGCAAGCCAGACGCTAAGTCAGTATGTTGACTTGCCGCATATTTCTATGCCAACTACTCCCTCATAGCTTTTTTATTATAATATGTTTTCCTGTTTAAATCAAGGATTTTGTTTGTATTATGTTATATGAGCTTCAATTTTGTGAGACATCCCGGACAGGCAGATATTTTTTAATTTCTTCTGTTTTTGCTGTTGTAAATCCATTGAAAAAGTGATATTTCCTTCTCATAAAAGGCCGAAAAAACGGAATTATGCTCACCTGTGACCTATCTAAACTTAAGATGATGATCTCACTGGTTTCTTCTATATTTTGTATGGCGGAATAGGGGATTTGCTTTACCGGTACAATAAATATAAAAGCTAATACGATACCTGCCGTCATTGTATCATGGATACCGTTTTTATCTAAACAAAAGGCTTTTCTTAAGATCATTTGCCGAAGAAGCATAAAAAGCGACGTGGTCCAAGAAAAAATTACTGCTGTCAAGAAAAATGTGAGGAGAAATTTTATATTGTTTGACATGGGCGTATTGTCTTCCATAAGAATGGTATTTGCGTTTAAAAAGTAAATTCCATACCACCCAAAAGCAGAGAAAGTCCTGCGAGCAAAACTGTGCAGATACTGTATTTTTTATTTAATTTTGCCGTAAAATTTTCCCTCTGATCATTTAATGCCGGGTTGGACATAAATAACACCTCATTTTTGATTTAGTATAATAAAAACGACAAAGTTTGTAAATATAGGGATGATATCTTTAATACAAAAAACAATTAATCTCTCCTATGACACATTTAAACGGGACTTCGCTATTTTTTTCAAGGTACTTTGTCACATATGTATTGTAAACCTAGGTTAATTCGCAAAGTAAATTCCATATTTTGAAAGTAAAATCCATCAA
>CASDQQ010000117.1 GCA_949282945.1 uncultured Eubacteriales bacterium
TGATATAAAGCTTTGCTGCAAAATACTTGGGATTGCTATAATACTTACCTTTGACGCCATATCCCATGAAAAGAATTTTGTTTCTTCTTCCGTACTTATTTTTCCGATCTTTATAAACAACGTGATTACAGCCAAAATACAGGCGATGCCCTGAGCTATGAACGTAGCCCACGCCACTCCGGCCACATCCCAGTGAAATCCCGCCACAAACCATATGTCTAAAAATATATTTCCAAGGGATGAAAATATCAAAAATATCAGCGGAGTCTGGGAATCTCCCATGGCCTGAAAAATACCCGTACACACATTGTAAAAGAATAAAAATATAAATCCGCCTATATATATATTCAAATAAAGTTCCGCGTCGTGAAAAATATTTTCCGGCGTATTTATCATACGCATAAACGGCACGCTTATACCCAGACCCAACGCCGTCAAAAACACTGAAATTACCAATGACATAGTTAAAGTCGTAAATATGGCCGTCTTCATTTTTCCGTACTGCTTACTACCGAAAAATTGAGATATAACCACTGAACATCCTATATTGCTTCCCACCGCAATAGCCATGAATATCATTGTAATGGGATAGGAAGCGCCTACCGCCGCGAGAGCGTCCTCTGTTTCAGCCGCGAAGTTGCCTACTACAACACTGTCCGCTAGATTATATAACTGTTGGAAAATTACGCTTATAAACATTGGAAGAGAAAACTTCCAAAGTACTGTTTCCGGTTTGCCCTGTGTCAGATCCTTGATCAAAACTTCTTACGCCCTCCTGTCCGATTTTTCTAAATATTAACTATACCACTAGCTGACAGTAAATGTAATACCTTTCAGGCTTTTTTCTGATATATTCCATATTTGACAGTGATTCTTTCAAGCTTGTTCCCCATAGGCTTTGCGAGAAGCAGCAGAAAAACGGCATTTGACGCCATATAAATAATGGTAACAGGGAAAGCTGATACTAAATTAGCTCCGAAGCGTAAAATATTAAATGTCCCGTCCGCCCACAAAGTAGACCATACATCCATAATTACCGAATAAAAAGCCCCGGCCAATACTCCGTAAATACACAATACAATTTTGCTCTTTTTAAGCAATTTAGACAGTAAAGCGGCAATAAGTCCTAAAATTCCCCACGCAAACATCTGAAAAGGCGTCCACGGACCCTGACCAAACATAAAATTCGATATAAGCGCTGAAAGTGCTCCGCACAAAAAACCTGCTTCTCCCCCAAGATACATTCCACAAATTACTACAATAGCAGTTACCGGCTTAAAATGTGGGAGAAAAGAAAACGCAAATCTCCCTACGACCGAGAGCGCCGTCATAACGGCAAGGATTATCATTTTCTGAGTTCCCGATCTTCCCTTCTCGAAAGCGGCAAAAAAAGGAACACATGAAAGCAGGGCCACGGCAATTGAAACCCACGCGTACTGTTTTTCCGAAAAGATAAATGCTCCCAGAAAAATCACGGCAGGTATACATGCCAAAATTATAAAATATTTTAATATTTTCTTACCCATTTATACCTCCGTTTTTTCTGCACATATCTATAATATCTTTACAGGTAACAACATTTTTGTACATATGTCTTGCCATTCGGTTTGCCGCCGTAGTATAAAAATTATTTCCGTCAAAAAACTTTTGCGGAGTATCAACCGAAACTATCTCTCCGTCAAAAAACAGCGCACACCTGTCTGCGTTTAGAGCCGCAAACTCTACATCGTGAGTAACCATAATAATAGTAATTTTTTCATTTTTAAGTTCTTTTAATATCTGAGAAAGCTGATGTTTTGAGCCTGCGTCGATACCCTTCGTCGGCTCGTCCAAAAGCAATATTTCAGGACTGAGCAAAAGCACCTTCGCGAGAGCGCATTTTTGCTGTTCTCCCCCGCTGAGATCATAAGGATGTTTTTTCAGCAGATGAAAAACATCAAGCTTTTTTGCGATTTTTTCGACCATTTGCGCCTTATGTTTTTCTTCATATTTCATTACGTCGCATATCTCGTATAAATCTTCTTCTACAGTATTTTTCAAAAATACATCCTGGGGATTTTGGGGCAGCATAGCCACATTATGTCTGTAAAGAGAATTTTCACTATAATGCTTTATTTTTTTTCTTTTTATAAAAATATCCCCTCTGTATGCTCTGTTAAGACCGGCAATCACGCCTAAAGCTGTAGTTTTGCCTGTTCCGTTGCCTCCTAAAATACAGAAAGTCTCTCCTCTGTATACGGTGAGATCCATACCTCTCATAACGTCCGGAAGGTCCCTTTCATATCTGAACCATACATTTTTCAGCTTCACAGCCTCATCAGATTCATGGATATATTCCGGGATCTCAAGATAATTTATTTTATTTGAAAAATTTTCACTTAAAAAATTTCTTCCTTCTTTTACAGTAATCGGGCACTGGCCTTTTAACCCCAACCCATTATATACTCTCACAGCGCATGGAAGTCCTTCGGATATTTTATGTTCTTTTAACTTGACACATACGTTTTTAGGAGAATCATAGCATACGGTCCTTCCGTCTTCCATTACCAAGACCTTGTCGGCAACAGGAAAGACCTCCTCCAACCGGTGTTCCGATAAAATGATCGTAAGTCCCAATTCTCTGTTAAGCTTTCCGAGCGTTCCTATAAAATCGGAGGCGGCAATGGGGTCCAGCATAGAAGTCGGCTCGTCCAAAATCAAAATTTTCGGAGACATAGCCATAACTGCCGCAAGATTCAAAAGCTGCTTCTGTCCTCCGGAAAGCTCGTTGGTATTTTTTCTAAACCACTCTTCTATTCCGAAATAACTGGCCATTTCTCCAACTCTCCGCCTTATAAATTCCGTCTGATATCCCAGATTTTCAAGTCCAAAGGCAAGCTCATGCCATACTTTGTCAGTAACTACCTGCTGCTCGGGATTTTGCATGACAAAGCCTATCTCGGCAGCGGCGGACCTTTCGTCGAGCTGTGAAATTTCCGTTCCGCCATAAAGTATTTTTCCTTCTTTCTCTCCATACGGAGATATCTCCCTTTTAAGCATTTTCAGCAGAGTGGTCTTACCGCACCCCGATTCCCCGCATACTACGATAAACTCTCCTCCGCCTATAGTAATATCAATATTATCCAAGGCTTTTTTATTCATATTAGGATATGTAAAGCTCAAATTTTGGATATGTAATATTTCCATTTAAATTCCTCCTTAACCTCCAGAAAAAATGGTAAAAACGCAAGGATCCCAAAAGAAATATACGTAATTATCGCAACAGGCGAGCATGGTATTTTTGTAGTTTCCGGATAAAAATCAAAGTCTGTTTTTCCAAGGCCCGTTCCAATAAACACAGCAGCTAAAAGCGCTAAACTCACACCAATAAGTATTCCGTCCCCTTTACGGAAGCGAAAAACCGAATAGCTGCTCCTTCCTTTAAGACCATATCCTCTGGCCCTCATTGAATTTCCGGTCTCGGCGGCATTTTCCAATGACCATGTGACAAGGGCAGAAAAAACCCTTATGCCGCTTCTTAGCCTGTCTCCAAAACGATCTGATGAATAAAGACCCATAGCTTTCTGAGCTCTTGATATTTTTTTCATCTGAGCCTTGAATAAAGGTATAAACCGTATCGCCATCGAAAGAACAAGGGAAAGCTTTGGTATTATTCTTCCGAACAAATAGAGAAATTTGTCGCTCGTCACTATTTCATTATAGCATTTACACCAATATATAACTGCTACAAGCATTACTGCCATATTTATACCGTATAAAATAGACTCTAATGTCACTGCTCTTCCGTTCAGGAAAAAAAGTTCGGTCGCCCCGTTATGTGAAAATAAAGGATTGGTCAGCGCTATGATCAAAAACAGCGGCAAATAAAAGGCCATACTCTGCAAAAAAACTCTCCCTTTTTGCAAAACCGCACAAAAGCTTACTCCTCCAATAAGCGCGCATCCGGCAATGACAGGATTTACAGAAAACATAACTGTAACTATCACAGAAACAAAATATGTAAAGAGTACTATAGGATGATAATTTCCGAAAGCCTTTATTCTTCCTCCGCCCATTTTAAAATCTCCAGTCTTTTGATTGTTTACCTGCTTATTATATCCTCTCCCATACTGCATGTATATACTACTTCTACTATATCTCCGTCGGAAAGCTCATAATCGGAGCAGCCTCTGTTGGGAGTTTCTCCGTTTACCATATATACCCACCCGGATAAATCCCCAAAATCAAATTCATAAATATAATTTATACCTTCTATATATACGTTTCGGTTTTGGGCGGATCCTTCATATTCTATTTGTATTTTATTGTGCTTCGCGGCTCTCAGTATAATATCAAAAGCACTGTCTCCATCCCTCAGCACATATTCTGTTTTTTCAAGGATAATTCCGTCCTCAGGTATAAAGTCCTTTTTCCCTTTTACAGTTTCACAATTTATACTTACAAATACAGTTTCGCTCTCAGGAGTTATATCGTCTATATGAACAAGATAATACTCCTCTTTGGTCTGTATATTCAGGAAAAATACGATAACAGACGCTAAAAGAGCCACCGCCAACGCAATGAGTAAATTTTTAAGATTCGCCTTTTTTCTGATTAAAAGAATCGCCACTGATATAATAAGAATCAGAGCTATGCCTAAATATATCCATATTTTAAAATCAGCTCCTCTTTTTATATCTTCGCCATCTTTATCATCTTCTTCATTGTTCCCGGGAGGTTGGGTGATTTTTCCGGCTGTATTTTGACTCTCTTCCTGCCCGGTAATATTGTCCGGATTTTCAAAATCATATAAAAAGCTTTTTCCTCCGTACATTCTCCATGCCGCTGTAAGAGCGCACATAGCCTGAACTGAAGCTATTTTATTTGAACTCCCCCCGTATGTATGAGAAAAACTTCCGTCTTCCAGTCTATATTTGAGCAGTCCGTCTATAAGGGTGTTTCCATCCTTTATGAATCTTTCATCATTTTGAAAGTCTATCTTCATAGCGCAGAGCGCTATAATTACCTGTGCCGTGCTTTCACAGTTTATAGTGCCCCAACTTGGATAATCTCCGTCCTTCTGCTGTTTTTCACCAAGCAGGGATATAGCTTCATCAACGGCCGCTTTGACATCATGTTCCTCACAATATGGAGCCAACGCCTGGATAGCCATAGCCGTAACGTCAGTATCAGAATAGCTTCCGCCTACGGCCCACCCCCCGTCGCTGAGCCTCATATCCAAAATAGTATTTATTATGTTTTCTCTCTCAGAGTCCGTACTTTCGTAGTTTCCCGAATCCATAAGCAGTAAGCCATATATATAGCTCATTATTCCGCTTTTTCCTATATAGTTATCTATACATTCATTAATAAACTCTCTATTTGCGTTGGCGGCCGAACACGCCAGACCTATCCTGAGAAGGTCAGTCGCCAGATTAGAGCCTCCATTACTCAAATAAGAATTAATTTCTGATATATAATTTGAATAGCTATAGCTATTTTTATATCCCTTTAAAGCAATGATATACCATTCCGCTTCTCCCGTCCCGGAGTTTTTAGAAAGCGTCCCGTCGATAAACTCCTGCACTGAATTGTCTTTGTTCTCCTTTAAATTAAAGGACAATATACCGTCGATGAACTCTTCGAGCTCATCAACGGTATATGTTTTTTCCTTGGCGTATACAGCCGTATTCAGCGCAGTATTTAATATCAGCGTAATAAGCAGGATATATATTAAAACATATATTTTTTTATTTTTCATAATTCTTTCTGTTCTTTATTCCCAAAATACATACAAGCATTCCCGCGGCTAAAAACGCGGCAGCAATATATGCCAATGTGCCGTTATCTCCGGTAAAAGTATTGTCCGCGTCTTCGCCTGGTTCTTCAATCCCAGGTTTTTCAATGTCTGAGACTTCATCAATATTTACCGTATATCCCGGGGCAAGACGTAAAACTAAAGGAAGTCCGCTCTCATCCTTTTTCTCTACTGAAATTTCATGTGTTCCCGCCGTAAGCTGAGCTTCATCTATTTTGATCTCACCGTTTTCATCCGTAGTATATACGGCGCTTTTATCCCCGTAATTCCATGTCACAGTCATACCAACTACAGGATTAACGGAAACTACGGGATTAAATTCAGAGTCATAAGTAGTATCCTCGCTTGTAAACTTTATTATTCCATCATTTATTTTAGAAATATCCGATTTTGGAAATTGCATTCCTTTCCCATAAGGATCTCCGAAATAGAGCAATATAGAGTCTCCTTCTGAAAGCTCGCACTCATCTATGCCAACGGCTAATTCCTCATCGTTGACCTTATAGAGCCAACCGTCCCAACCTCCGAATTTTCCGGCGGATTCTCCGTTTATATCAGTTATATAGTTACTGTCAAGCCCGATTACCGTCAGATCATCTTCAATTTCATCCACATAGGCAATCGCGTCCTTTAAAGTAAGCTTTTCACTATAGGGTATCTCCACTGTCTTATAGTAAATATTTTCTTCTATACCCTCTATTCTCAATGAAATACTCATTTCTTTCCCATCTTCTCCAAATACGGGAACAGCTATGGTTACAGTCATTACCGCTATCAAAACGATCATGCATAAAATACTGTTTAAAATCTTTTTCATATTCTTTCATCCTTTCTTTTTACATTATCTATAATTTATCATTTCTTTTTCTTATTTTACTTTTTATTCTTTTTTCTTTATTTTTTAAAAGCTTGTCCTCATTTCTCGGCTCTTTAACTCCCGCGGCTTCCAAAGCTCTCGGCCACGGTCCGAAAAAATTCTTTATGCTCTGAACCTCCCAATCGGTAAAATCAGATTTTTTGGGAAGTCTTCCCATATTTTCCGCTTTATCCTCTAAAAGCTTCAGGCATTCTTCCCTGCCGAGTTTTTCCGCCATATTTTTCTGTGCCTCCAAATAAAAAAAGCTTTTTATAATATAAAAAGCGCAACTACTATTATTATATTTTCTGAAAAATATAATAAAACGGCTGCACTCTTCCTTCACCCAAAAGTGTACGCAGTCTAAATCTTCAATTTACTGCGTATGCCCCGCAAATACGGTAAGTATTCCGACTTAAAACGAAATATATATTTCGTTAATTACGGTAATGGCGGTTGCGACGGATTTTCACCGAACTTCCCTTTAATCCAAAAATATATTTTGGAACCGTAAAGCGGTACTGTATTAAATTTGTTTCATTCTATCAGAGAGTTTTTTTTTCGTCAAGTATTTAAATAATTTTAAACAGTGTCAAGTTGTCCAGAACCATCTGAGGATGATTAGTCTGTTTTCATAGATATCCTTTCATAGAAAACCCTGCATTCATCCTGTGTATCCTGCACAGCTCTTTATTCCGCAGTTCTCAACATCCCCGGGCACTATTCCATTTACTATCTCTTTAAGACGCTTTTTGAGTTTAGGACAGTCTATTTCCTGCGATCTTCCGTTCTCTCCGTTAGGAAAACTCAGCGCCGCCAGGTTCTCCCC
>CASDQQ010000118.1 GCA_949282945.1 uncultured Eubacteriales bacterium
TGGTTTTGTAGAATATCGATTTTACAAGGCGGACTACAGGGTTTGATCCCTGGTCCGCCCTTTTTATTTTTTAAAGTTGGATTGACTGCGGTCAGAGAAAATTAAGAAGAGGTGTTTTTATATCAATTATGTTATTTGGGAAGAGAAATATATAGGGATACCTTTTTTTCTTCCAAATACAAAGTGTCCTCCGCGGAGAGCGGCTCGTCGGTAATCAACGCGGCTATTTTGTGAGCCGGATATACTTTGCTGAAAGAGTTTTTTCCTATTTTAGAATGGTCGCAGAGTAAAATGGTCTTTTGGGCATTGTCCATTAATACCCGTTTTAATTCAGCTTCCTCCTCATTAGATTCTGTCATACCTATTTGTGGAGTAAAACTGTGACAGGAAAGAAATGCGGTGTCTGCGTAGTAGTTTTCAATAAATGTTTTGGCCTGAATGCCCAATACGGAAAAGGAATTTGGACGCATTTTGCCTCCAGATAAAATGGTAGTGATATTTTGGTGGGAAGAGAGCAACTGGGCCGCTTTTACGTTATTGGTAATTACAGTTAAAGAAGAAAATTTAGTTAAATAGGGAATGAGATGTATTACCGTGCTGCTAGTGTCTAAAAATAAAGTCTGACCGTTGATAATCAATGAAGCGGCCAGAGAACAGATCCTGTTCTTTTCCTCTTGGTATTTTTGCTCCCGAAAAGCAAAGGGATTTTCATAAGCGCTGCCTTCTACTAGCATGGCTCCGCCGTGGGTCCTGAAAAGGAGACCTTTTTTTTCCATTGTACTTAAATCCCGGCGGATAGTAGAGGCGGATACATATAACAGTTTACAGATTTGGGACACTTGCATGGTTTTGTACTTGTGCAATAAATTTAATATTTCCTTTTGCCGCTCTAAAGAATACATAAATTACTCCGTTTCTCTGCAATGTATTACATTGAAAATAGCACATTAAAATACTGGAATCAATAGGAATTTTTTTATTATTGATCATTTTTGATTGAGAATGAGCAAAAAATGGAGGTAAAAAGATTGTTTTTTAATGTAATGAACAAATATTGACTGAAAAATGAGCGAAATTTATAATGTAAGCATCAAACCATCGGGAGGAAGCTATATGAAAAAATCTATTTTATGCAAATGCTTGCTGTTGTTAACGTCTGCTACGTTAGCCACCCCATTTTCCGGTTGCAGAGGGGATCAGAACAATAACAGCCAACCGGCTGCGACATCCAGGTATACGGACGTATTGTCCATGAAACTTTCCGGATTTGTAGGAGATCGTATTAGTGGCAATAATACCAACTATCTAAATCGTATGGTGTATGCCAACTCATCCATGTTTGAAACATTTTTCCAAAGAAATGCTGCCCAAGAATGGTCTACTAGCGCCTGGAACGGAGAGTTTCCGGGGAAAATACTACAGAGCATTGCCAGATGTTACCGCATGTCCGGTGAAACACAACAGGAAGAATTGAAGAAAACAGGAAATTACATTGTCAGCAATTTAAAGAAGGCGCAAGCTTCTGACGGATACTTAGGCATTGCGTCGGATGAAAAAAAATATGTGGGCCGCATGAGTTCAAATGGGGATGGATATTGGGATCTTTGGGCGCAATATCATTGTATTTACGGCTTATTGTTATGGTATGAGGAAACGGGCAATGCAGATGCCCTGGAAATTGCTGTCAAAGCAGGGGACGCCATGTATGGATTCTTTATTGAACAGGGACACAGTTTAAGTGAATTGGATGCCAAGATTCCTGATTTTTCCGCAATCCGGGCGTTTACATCTCTCTATATGGTAGAAAAAGACGAAAAATATATGGAAATGATAGAGCTTTTTCTTCGTGGGTGGAAAGTATGGGGCGGTAATTTTATAGAAAATGCCTTAGCAGGCAAAGAATTTTATAAAGGCAGCGTTACCCGTTGGGAAGCATTGCCTGGAATATGCGCAATTGCGGATCTTTATGAAATTACCGGGGAAACACAGTATTTGGAAGCATTTACTCAAATTTATAAAAGTATCTTGGCAACTGACGTGCATAATACGGGCGGCTTTTCCACGGGAGAAGAGGCAATCGGCAATCCTTATCCGGTAGAAGGAACTACGTGGACAGCTTCCATTGAGACCTGCTGTTCCATTGCATGGATGGAATTAAGTGTACGATATTATCAGCTGACCCATAATAGCAATGCGGCAGATGAACTGGAAATTGCGTTTTACAATGCGATTTTAGGATCTCAGGCAGCAAACGGCAGTTGGTGGACTTACAGTTCTTTGATGAATGGAGTAAAGCGGGCAGCCATTCAGGATATCGGAGGCCAGGGGTACAGCGCATCTCCCGAATTGTCCTGTTGCGCAGCCAACGCCGCCAATGGCATTGGTTTATTATCCTGGTATGCGGCCGATATAGAAGAGAAGAATGCATTTTTAAATTATTACGGACCTGGAAGTATTACTTTCGCGATAGAGGATAAAAATGTGACTTTGATACAAGAGACCAATTATCCTTTGGAAAATTATGATAAAATTACAGTTTCCATGAAAGGAAATAAAGAATTTGCATTAAATTTAAGGATTCCATACTGGTCTGAAAATACAGTTGTGAAAGTAAATGGACAAGCTGTGGACGGCGTGGTTGCCGGACAATATTTTTCCATTCAAAAAAACTGGAAAAATGGAGATATCGTTGAAATTATGTTTGACTTGCAGATCAGAGCTTTACGGTCGGATGAAAGAAATGACAATAGGGTCAGTCTGTACTACGGGCCTATGTTACTTGCTATTGACAAACGGTATAATCCAAATGCTAGGGACAGTTTAAGAGTTTCTATGGAACAGTCCCCGTTTGAACTGGTTTCCACAGAGGATGTTACGTATCCTAACCCTTATCTGAAAATCAAAGCCACATTAAGAGACGGCACGAACATTTATCTGACTGATTATACCACCTGCGGTATGACTGGAACGGAATATTATACATGGTTTTACTTAGCAGATTAAGGGGGAATATATCTTATGAAAAAGAAAGATTCTTGGCTGATGGTGGCAGTACTGGTTTTGTGCCTTACACTACTTTGTTCTGTCTGCACTGTACATGCTGATACAGAAGATGGATTCGTATGGATAGAACGACCATTTACACTATATACTGAGCATTTTAGCGAAGATACTGCAAAATTAAATTGCCGCGCGTTCCTGATGTTGGGAGATGGTGATTATAGATTGCCTTATACTGTCACCATAAAGCAAATGCAACTTTGGATTGATGGAAATTTGTTTGAAGACTATACCGTATCAACTGGTTTGAATATTGCAAACAGCGATAAAGTGGCCTCTGTTCGTACAGCCGAATCAGTCACTATTGAAAAAGGAACTGTATGTGAAGGCTATCAACAGTGTATTTTCAATGACGGTACCAAAGAAATCACAGCAGGAGATTATGAAGGCGTAATCCGCATTTTGTTAAGGGCAGAAGATGTAGAAGGACCTTTTTATATGGAAAATGCAGCCATTACTTTTGATGTCTGGGATCATAAATTAAATACTACATTATATCCTTGTGCAGGCTTTGATTGCAATTTTGAAGAAATGCAGGCAGGAACACTGAAATATCAGGGTAAATCTTTTATAGAAACAGAAAAACTGGAGCCCTCTACTGAATATGGCAATACCGCTAACAAAAGTTCTTATATTACACCATCTGCTAATACAACTGCAAACACAGAGAAAGAAGAGGCCCAAAAACCAACTTTTGCTCCAAGCAGCGGTGTTGTGATCCAGGACAGTGGATCCGATATAACTTTGGCTATCGTTATAGCGTTGGTGGTGATCGTAGTTGCGGCAATATTCGTATTGTTCAGTAAGAAAAAATAATTATAGTTGATTTAGAAAATATTATATATGATTTTATGGCGGAGGATTATAAATATTACAAGGCGGATCGCAGGATTTAATTTCCTTATCTGCCTTTTTTATTTTTTAAAAAAGCTTGAACAAATAAATCATATGTGCTAATATATATCTGCAGACAATTAATAGACATTTGTCTAAATTTTTTAAGGAGGAAGAAGTTTTATGAAGAACATATTTAAAGTATGTTTGGCTTTTGCGGTTGCAGCTGTTATTGCCGTTTCATCTGCTGTAGTGGCTTTCGCCGCTGACAAGGACTGGATTGAAAATCCGTCTGACGGGATATATGTTTCATTTAAGGGATCAGAGTCCGCGCAGAACGGAGAAAATCCGGAACAATATGTAGACGAGGCTGCAGGCACAAGATCTTTTACAAACAATGCCAACGGTGATATCTGGGGCATGTATGTTAAGAATGTGAAGGGTTTGCCGGAAGAAGGTATGGTTGTAAAAGTTGCGTATTACATGACTATTGAAGGTGTAAACGGCGGCGGACAGATCAAATTTAAGGCAAGCAACGATTTGTACTCTATTTATAATGTACAGGACCTTTTTAATTCTGATAACAGAGGTAAAGTAATAGTTGTTGTTGCAAGAATTTTAAAGGGAGATACTGAGCTTGGTTTATGGCCAGGTGATGGAAACGAAGGAAAATCCTCTATAATAGGAACTCTTGATAAAGTTGTAGTGGCCGGAAAGGATTATGATTTTGGAGTTAATCAGGGCGAATACAGACTTATAGCTGAAAATAATTCGACTGAAGGCGGTCAGATGGCTGAGCTTAATGCTCCTGCAGGTTCCTGGACTCCTTCTACAATGCCTGTAAAAGATTATATAGCAAAATACGAAGGAGATACTCTTACAGCCAACAAGAATGGTGAAAACAGAGGCGGAGTAAGAAATGATAACGGAACTATTTCTCTCGGAACTGTAAAAGCCACTGAAAAGGGCGAAGTTCTCTGGGGATATGAGACTTCTCAGTTTGACACTACCGACGGTTCCTACACGTTAGTGGTTAAGGCTAAAATCGTTAAGAAAGGCAACATAGACAATGAGACTTCTGTTATAACTGTTACGCCTAAACTCAGATGGACAGAGGGTGGAGAAGGTAAAGATAAAGA
>CASDQQ010000119.1 GCA_949282945.1 uncultured Eubacteriales bacterium
CGGCAAACACAAGAAGAATATATATCACTGGATAAGGAAATACAAAATGCAACTTAGACATAATGGAAGATATACATTAAATTTTTCGGTTTGGAAATTGTAAACGCAACTGTTTGGTTGCATTTACTTTTTCACTTAACATAGTTGAAATTTAAAATAAAAAATATGTTGCATTTTATAAGCGGATATATTATAATAAGCGGGCAGTTTAATGTGGCCCATTGGTCAAGCGGTCAAGACATCGCCCTCTCACGGCGGAAACCCGGGTTCGATTCCCGGATGGGTCACCAAAGAATTATTCAGTAAATCCTCAGGAATATTTTTCCCTGAGGATTTTATTTATATAAGCACGGTCGCAAGTTATATGAGCAATCCATTTAAACTGGTTTTACCGTAATTTGTTATCTGTCTTGACATAATTTTTAGAAACGGGTATGATTCTGCTCAAAATAAAAGCGTTAGAGGAGAGGCTTTTGCTTAAAATGGGAGAAATTCAGAGGCTGGATAAAATGATAGGAAACAGTGGATTAGGCACCAGGAAAGAGGTAAAGGAGCTTATAAAAAGGGGGGCTGTTTCTGTTAACGGAGCTATTGTAGATCAGCCGGAATTTAAAGTGGATCCTTATAGCGATACTGTGAAGATAAACGGCAGTAAGCTAAAATACCGCAAATTTATATATCTTATGATGAATAAGCAGGCGGGAGTAATAACCGCCACTGAAGATAAAAGAGAAAAAACGGTTTTTGACGTGTTGCCGGATTTTTATAAAAGGTTTGATTTATCGCCGGCAGGGAGGCTCGACAAGGATACAGAGGGACTTTTAGTTCTGACTAATGACGGAGAGAGTATCCACGAACTTTTATCGCCAAAAAAACACGTGGATAAAAAATATTTTGCTATACTGGAAAAACCTGTTGAAAAGGAGTATTTTTCCAAAATAAAACAGGGTATAGATATAGGCGGGTATGTTACGATGCCGGCTGTTTTAGAAATTGCCGGAACGGAATGCGAAGTATTTTTGACCATACGCGAAGGAAAATTTCATCAGGTAAAAAGAATGTTTGAAGCCCTTGGAAATAAGGTGGCATATTTAAAAAGGATAAGCATGGGGAATCTATATCTTGACGAAAAGCTGCCCCCTGGAGAAGTGAGAGAGCTTACGGAGAAAGAAATAAAGTTGCTGTTAGGAGAAAAATATGAATAAAAAATTTCTGTCTCAAATAGGCGTTTACGTAAATGGTATATTGTCGAGGCTTTTGGATGAGAATGGAAGAAGTATTTTTTCAGGAATTGAGGTTACCTTTAAATCGGGAACTAAATACTATCCCGCATCGGCTATGCTGCAGGAAAACAGGCTTATATGGAACTATAACGGGCGAAAAGACAAAATAAATATTGAAGAGTTTACCGCTGTTTTACTGGACGCCGCGGAAAAGTATGATGAAATGGATTTTAAATATACTGAAGGCGGTAGAAATTTATGCGTTTTGGCTTCGCTAAAAGGCGTTAAATATTTTACGGAAGAAACTGTCAAAAAAGCCGACGACCTTAAAAGCAGGGCGAATAATTCTCATATAGGGAACAGGGAATATCTGATAAAGACCGGAGAGGCAGACGAACTTCTTAAAGAAATAGGCATAATGGCTCCCAACGGAAAGATTAAGAACGATAAAATAAGAAAATATAATCAGATAGATCATTTTGTAGAGCTTATAGCAGAGGATATAGAGGAACTCTGCAAAGCAAAAAGGGAAATAACCGTACTTGATTGTGCCTGCGGAAAGTCTTATTTATCCTTTGTGCTTAATTATTATATAAGATTTGTGCTGAAAAGACCGTGCCGGTTTATATGTGTGGATCATTCTGATACGGTAATAAATGCGTCAAAAAAAATGGCGGAAAATCTGCGTTACGGAAATATGGAATTTATAAAGGCAGATTTAGAGGATTTTATTCCAGAAAAGGAAATAGATATTTGTATCAGTCTGCATGCCTGTGATACGGCGACAGACATGGCTTTGGCATGTGCCCTTAAAAATCGTGCAAAAATGATTGTGGCTGTTCCGTGCTGTCATAAGGAACTTTTGGAGCAATATAAGATCGACGGTTTGGAGGCTGTTTTAAAATATGGAATACTTAAGGCCAGGATATCAGACGCTATTACGGATGCTATGAGAGGAATTTTTCTTGAGGCTATGGGGTACGACGTGTCTGTTAAAGAGTATATCTCGCCGCTTGAAACGCCTAAAAATATTATGATAAAGGCAATGAAAAAAAGAGATCCCGATCAGAACAGGCTTTCAGAGTATTGGGGGCTTTGCAACAAACTGAATATTTCGCCTTCTCTTGCGAAATTTGTTTTGAATAAATAAGGATTTTTACGGAACACTACCTTTGGGTGGTGTTTTTTTATGGTTAGCTTTGTAAGAACTATAATACTCTATTTTCTTGTCATACTTGTCATGCGGCTTATGGGAAAAAGACAGATAGGACAGCTGCAACCCTATGAGTTGGTGGTCGCCATAATGATATCGGATCTGGCTTCTATTCCCATGCAGAATACGGGTATACCTCTTTCTTCCGGAATAATACCTATACTTACTATCCTTGCTGTACAGATTTTTATATCTCTCGTTTTGTTCAGGAGCAATAGGGCAAGGCGTATTGTGAGCGGAGCGCCGGTTACTATGATAAAAGAAGGAAAAATAATTGAAAAAAACTTGAAGAAGGAGATATTTACACTAAATGATTTGCTTGAAGCTGTAAGAATAGGAGGCTTTTCCGATATATCAGACGTCAGGGAGGCAGTGCTTGAGACCAATGGGGAACTGAGCGTCTATGGATATGATATGCCAGCCGTGCCTGTAAATATTATACTTGACGGAAAACTTATAAAAAATAATCTGAAAATAGCAGGAATTTCTGAGGAATATGTTATGGAAAAAATTGCTTCAAAAGGAGCTGACGACGCTTCACAGGTCCTGCTGTGCTGTTATTTTGAGACTGATAAATGGTATATACAATTAAAAGAGGCAGGAGGAAAAAATGACGGCAGTAACTAAAAATATATTGATAATAGTTGTTATAATAATTATAATTACAGCCTTTTATTGGATATCAGTCAGTAATCTAAACGCGAAAACGGATGAAATATGTGCCAGAGCAGAAACAATTATAGATCTTATAAATAATGAAGAGTTTAAAGAAGCTGAGGAGGAAGCCGAAACGATGAGGAATGTATGGGAAAAATGGTCGGATAAGCTTTCTCTCTATATAGATCATGCGGATATTGAAAGCATAGGAATAAACATTGACGTCATGGAAAGCTTTTTAAAAAGCGAATCCTATTTTGACGCAAAGGCGGAAGCAAAAAGAGTTATTTCAAAAGCTCAAGATATACTTAAAAGAGAATTTCTTACATGGGAAAATATCTTTTGATAAATTGTCCTGTATTGTTTTGAAATAGGCGGAGTTGTTACGTAGATTATTGCTTTAAATATGAAGAGATTTATTTGCGAGATTCCAGAAAATTTTTGCTTTTAAAAAAGCTATATAAGAGTTGTAGGAGAAATTTGACAGGAAGGAAAAAATCGGGGGATTTGGTGTGTTTGTGAGAGGTTTGGGCCAGACGAGATTGCGTGAAAGTGGGAAACTTGCGTGTGTGGTCTGGACCAAACCATAAGGAATTTATGCAGAAAAGGATAAAATCAGGGGGATTTGGTGTGTTGCGGGGAGGTTTGGGCCAGACAGGATTGCGTAGAAGTAGAAAACTTGCGTGTGAGGTCTGGGCCAAACCTAAAGGAAATTGTGCAGGAAAGGATAAAATCAAGGTGATTTGGTGCGTTTGTGGGAGGTTTGGGCCAGACAGGATTGCGTGGAAGTGGAAAAATTGCGTGTGGGGTCTGGGCCAAACCATAAGGAACTCGTGTATGAAAGGATAAAAACCTGGGACTATGGTGCGTTGGAGGCAGGGATGGGCCAATCCTGAGTG
>CASDQQ010000120.1 GCA_949282945.1 uncultured Eubacteriales bacterium
ATGCTATGATGTTCGGCAAAAGCAATGCCAAGGTCTATGTGAAATCCTCCGAGGGGATAAAGTTCTCCGATGTGGCCGGAGAGGACGAAGCTAAGGAAAGCCTGACGGAAATTGTGGATTACCTACATAATCCGGACAAATACAAGGAAGTGGGAGCAGCCATGCCAAAGGGTATCCTGTTAGTTGGACCTCCCGGCACCGGTAAAACCATGTTGGCCAAAGCTGTGGCCGGAGAGGCCAACGTACCCTTCTTTTCGATGTCTGGTTCGGAATTTGTAGAGATGTTTGTAGGTATGGGCGCGGCAAAGGTCCGCGACCTGTTCAAGCAGGCAAAAGAAAAGGCACCCTGCATCGTCTTTATTGACGAGATCGACGCCATAGGCAAAAAGCGGGAAGGACAGGCTGGCGGCAACGACGAACGGGAGCAGACCCTGAATCAGCTGCTGACCGAAATGGACGGTTTTGAGGAAAACAGCGGAGTTATTCTGTTGGCCGCCACTAACCGCCCCGAATCACTTGACCCCGCTCTTACGAGGCCTGGGCGGTTTGACCGTCGGGTTCCGGTAGAGCTTCCCGATTTGAAGGGGAGGGAAGAAATCCTGGAGGTACACGCCAAGAAAATCAAGGTAGCCTCGGACGTAGATTTCGGTAAGATTGCCAGGATGGCGTCCGGAGCCTCGGGAGCGGAGCTAGCCAACATCATCAATGAAGCAGCCCTAAGAGCTGTGCGGGACGGACGGAAAGCTGTTGTGCAGGCAGATCTCGAAGAGAGCATTGAGGTGGTCATCGCCGGTTACCAGAAAAAGAACGCCATTTTGACAGATAAAGAGAAAAAGATCGTGGCCTACCACGAAATCGGGCATGCTTTGGTAGCCGCCATGCAGAGCCATTCTGCACCGGTACAGAAGATCACCATCGTTCCCCGTACATCAGGCGCCCTGGGCTATACCATGCAGGTGGACGAGGGCGAACATTACCTGATGAGCAAAGAAGAAATTGAGAATAAGGTGGCTACTCTGACCGGCGGCCGGGCGGCTGAGGAAGTGGTATTCGGCTCCGTCACTACCGGCGCTTCTAACGATATCGAGCAGGCGACCAAGCTCTCCCGGGCTATGATTACCCGCTACGGCATGAGCGAGGAGTTCGACATGGTTGCTATGGAAACCGTCACTAACCAATACCTGGGAGGTGATGCCTCTCTGGCCTGTTCGGCGGAAACACAGGCGCAGATTGACAGACAGGTAGTGACGCTAGTCAAAAAGCAGCACGAAAAAGCACGGCAAAGCTTGACAGAAAACCGGCAAAAACTAGATGAACTAGCCAAATATCTGTATGAAAAGGAAACTATTACCGGAGAGGAGTTTATGTCCATATTAAAAGCGTAAATTTCTTAAAACAATGGAGTAAACAGGATGAAAACGGCCGCAGGGAATATATGGGACGGTCAAATATTTTGGCAAATGCCATATGTTGCGAAATCGCTGAGATATCCTGAAGGCCACCTGTTAGGCCCGCTTCATCTGTTATATTTTATAGAGGCGTATTTTGAAGAGATTTTTCCTGGGCCGTAATAAGGCGGTTTTAGTCCTCGCCAGGACCAGGGACTTCTTCCGGGCGCCAGGCAGTGCCTGGGGCCCGGTAAATATACATATGAAATAAAAACTTTTCAAATTAAAATTTTTAATGATCTTGCAAAAAAATATAATGCGGCGCTATTTGACGAATAGTGCCGTATTGTAGGTTACATTTTAGTAGGAGACGGGGTTATTGCCCAAATAAAATTTGGGGTCCGCAAATAATTTAAAAATGACGAAAAATAATTTTTAAAAATTGTTGACAAAGGTATGCTCTATTTGATATTATACATAGGCATTCAGTTTTTGGTGCATGGCGGAATAGCTCAGTTGGCTAGAGCATTCGGTTCATACCCGAAGGGTCGTAGGTTCAAATCCCACTTCCGCTACCAATTTTATATGGCCCGTTGGTCAAGTGGTTAAGACATCGCCCTTTCACGGCGGATACATGGGTTCGAATCCCGTACGGGTCACCATTTTGGGAGTTTAGCTCAGCTGGGAGAGCATCTGCCTTACAAGCAGGGGGTCATAGGTTCGAGCCCTATAACTCCCACCATGTCGGAACAAGATATGCTTGTTCCGATTTTTTTATGAAAATAATAAATATACCTGATTGAAAAAGGTCGATTATGCTCTGTAAATGCGCCATTGAAAATAATTAGGATTCGACAAATTTTAATACTCCGCATATATATAATTGGGTTCAAACCTGATTTTTAAGTGCGGAGGTTTCTACAAATGATAAAAACAAAGATTAACAAAAGAGCAGTTATTAACAACGTCATTATTGCCGTTATGGGTTTTTTACTTTCCAGGGTCGTACTGCCCGGCGGTATAATACCTTTTGGCTACGGGTTCTTTGCCGCGGCTTCGGACAGTAATGCAAATTCTTTTACGGCGGGACTTGCAGTGAGCATAGGAGCCGTGACTATGGGCTTTAATGCGAGAACGGTGATAGTGATATTGTCGTCCCTGATATTGACGGCCTTTAAAGTTCTTTCAATAAATATTTCAAAAAAGCACGGAAAAATAATTACAATATTTGTATCCGGGATTATAGCTTCATTGGGAGCTATCGCGGTAAACGGCTTCGTTTTATACGATATGCTTTTGGCAATGGCCCAAAATGTAATTTCTGTAGTCTCTTATTATATTTTCAAAGGGCTTATGAAAAATATTTCCACCAAAAGCGGAAAATTCATAATGACGGAGGATCTTCCTCAAATAGCGTTTTCCATTATTTTATGTGTATTTGGTTTTCCGGCAATAGATGTTTTCGGCATCAATCTTAGAAATGTGGTGGGAATATTTCTGATAATTCTTTTCGCATATAAAAGCAGCTACGGTATTCTTGCCAAGCTTGGAAAATGGGGAACTTGCGCCGGGGTGGTGGTGCTTGCTCTGTCGGTGGCTATAATGTTTGGTTCATCCCCTCAGATAACCGAAGTGCTGTGGGATGTAATAGTGGCGGACGTTATATTTTTTCTGATACCGGAAAAACTTTTAACTAAAATTAAAATTTCCGGAGCCTCAAATATAAATACGGTGCTTGACAAAGCAAACTACGCTGATGAGATGACGTCTATGGTCGTAGGAAGGCTTGAGGGCTTTTCACAGGGCTATTCCGCATTGGCAAAATCCTTTTCAAAGCTGCTTAGAGGAGCGGATGAAATTGGAGAGAGCAGACGGGCTTTGGTGGAGCGCGCGTATATAAAAGCCTGTGAAAATTGTGATATGTCTGAGTTTTGTTGGAAAAGGACAAGAGAAGAGACTGCAAGAGCGTTCAATTCTCTGTGCGAGACCCTTGAAAAGTACGGAAAAATCTCAACTGAAGAAACGCCGAAGTTTTTTAAAGAAGACTGTGAAAAGCCAGAAACCGTGCTTACGGAAATGAAGGTGGGATTTGAAGTTGAGAGGGTTGAAAAAATATGGATGAAAAGGCTGTCGGAAAGCAAGGACGTTTATGCCATGCAGTTAAGCTCCCTTGCCGCCGCCGCTCATAATTTGGCCAAGGAAATGAAATCTGACATTAAGCTTATGGTAAAAATGTCTGAAACACTGGAGAGAGAGCTTTCCAAAAGCGGTTACAAAAATGTTTCCGCCTCGGTAATCCAGAATCGGTTTGGAAAATATGAGGTAAATATAGACTTTAAAGGTAAGGAAAAGACTGAACAGGCCGGGGGAGACAGAGCTGTTTTAAGGATAGTATCTAATGTTTTAAAACAAAAAATGGTAGATGTGGGAGGAATGAAATTTGTTGAGGCCAACAGGTTTAAAGTATCCATAGGCTCTTCAAGCATTTCTAAGATTCCGGGAGATGTTTCTGGAGACAGCTTTACATTTATAAACGGTGGAAACGGATGCTTTTCCGCGATATTGTGTGACGGAATGGGAACGGGCAAAAAGGCCAGGGAACAAAGCGGACTGGCGGTAAAGCTACTGGAAAATTTTTCAAATAATGGATTTGATAACGAAACGGCTATAGAAATGATCAATTCTGCTCTTATTATGAAAACTGACGAAGAGAGCTATTCTACATTGGATATGGTTTCGATAAACTTACAGACGGGGAATACCGACTTCTTTAAATATGGGGGCATGCCTACGATCATCAAATATGGTCTCAGTGAGGAGGAATATTCCGCCCAAAGACAATATCTGCCTGCTATAGAGACGATAAGTTCATCCTCCCTGCCTGTGGGAGTAGTGGGAAAGGTTTCTGCCCGTACAGTCAGAAAAAAGGTGTGTGCCGGCGACTGTATAATAATGATGACGGATGGAGTATTTGACTGCTTCCGGATAGGAGGAAAGAGCAACGGAGATCTCATAAGATTTATAGAGGATATGGAAGTAAAAAAACCTCAGCTTATGGCGGAGGAAATACTTTCAGAAGCCTCAAAACTTAACTCCTCGTCATATAAAGCCGCATCAGGAGAATCGGTAAGTTTTGAAGAGTCAGAAGCACTGCCTCCGGACGACATGACGGTACTTGTTTTAGAGGTTGAAGAGGATTATTAATTTAATATTATAAAAAAACATCTTAGATCACGCCTATACGGCGCTGTCCCGTGGAATATATTTCTCCTTTTATATTCTTCGGGACAGAAAGCCTGAATATATTAAAGACAGAAGCAGATAGAAGAATTTTTCCTGTACTGCCTAATTATTACCAAAATGTGCTCTGGCAATATCCACTGATTCTTTCGCGTCCCGGGCAAAGAAATCGGCGCCGATCTTATCAGCGTATTCCTTTGTAAGGACCGCGCCTCCTACCATTATCTTGCATGGCACGTTTTTGCTGCGCAAAAGGGAAATTGTATTTTCCATAGATTTTAGGGTAGTGGTCATAAGCGCGCTTAGTCCCACCAGGGATACGTTTTGAGAAAGAGCCTCAGAGACGATAAGTTCAGGGTCCACGTCCTTCCCAAGATCGATAACTTCATAGCCGTAATTCTCAAGAAGGACTTTAACGATATTTTTACCTATATCATGTATATCTCCTTTGACGGTAGCGATGATTATTTTTCCTTTTGAAACAGTTTTTTCAGAGCTTTGGGACAAAAAATCTTTGATCACTCCAAAACATGCCTGAGCAGCGTTTGCGGAAAGTATGAGTTGGGGTAAAAATATTTTTCCCGTCTCAAATTTGTTTCCCACAGAATCAAGGGCCGGAATAAGACAGTTATCTATGATATCCATGGGTTTTACAGAGCAAAGAAGCTCTTTTGTGTATTTTGCGCCATCATCTGAAAGGCCTTTTTCTATAGAATAAAGCAATTTACCGTATATATCCTGAAGCTCGGGTACATTTTGCCCGGACGCTTTCTGTTCCTGCGCGGGACCTGAAATCTTAGGCGCGGTATACTGGGAATCTCCATAAGCCTTTAAAAAGGCGGAAGCATTTTTATCATAATTTGCCAAAAGGCGATAGGAACGGACTGTTCCCGCCATAGACGGTATGTTGGGATTTATTATGGGGAGATCCAGACCGTAGGCCAGGGCCATTGCAAGAAAGCTGTGATTGATAAGCTCGCGGCAGGGAAGGCCGAAAGAAATGTTAGAAACGCCAAGCACAGTCTTTAGACCAAGCTGTTCTTTGACCATTTTTACCGCTTTTAAAGTTTCCATGACAGCTTCCTGCTCGGCGGAGGCCGTAAGAGTCAGACAGTCAATATATATGTCTCTTTTAGGGATTCCTAAAGATAAGGCTCTGTCCATTATGCGCCTGGCTATGTGAAAACGATCCTCGGCCCTGGAGGGAATACCGTTAGAATCAAGGGTCAGGCAGACTACGGAGGCTCCGTATTTTTTCACAAGGGGCAATATAACGGACATACTTTCTTCATCGCCGTTTACGCTGTTTACAATAGGCTTTCCGCTGTAAATTCTGAGCGCGGCTTCTATTACCTCGGGAATGGTACTGTCTATCTGAAGCGGGGCTGAAGTGGCATTCTGTATTGCTTTAATTGAGGAAACCATCATTTCTTTTTCATCTATTTCGGGAAGGCCTACGTTAACGTCAAGGATATCGGCTCCCGCAGAAGTTTGTTCAAGGGCCTGGCTGACAATATAGGAAATATCTTTTTTGCGTAAGGCCTCTTTGAAAAGCTTTTTGCCGGTGGGGTTTATCCTTTCGCCTATTATTTTGGGGCAGTCTATTATAACGGTCTGTCCCGGACTGCACACAGCCGAAGGAATATCTTTTTTTAAAAGATTCCATGAACTTATTTCAGAAAGTTTATTTCTGAGAAGTTTTATATATTCTGGAGTCGTTCCGCAACAGCCCCCAAAAAATTTTACCCCTAGAGACGACAGAGGAGCCATGCAGGAAGCAAACTCTTCGGGATCTACATTGTAGATCCCGCTTTCCGGGTCAGGCAGGCCTGCGTTAGGTTTTACTGCCAAAGGAAGGTCGGTCCAGCGGGAAAGCTCTTCTATGAGAGGTTTCATATCCCTGGGACCCAGAGAACAATTGACGCCGATGGCGTCAGCGCCCAGACCATCTAAGGTCAAAGCCATTGAAGAAATATCCGCGCCTGTAAAAGTACGCATATTTTTTTCAAAGGTCATTGTACATATTACAGGGAGATCCGAGTTTTCTCTGGCAGCTAAGAGAGCGGCCTTTGCCTCGAGCAGGTCGGTCATTGTTTCTATTACTATAAGATCGGCTCCCGCGGCAGAGCCGGCAAGGACGATCTCTTTAAAACATTCATAGGCGGTCTCGAAAGAAAGTTGGCCTAAAGGTTCTAAAAGCCGACCTAAAGAACCTATGTCAAGAGCCGTAAGGCAGCCGAAGTCTTTTGCGGCGTCGCGGGCGTTTTTTATTCCGGAAGCTATAATAAAATCCAGGCTGTATCCGCTTTCTGAAAGCTTAAACCGGTTGGCTCCAAATGTATTTGCGTATATTATATCCGCTCCGCTTTGAGCATAAGATCTGTGTATATTTTTTATAAGCCCTGGATTTGTAACGTTTAGTATTTCCGGTATATCTCCGGCGGCAAGTCCGCTTTTTTGGAGCATTGTTCCCATAGCTCCGTCCAATATGATGAAGTTTTTGTCAAGCAGCTGTTTAAAAGTCATAATATACCCCTAAAGAAGATTTTTGATAGCTTCGCTTATACGGCAGGCGACAAGAGGATTGTTCATTGTATAAAGATGTATTCCTTCTGCTCCGTTGGAGATAAGATCTACTATTTGATCAACGGCGTAAGCTATACCGGCATCTCTTAAAGCCTCCTGATTACCGTCGTACTTCTGTATCATTTTTACAAATTTAGACGGAAGAGAAGCGCCGCACATGGATACCATACGCTCGATCTGCTTTTTATTTGTAACGGGCATGATACCTGCCTCTACAGGAACGGAGATTCCTGCTTTGCGCACGTTCTCCATAAAGTTATAAAAAACATTGTTGTCAAAGAATAACTGAGTGGTAAGAGAGGAAACTCCTGCTTCTACTTTTTTCTTAAGATTTAAAATGTCCTCTTCAGGGCTCGGAGCTTCTACATGGCATTCAGGATAACACGCTCCGGAAATATTGAATCCGCCTTTTTTGCTTATATATCCGGCCAGATCGGAAGCATGTTTGAAGTCCTTTTTTGGCGTATATTCAGGATTTATATCCCCTCTCAAAGCCAGAATATTTTCTATATTATTTTGTTTCAGCTGATCTAATATAGAGTCTACGTCTTCCTTTGTACAGTTTACGCATGTAAGATGAGCCACGGCCTCTATACCATATTTGTTTTTGATTATGGAAGCTATTTCGCAGGTAAGATTGTTTACTATGCTTCCTCCCGCGCCGTAGGTAACGCTTACAAAGTCAGGATGAATATCCTTAAGCTGGTCTAACGTATCATATATCGTATCTACGGAAGAGGTTTTCTTAGGAGGAAATATTTCCAAAGAAAAAACGGTTTTGTTTTTGTTGAATAGTTCTGATATTTTCAAAATAGAATCCTTCCTTTTATAAAATTAAAATGGCACCCCGGACGGGAATCGAACCCATATTACCAGAATCGGAATCTGGCGTCTTATCCATTGGACCACCGGGGCATCTTTATAAGTTTAATCTCCAAAGAGATATTATTCTATATAATATACTAAAAAAAGCATTTTTACAATCCAAATAGCATACTCATTATTAATCAAATTTATATGAGAGGTGCGATAGATGTTGAAAATTCAAATGCTGAGAATTGTTAAAATGTTGTTTGTGAGCGGGTTGATCATCTGTATATTGATAGGAGGAGCAGGATGTAAAAAAGCCCAGCCTACTGACGGGGACGCCGATGACGATGAATTTAGTCCGGTTAGCGGAACTACTATATCTGAAGAGGCGGCAAAGGAGCTGAATGATAAAATTCAGATAATCGCTTATTTTGTAAGCGAAGACGGAACTAAGTTAAATGGGGAAGTACGTTATATGGAGCTTGAAGAGGCAAAGCAGAGTACGGAAAATATAGCCAGCGCTATAGTTAACGAGCTTCTTAAGGGACCGTCTGAAGGTTTTACAGGCAAAAAGGTAATACCCGACGGTACAAAGCTGCTTGCACCGGTTACCATAAACGGAAGTCTGGCAGTGGTAAATTTGTCCTCTGAATTTATTGAAGGAAGTACCGGTATAAAAAAGGACGTGGAAATGAGTATTTATTCTCTTGTAAATTCAGTAACTGAAATAAAAGAACTTGACAGGGTAAAAATACTGATAGATGGTAAAGAACAGGCGTCTTTTAAAGGAATACTCGAAATGAATATGCCTTTTAAAAGGAATAAGTCGCTGATTTCCGTTAACCAGGTAGCTGCCAAGGATACGGCGGCCGATGTTGAATCGGAAGATGACGACGACGTTCTCCTTGAGTAAAGGCCCTGTAAAATAATATTTTTTACACGGGTTGAAAAATAACTATAGCGATAGTAAAATAATATGACAATATGACTTTGGAGGCGTCTTGATGAAGGTTGCGGTTATTTTTGGCGGCAGATCAACGGAAAATTATATTTCGAGACTTTCTGCCACATCTGTTATAAATAATTTAGACAGGGAAAAGTACGAAGTCCTTTTGATAGGGATATCAAAGGAGGGGCGGTGGTACAGATATACCGGAGAAGTTCAGGATATTGCCGCGGATAATTGGACAGATTACACGGAAAAGGATGAACATAGCGGAAAACCCGTGAACGGTATAACAGTATTGACCGAAGAGGATGTAGATGTTATTTTTCCTGTGCTTCACGGAACCAATGGAGAGGACGGAACTGTTCAGGGCCTTTTTGAAATTATAGGTAAACCTTATGTGGGCTGCGGTGTTTTGGCTTCGGCAGTTTCTATGGATAAGGCGTATACAAAGATAATCTGTGAAAAAGAAGGAATACCTCAGGCGGAATACTGTGTTTTTTCAAGAAACGATATCAGGGATAATATAGAAAGATGTGTGTCCGAGACGGAAAAAAAGATTGGATATCCGGCCTTTGTAAAGCCGTCCAACGCGGGATCTTCCTTTGGAGTAAATAAAGCAAAGGACTCGGAGAGCCTGAGAGAAGCTTTGAAAACGGCGGCCGAGTATGACATAAGAGTTTTGGCGGAAAGATTTATAGATGGACGGGAAATAGAGTGCGCGGTACTGGGAAATGATGATATTAAGGTAGCTTGCCCGGGGGAAGCCATTTCAGCCAGTGAGTTTTACGATTACCAGGCAAAATATTTTAACGGTCAGTCCAGAACCGAGGTACCGGCAAAGCTTACGGGAGAGCAGCGGGCAGAGGTATCCGCGCTAGCGAAAAGAGTTTTTAAATGTCTTGACTGCAGGGGTCTTTCAAGAGTGGATTTTTTCCTTGAAAGGAAAACCGGGAAATTTATATTCAATGAAATCAATACGCTGCCGGGTTTTACTGATATAAGTATGTATTCAAAGATGTGGGAGGCCAGCGGAATTAAATACGGAGAGCTTTTGGATATTCTTATAGCGTTGGCACTCGACAATTATAAGGCGCGCGAAAGAAATTATGTGTAAAGGGAAAAATATGAATGATAAACCTATAGGGATTTTTGATTCCGGACTGGGCGGGCTGACAGTTCTTAAGGAAATAATGGCGATGCTCGGAGAGGAAAGCACGGTTTATTTCGGGGATAACGGAAGGACCCCTTACGGAACAAAATCTCAGGAAGTGGTAATTAAATATACTTTTCAGGATATAAATTTCCTGCTTTCTAAAGATGTAAAAATGATCGTCATAGGCTGCAATACGGCGAGCGCTTGCAGCCTTGACAAAGTCAGGGATCATATAAATATTCCGGTAATAGAAGTGGTGGAACCGGGAGCGGCTAAAGCGGTGAGCTGTACTAAAAACGGGAAGATAGGCGTTATAGGTACATCGGCCACCGTTGAAAGCTGCGTGTATGAGAAGGCTATCATAAATAAAGCTCCTGATATACAGGTGTTTCAAAAGGCTTGTCCTATGTTTGTTCCTCTTGCTGAAGAGGGCTGGTGGGAAAATGATATAGCTGAAAGTATATGCAGAAAATATCTTGAACCGCTAAAAGAGCAGAATATAGATACTTTGGTGCTTGGCTGTACACATTATCCTCTCCTGAAAAATACCATACGAAAGGTTATGGGGCCTGAGGTGACTCTGGTAAATTCCGGCGTAGAGGTTGCGAAAGCCGTAAAGGCCACATTAGAGGAGCTTGATCTAAAATGCACAGCGGGACATGCCGCTGTAAATGAGTTTTATACCAGTGACAGCGTTGAGAAATTTGAGCTTCTTGGCGGAACTTTTTTGGAAAGGGAAATACATAACGCGCAGAAAACAGACATAGAACAGTATGAAAGTAATTATTAAGAGCAGAACTGAATTAAAAAACGGCGAAATAAATATAATAGACGCTGAAGCCCCATGCAAATATTGCTTTAAAAACGGGCATTGGTATATTATGTATAAGGAAAATGAGGAAACAGGTCTTGTAGATACAGATACTGTTTTAAAGATCGAAGGAAATAGAGTTTCCATAATAAGGACAGGCCTGTGCGGCTCGCGCATGACGGTGGAGGGAGGATGCTCCGGAAGTTTTTCTTACGCTACGGGGGCCGGTACATTTACTGTAAACGTTGAAGGTATATGGGTAAGAAGCCTTCTTGGGGAAGCAGGCGGAATAATAGAGATGAAATATAAAGTCGGATTTGAGGGCACAGAGGATTTTGACCAGTACATAGATATGAAAATAGAAGTGAAGGAGTAATTTATGGATAATATTGTAGATTATATTAAAACACAGATTGAGACTATTGTTTCTCAGTCGGTAAAAGATCTTATGGTTAAGGGTATTTTTCCTGAATTTGAACTTACGGGAGTAAATGTGGAAATTCCGAGAGAAAAGGGACGCGGGGAGTTTTCCGCCAATACTGCTATGCAGATAACCAAGAAGGTGGGCAAGCCTCCAAGAATGGTTGCCGAGGAAATAATAAAAAATATGAAGCTTGAAGATTCCTATATAGAAAGAGTGGAATGCGCCGGGCCTGGTTTTATGAATTTTTATTTAAAGAAGGACTGGCTTACTGACGCGTTAAAATTAATTGAGGAAAAAGGCGCAGATTACGGTAAGATCAATTTTGGAAAGGGCAAAAGGGTCATGGTAGAATTTGTAAGCGCCAATCCTACCGGTCCTTTACACATGGGAAATGCCAGAGGGGGAGCTCTCGGGGACTGTATCGCGTCCGTTTTGGAGGCCGCGGGCTACGATGTTACCAGGGAATTTTATGTTAATGACGCGGGGAATCAGATGGAAATCTTCGGAAGGTCTCTTGAGGCAAGGTTTATCCAGGAAATCAGGGGAGAGGACGCCGTAGAGTTTCCGGAGGACGGATATTTTGGAGAGGATATAAAGGAGCGCGCCAGAGAGTATATAAAAGAATACGGACAGGATCTTATTAAACAGCCCAGCGAAATCATCAGAAAAACTCTCGCCGATTATGCTCTTGAAAAGAACCTTAAAAGTATAAAGGAAGCTCTTGGATATTACGGAATAAACTTCGATGTGTGGTTTAGAGAAAAAAGCCTTTATGAAAGCGGCGCCATAGAAGATACTCTTAATTATTTGAAAAATAACGGATTTACAGTAGAAAAGGACGGAGCTCTTTGGCTGAGCGCGGAAGCCGCGGGTATTGAAAAGGATGAGGTTTTGGTAAGAGCCAACGGGCTTTGTACTTATTTTGCCGCAGATATTGCCTACCATAGAAATAAATTTGTGGACAGGGGTTTTGACTGGGTTATAAATTTATGGGGAGCCGATCACCACGGGCATGTGGCCAGAATGAAGGCTGCTATGAAGGCTTTGGAAATCGATCCGGATAAACTTGATATAGTGCTTTTTCAGCTTGTTCGTCTTTACAGGAACGGGGAGATTGCGAGAATGTCTAAAAGAACCGGAAAATCTATATCTCTTATGGATCTGCTCGACGAGGTGGGAAGGGACGCTGCAAGATTTTTCTTTAATCTTAAGACCTCTGGAAGCCATTTGGATTTTGATCTTGATCTTGCGGTATCCCAGTCCAATGAAAATCCTGTTTTTTATGTGCAGTATGCTCACGCAAGAATATGCAGTATGCTGTCTTTGCTTGAGGGAGAAGGGCTCAGGGTTCCTCTGGCTAAGGAGGTGGATTTTTCTCTGCTCGATTCTAAGGAGGAAAGAGAACTTATGACTAAACTTGCTGAGCTGCCAGAAGAAATAAAAAGTTCGGCTGTAACTTTGGAGCCGAGCAGACTTACACGTTATCTTATGGATACGGCAGGATTGTTCCATAGTTTTTATAATGCGTGCAGGATCAAGGGGGAGAAAAAAGAATTAGCCGAAGCCAGGCTGTTTTTAGCGGCTCAGACTAAGACTGTGCTTGGAAATGTTTTAAGGCTGCTCAGTATATCGGCTCCGGAAAGGATGTAATTCAGGTCATAAAAGCTTCATAAACAGGGAGTACCTCAGATGGTGCTCCCTGCATTTTTATTTCTCCGTCGTGAAGCCACATAACCTTGTCGCAAAGCTGTTTTAAGGTTTCTATGCTGTGAGATACTATTATTACGGTCCTGTTGCTGTCTAAGATGAGCTCCTTCATCTTTTCAAAGCTTTTCTTTTTAAAGCGGGCGTCTCCTACGCTGAGGACCTCGTCTATAAGTATTATATCCGTTTCTAAAATGGCTGTTATTGAAAAGGCCAGTTTAGAGTGCATACCGCTAGAATATGTTTTTACGGGGCGGTTTATGAAATCTCCAAGTTCGGCAAATTCTATTATTTCATCTATTTTTTCATTGATTTGTTTTTCTGAAAAGCCTAAGAGCAGGCCGGAAAGAAATATATTTTCCCTGCCTGTCATTTGCTTCTGAAAGCCTACTCCTATTGAAAGGAGAGAAACTGAGTTTCCGTGCAGGTCTATGCTTCCCTTATCAGGAGAAAAAATACCGGCTATGGCTCTTAATAAGGTGGATTTGCCGCTTCCGTTTTTGCCTATGACGCCCAATATCTCCCCCTTTTGTACAGAAAAGGAAATACCCTTTACCGCGCTGAACGACTTATCGTCCTTATCTTTTTTCCAGAACTTCAGAGCGTTTGTTAAAGACCTTTTGTCAGCGTATTTATAATTTATATAAAGCTTGTCGACCGTTATAGCGTTTTCCATTTTATATCACCTTTACATAGCTGTTTTCATATTTGTATATCATTTTTATTCCGATATAAATTATCAGAAAGGACAGGACTGTCCATATGCCGAAAAACTTATAGTCCATAGGGATATTGTAAAGTATCGCGTTTCTCAGCTCATCTATTATATATGCTATGGGATTGCCCTTTAGCAGTATCATGTTAAAAGGCGAGGGAACCTTTGAAGCTATGGGATAAAATACCCCGGTAACATAAAACAGCAATCTTAATCCTATATTTACTATATATGAAAGATCTTCTACAAAAACTCCAAAATGCATCATCCACGTGCATATACCGAATGTAACGAGAAAAAACAGAAGCAAAAGCGGAATTATCAAAAGTATGGAAAAACTGAATTTTACACCGAAAAAAGGCATCATAACAAATATAAGGGCTAAAGAAACAAACATTTTGAAGCCGCTTACGAGCATTTTTTCCACAATGAGAATAAATTTTGGCAAATAGACTTTTGAGACTATGGCGCTGTTATTCTGCACTAACTTAACGCTTACTGTTATACATTTGTTGAAAAACGTCCATACGGTAAGCCCTATAAAGATAAACAAAGAAAGATATTCCTGCTTGCTCTGAAAAACTACAGAATATATGAACATATATATAAACATAAAGCAGAGTGGCTCTAATATCCACCACATCCAGTTTAAATAGGAACTGGAAACTTCCGCCTTAAGCTCGGCTTTGGCTGAGTACACCGCGTAAGAAAAATATTTTTTAATATCTCTAAAAAAATGTTTCACAAAACTCTCCTAAACCTTAACGGCATAATTTACAGCCCTTAGTATAGTAATTTGATATATATTTGTCAACCTTAAGAAATGTACGGCCACTTATTTAAGGCTAATTTGAATGGGAGAAACAGCACTTTATAAAAAACATATTATATAATACGAGGAGGTGATAATTTTGAATAGGATTAACAACTATACCAATGTGAAAAAGGGTATTTTTAAGGATAGTCTGAAATTTGAGGGGGAGACGGTGCTAACCTATAAAATAGAGTATCCTATATTTAAAGGTACAAAATATCAAATGTCTCTTAATATTATAAATATGTATTATGAAAAGCAGGCAAGAGAATATAAAAGTTATATTGAAAACGAGCTTTTGCCGCAGGCTATAGAGTTGTATAAATATAATAAGGAAAATGGATATCCTATAATGGTTTATGATATAGTGTCAGCATATAGTATAACATTAAATAAAGAATGTATAATAAGTCTCTATTTTGATAAGTATGAGTATACGGGAGGGGCTCACGGAATTACGACGCGCAGCTCTCAGACGTGGAATTTGCAGGCATGCCGCAGATTGAAACTTAAAGAACTTGTTTTCTGTCCGCCGGATTTTAAAAGTTATTTAGTGAGAAATATACGGGAACAGGCAGGCAAAAACCCTGAGATTTATTTCGAGAATTACCGGGAGCTTATTGAGGAAACTTTTAATGAAAATAGTTTTTACTGTACGCCGACAGGGATAGTAATATATTATCAGCAATATGATATTGCTCCGTATTCTTCAGGAATAAGAGAGTTCCTTGTTCCTTATTCAAAATGTGTTATAAATCCGCTGAAAACCTGTTTTAGAATGTAAAAATACTGGATTGCCTTTTAAGGACTGTTTCAAAAGTAGAATTTTGAGATAGTCCTTTGGTTTTATACACGGCAAATAAAATGTGGAAAGGGAAATATTTTTTTGAGTCGGGTGAGAGGAAATGGTCTGGGCAAGACGAGGGTGTCCAGAGGGTTTGGGCCAGACAGAAATGGGGGAAAGCGGAAAATAGGGCCGGAGGTCTGGGCCAAACCGGACAGGGAAAGAGGAAAAGAAGGAAGAGGAGTCACTTTGGGTGAGGATTCAGTGGGTTTGGGCCAGACAGAAATGGGGGAAAGCGGAAAATAGGGCAGTAAGGTCTGGGACAAACCGGACAGGGAAAGAGGAAAAGAAGGAAGAGGAGTCACTTTG
>CASDQQ010000121.1 GCA_949282945.1 uncultured Eubacteriales bacterium
ACTTTGTTTTCTCCAAGCCACGCAACGATAGACCGCAGGCTATGCCCGGACAGATACAATAAGAAAATTCGCCTGACAATAGCAGCGCTATTGTCTTCAACGAACTTTCCCACTGCATTCCGGGAATATCCGTAGCATATACAAGATTGAGTATCAGTAATCTTCATTTTGGAATTCTCCTTTTTATTTATTTTTTGCTAAAGAAAAGCACGGCAGTTTTTCTGCCGTGCCAATATAGAGCTATTCAATTGTTACGAGGGTTCAAATCTCGTCTGTTCGGAATTGGCTTGTAAATTTCAGCCTTAATCCCTCTCATAAATAGCAACAAACCTGTGTTTAAGCCATTTCTTAAAACACAGGTTTGTATACTTATTCTGGCGGAGATGTAGGGATTTGAACCCTAGCGCCGGCAGAACCGACCTACCGGATTTCGAATCCGGACCCTTCAGCCACTTGGGTACATCTCCAAACATAAAATATATTTTGCGTATTTGCAAAATACTAATCAATAATATACCATTAAAATATATTTAGTCAAGCAAAACGGCCCGATAATCATCAAGAAAATTGCCGGGCCGTTAAACAGAGAAGGATTTTACCAATTACACTTCCAACGTTCCGGAAATTCCTTAGCCGATCTGACGTCAGAGGTTCCTGAATTGTAGCTTCCCGAAGTATCCGAGACAACGGAAAAAGAGGAAGTTTTCAGGCGGGAGACGGCAATACGTTTTTCCAGTTCGCTTAAAAACAGATCCTCGTCAAATGGAATGGAAACCGGGCCGTTAGTCCATGAAGAAAGGTGCATAGCATTGCTTAATGTGAGACCGTTTATACCTTCCTCACCGCCGGCGATAAGAGGTTCTCCCCTTAAAATAGCGCCCGCGAAGGCGTTAAGGACTCCTACATGCTGAGGACTCTGTCCATCCGTTTCAACCTCTCTGAAAGTGGCTTTGGGCGCGCCAAAGGCGTTTTTACTTTCTTTTGAAAAAGTCTGCTCGTCAACCTCAAGCTCCCAAAGCAGCAGTTTCCCGTTTTCCGCGATAAGTTTTCCTTTATCCATAGTTATTTCGAAACGGTTGCTTCCAGGAGTATCGCCGGTGGATGTAACAAAAACGCCGGTAGCGCCGTTAGCAAATTCAAGGTAGGCAGTAACATCATCTTCAACTTCGATATCATGCCACTTACCATAGTGGAGGTGAGCGTCAACTTTAGTAGGTAGTCCGCATATCCATTGCAGCAGATCAAGCTGATGCGGGCACTGATTTAATAAAACTCCGCCGCCTTCACCTTTCCAGGTAGCGCGCCACGCGCCGCTGTCATAGTAAAACTGCGGACGGTACCAATTAGTGATTATCCAGTTTACCCGGCGGATATTTCCCAGAGAATCGCCCTGTACCAACTCCCGCATTTTTCTGTATATACAGTCGGTACGCTGATTAAACATCATTCCAAAAACCGCGTTAGATTCTGAGGCAGCTTTATTCATTTCTCTGACCTGCTTTGTGTAAACTCCCGCGGGTTTTTCTACCATAACGTTTATACCGCGTTTAAGCGCTTCAATAGCGTACCTGGGATGATCGTAATGGGGAACTGCAATAAGGACAGAGTCGCATATACCGCTGTCTAAAAGTTCCTCCGCAGTGGGGAAAAGAGCCACAGGGGGAGTTATATTTTCCGAAGCCCATTTAAGACGGTCAGGATTGATATCCGCTATTGCGCAAAGCTCTATTTCCGGGCACTTTCCGTCATTTATATTTTTGTAGTGTCCCGTGCCCATGTTTCCGAATCCTATAATTCCTAATTTAATCTTGCTCATTTTAAACCCTCCGATTTTAAATATTCATAACTTTTTTTTAGACAGGAGAACGGGTCTTCACCGTGGCAGTCGTCCTGCTCGATAAGGCAATAGACCGGCTTGACCTCTTCACATGCTTTAAGTATGCCTGAAAAATTCATATTTCCTTCGCCGATAGGAAGCATAGCGTGTTTAAATCCCATATCCTTAAAATGTATACAGGGAACGCGGCCTTTTAATTTATATATCCATTCTATGGGATCGCCTCCGCCATACTGCACCCAGTAAGTATCCAGGATTATGCCGAGTTCTTCCGGAGAAAAGCTGTCAAGAAGCCAGTCGATAATAAGCCTGCCGTCGAGCTTTTCAAATTCTCCGTCATGATTGTGATACAAAAGGTGTTTGCCGCGCTTCAAAAAGGTTTTTGCAGCGGGAGCAAATTTTTCATGAAAAGCCTCTATTCCTATTTCCTTTATATTGTAATGTCCTATACCTATATAGCCGCAGTCAAAAATATCATGCTCGTCGCATACAGTATCAGGTTCAAAAGCTATTTTTTCCGGATTTATATGAGTCAGGGCGCAGGTAAGGCCGTTGGATCTAAGTTCTTTAGCGAGCCACTGTGGTTCATAAGCGCAGCTTCCGCTTACCTGAACGCAGGTATATCCTATATCCGCTATTTTTTTCAGAGTCTCTGAAAAATCCTCTAAATTTTTCATATAATCTCGTACCGTATATAGCTGAGCGCCTAATATCAAAGAAATCATCTCCTTTCACAATGATCATAAACCGTCTATAAGCTGATTTAAAGCCGAAACAGCCGCGTTAAAAGCTTCCGTTTTAGAGGAGTAAGCGTAATTACCTATTATGCTCTTATCTCCCTCCCGCTCAAGAGAGCTTAAGCCTTCAAATACAGAAAGGTGAGGCTCAATAGTAAGAACATTTTTTCCCATATTTCTATAATCGGAAATTATTTTTTTCAAATTTCCCGTACCGCATCCGGGAGGGACTACGCTTCCGTCGGAAAGGGCGTCCTTAATATGGAGATACTCGGTATAACCGGAAATTAAATCCCAGGCTTTCAGAGTATCTACTTTGCACTGTATAAAATTAGCGGGATCAAAAACAGACCTTATTTGAGGAAAGTTTTGCAAAATATCAAGACAGCGTTCCGCCGTATCCCCGTAAATGGCTTTTTCATTTTCGTGGCAAAGAAGTATCCCGCTTCCCTCGGAAGCCTCGCAAAAGAGCGAAAGGCGTTCCATTACCTCGTCTCTGTATACGGAGGGATCGTCGCCGTCCGGTATAAAGAAACTGAAAATACGCATATGACTGCATTCCATAAAATGAGAAAGTTCGAGAGTACGTTTAAAAACTTCGAGGTGTGAATTAAAATCATCAGTGATATTTATTTTTCCCAGAGGAGAACCTATGGACCATACAAAAAGTCCGCTGTCCTTTAAGCGGGAATTGATTTCAACAGCCTCCTTTTCAGTAAGAGCAGTAACGTTTTTCCCATTTATACCCCGTATCTCAAGACCGGAAATACCGTTTTCAAGCATGGCGGAAATCTGTTCGGAAAGAGAATTTCCAGCCTCGTCGGCAAAAGCACAGTAAATAAAATTATTTTTCATCATATATCACACCCCCGAATATGCGGAAAAGCCGCCGTCTACCGGAACGGTTATACCGGTGACAAATCCTGATTTTTCACTGTCTATGAGCCATTCTACAGTTCCTAAAAGCTCCTCGGGCCTGCCAAAACGGCCCATAGGAGTAGCGTTTAAGATTTTACCGGTGCGCGCAGTAGGATTTCCGTTCTCGTCAAAAAGGAGAGAACGATTCTGATTTGTTACAAAAAAACCCGGAGCCACTGCATTTACTCGAATGCCTTCTTTTGCGAAATGAACCGCTAGCCAACTTGTAAAATTTGTTACCGCGGCTTTGGCCGCGCTGTAAGCCGGTATCTTTGTAAGCGGGCGAAAGGCGTTCATGGAAGAAATATTTAAAATACAGCAGTCTTTTTTTCCCAACATATCTTTTGCAAATATTTGAGTGGGTAAAAGTGTTCCGACTAAATTTAAATCAAACACAAAATCAAAACCTTCTTTCTCGATAGAGAAGAAAGAAAAAGTATCCTCCGGATCGTAATATTCCTTTCCGGTAGTACACTTGGGACTATTGCCGCCCGCTCCGTTGATTAAAATGTCACAGGAGCCAAAGGTCTGCGCAATTTCTTCGCGTACCTTTATAAGACTGTCCTTTGAGAGAACGTCGGCGTGGAATGCTTTTGCCGAATGGCCCTCTGAACATAATTCCGCGGCCTTTTTTTCCGCAGCCTCAAGATTTATGTCCAAAAGAGCTGTATTACAGCCTAAAGACGCTATATGAGAGGCAAAGCAAGAACAAAGTACGCCGCCCGCTCCGGTTATAACGACCGTTTTGTTTTTTAAGCTCATATCATTTCTCCTATTATATTATTCATATTTTTATAGCAAACCGCTTTGGCGGTATCATAAGCAAAGTTTATATCATAATCTTCTTTTTCTACATATTCTCCGATGACGGAGCAGAGAATACGTCTGAAATAATCATGACGGGCATATGAAAGAAAGCTGCGGCTGTCGGTGAGCATACCGGGGAAAATCCCCAGGTTCCCAAGCTCGCACAGAGTTTTCAAATTATCTTCTATGCCTCTTTTACTGTCGCAAAACCACCATGCCGCGCCCACTCTTACATTTCTGAAAGAATATGCGGCAGCGGAGAGCGGAGCCGTATAGGACGGGTCAAGACAATAAACTATCGTTTCAGGAAGATTTCCCGCGACGTCGGCTTCGTCCAAAAATCTTATAAGACTTTCGATATAGAGCCGGCTTCCCATACAGTCGCAGCCAGCGTCAGGCCCCACGGCCTTAAAAATGCGAGTATTAACGTTTCTTTTTACACCGGTATGAAGCTGCATTACAAGAGATCTTTTTTTGTACTCGCCGGCAAGAAAAATAAACATGTGCATTAGAAAGCCGTGGTATTCCGAGTCTGTTATGTAATCGCCCTTAAGAGCTTTAAGAAAAGCGGTTTCAGCATTGGAAGGGTCTTCGGAGCTTAAGGGAAAATCTTCTATGCCCACGTCGGTAAAACGGCATCCAAGCTTACAGAAAAAGTCAAGTCTCTGACATACGGCTTCATGCAATGTTTTAATATCTTTTATATTTACGCCGCTTACAGATGAAAGCTTTGATATATAATCCTTATAGTTTTTTCGCCTTATAAGCAGGAGATTGTCGGTACGAAAGGAGGGAACGGTCTTAACATAGCGGTCTCCTCCTTCGGCGATAAGAGCGTGATAGCCAAGATCGTCCGAAATATCGTCTGTGGTGGCTATATATTTTACATTTGACTGTTTTATAAGTTTCAGCGGGGAAAGTTTTTTATCCTCGATTACTTTATTCGCTCTTTCCCATATATCGAGAGCGTTTTTCCTGCATAAGTGTTCTTCTATTCCAAAGTACATAGAAAGCTCCATATGGGTCCACGAGTATAAAGGACTGCCTGCGGCCGATTCGATACAGGAAGCGTATTTTTCAAATTTTGAGTACCAGTCGGCATCTCCTGTTATAAAATATTCGTCGATACCGCATATTCTCATCATTCGCCATTTGTAGTGGTCATTTTTAAGCCACAGTTCCCCTATGTTGTCAAAAGGCATATCTTCATATATCTCTTTTGGACTTAAATGACAGTGATAGTCTATAATAGGAAGATTTCTTACCTTTTCATAAATACGCAGGGCAGTCTCATTTGATAAAAGAAAATTTTTATTCATTTTAACACCTCGCACTAAAGTATATATTGCCTTAAAATACAATACAATTGCAAAAAAGAGCTATATATATTGCAAAAAAGAGCCTTGAGTATATAATATTGGCAGGAGGTGCGTTTAATGTCTCTGATATATTCTTTTGAGGACTGCGATATAAAATTTCACCATACGCTAGATGAAAAACCTGATCCGGAGAATTTCTCTCTGCACACGCATTTTGAACTGGAGGTTTATTACTTTATAAAAGGAAAGGGAAAGTACCTTGTGGAGGGGAATATATATGAACTGCGTCCGGGAACCGTATTGCTCATGCGTTCCGCGGAAGCACATAAAATAGTTATAGATCCGTCAGAACCATACGAACGTATAGCTATCCATTTTATGCCTGACCTGTTTAAAAGACTGGACAGGGAAGAGCTTTTGATAAGTCCCTTTTTAAACAGGGCGCTTGGATATGAAAACAGTTATGATCCGGAGGAATTCGCAGAAAATATTTGGAAAAAATATTTTTCTGCGCTTGAGGCTAATGCGGGCTCCATTCCGGGGGAAAAAATTTTTGTGTTTTCCGCGCTCCTTTCACTGCTGACAGAAATTTGCGCAATATTTAAAAAACGTTTGGAAAAACGGGGAGGCGGCGCTGATATAAATAAAGAAAGGGGAGCCAAACCTATCATAGACTATATAAACAAAAATCTTTTCGGGGAACTTTCACTTGATATATTGAGCGGAGTATTTTTTTTAAGCAGGTCTCAGATAAACAGAATATTTAAAAAGGAAGCCGGCACGTCTGTAGGGGAGTACATACGTATAAAAAGACTTATGGCCGCAAGAGAAAGGATAGAATACGGAGAGCCGGCCGGAGAAGTATGCATATCCTGCGGATTTAAAGACTATTCTTCATTCTATAGAGCTTACAGGGATAAATTTGGCTATTCTCCTAAAATGACGGAAAAAAAGAAGGATTTTGTCGGATGTTAAAATAAAGAAATATTGCCCTTTTCCATATTTTGATAAAGTACATTATTATATCAAGCAATAAAACAATTTTATAATTTGAAAATAATATGTTGAAAATTTTAATGACAATAATATAAACGAGTGCTATAATATGTACAAGCAAATTTATTTTAATATCTTAGGAAAGGAAGATTAATTATGGATAATGTAAAATTAGGAACAAACATCAGAAGAATCCGTAAGGAAAAAGGAATGTCACAGGTACAGTTGGCTTGTAAGATTTTTAAGGCAAATACATACATTTGCGATATAGAGATGAACAGAGCTATTCCGTCTTTAAAGACTCTTATTAAAATAGCCGACGCTCTTGAAGTAACTGTTCCGGAGCTGTTTCAATAATTAATTGCAAAATTAATTAAAAAATTATAAAATACCGTACATCGAAAGATGATACGGTTTTTTTTCGTGTTTTTGTAAAAAATAATACCTGGGAGGTGCTTTATGGAGGCTTTGAAATGGGCTGCGGCAGGAACGGGATTTACATTTTTTATGACAATGTTAGGTTCGGCGATGGTCTTCTTTTTCAGGAAGAAGGATAATATTAACGTGCAAAGGATTTTTTTGGGCTTTGCCGCCGGCGTAATGACCGCGGCCGCTGTGTGGAGCCTGCTTATACCTTCTATAGAATCCACGGAAGAGGCCGGGGGAATAGGATGGATTCCGGCCGCCGGAGGATTTTTACTGGGAGTAGCTTTTATGATGTTACTTGACTATATAATTCCTCATTTGCATATAGGCTCGGATGACCCGGAAGGAGTAAAGTCCTCCATGAAAAGGACCTCTCTGCTTATTATGGCGGTAACTTTGCACAATATACCAGAGGGTATAGCGGTGGGGCTGTCCTTTGCCATGGCGGCTCAGCAGGGAGGCGATCCGGCACTGTATACGGCGGCTCTGGCGTTGGCGATTGGTATGGGAATACAGAATTTCCCTGAGGGCGCGGCAGTTTCCGTACCTCTTGCACAGGACGGTTTTTCCAGAAAAAAGGCCTTTTTATTTGGGAGTCTTTCTGGACTGGTGGAGCCTGTATTCGGAATAGCTGCCGTTCTTATAGCTTCGGGGATACAGCCATTTATGCCGTGGCTTCTTGCGTTTGCCGCGGGTACAATGATATATGTGGTCGTGGAAGAGCTTATTCCTGAGGCTCATTTAGGAGAACATTCAAACATCGGAACATTAGGCGTAATGGCCGGATTTGTGATAATGATGATATTGGATGTGGCATTAGGATAATTATAAAAGGAGGCGGAAAGAAAAGCCCTGAAAGATCCAACTGCCTGAAAATCAGATCGGCCGGCTGAAATCCGCCTCGAAAGATACAATTATTTAAAAAGTAAATAAGGATCAAAAGTCTAAAAAGTCTCTTGCATTTTTTATGGCCTTTTTGACGGCTTCTCTTGAGGGGCCGCCGTAGACCGTTCTTTCGTTTACACAGGTATTAAGGCTTATGGCCTCGTAAATATCGTCAGATATCAGCTCGGAAAATTCCCTGAACTGATCCATAGTCAGATCTTCAAGAGTCTTGTTCTGAGAAATACAGAAGGCTACCATCTTCCCTATTACCTCATGGGCAGAACGGAAAGGCATTCCTTTCTTTACAAGATAATCGGCGGCGTCTGTAGCGTTGACAAAACCGTATTTGCATGCGTTCAGCATATTTTCCTGCTTTATCTTCATAGTAGCTATCATTTTTGTAAAAACAGGAAGACACATTTTAACGGTATCCACAGCATCGAAAATAGCTTCCTTATCCTCCTGCATATCTTTATTATAAGCAAGGGGAAGCCCTTTCATCATAGTTAAAAGAGTTATCAGCGAGCCGTATACACGGCCGGTCTTTCCCCTTACTAACTCAGCTACATCAGGATTCTTTTTCTGCGGCATTATACTGCTTCCTGTTGAAAAGGCGTCGTCCATTTCTACAAAGGCAAATTCGTGGGAGGACCACAATATCAATTCCTCACTGAAGCGGCTTGTATGCATCATAAGTATGGAAAGGGCTGAAGCAAGTTCTATGGCAAAATCCCTGTCGCTCACTCCATCCAGGCTATTTTCCGTAACAGCGGCAAAGCCCAGGCTTTCGCATACAAACTGCCTGTCCAGCGGGTAAGTAGTCCCGGCAAGAGCGCCTGACCCCAGGGGCATTATATTCATTCTTTTATAGCAGTCGTTAAGACGCTCGATATCTCTTTTAAACATTTGAAAATACGCCATCATGTGGTGCGCCAAAGATATAGGCTGCGCTCTTTGGAGGTGGGTATATCCCGGCATTATGACAGAAGTATTTCTTTCAGCGATATCCAAAATAGTAAGCTCCAGATCTTTAAGCATATTTTTTATGGTTAAGGTTTCTTCTTTAAGATACATTCTTATATCCAAAGCAACCTGATCATTCCGGCTTCTTCCGGTATGCAGGCGTTTACCAACATCTCCTATACGCTCGATAAGTATTTTTTCTATATTCATATGTATGTCTTCAGCGTCTATGAGAAATTCCACCTTGCCAGCTTCCACATCTGAAAGGATCTCCCTGAGCGTTTTTTGTATAAGTTCCGAATCTTCAGCGGTAATTATACCTTGTTTGCCGAGCATGGCAGCATGAGCAATGCTACCTTCTATATCCTGTCTGTACATGCGCGCGTCAAATCTGATCGACGAGTTGAAATCATCCGTGAGTTCATCCTGAGCCTTTGAAAAACGGCCGCCCCAAAGTTTCATAGTTCCTCCTGTAAAAAATATATATTGATATTAAATAAAGCTGACAAAAGAATAGTCCTCTGTCAGCTATAAACCTAAATTTTATTGCATTCCGTTCTTTTTAAGCATCTGAGCTCTTACCTTTATAGGAAGCCCAAAAAGATTTATAAAACCTTCTGAGTCTTTCTGGTTGTAAACTTCGTCAGCTTCAAAAGTAGCAACTTCGCTGTCGTAAAGGGAATAGGGAGATTTAGATCCGGCCGGCATGCAGTTTCCTTTATAGAGTTTCATGCGGACTGTACCTGTACAGGTTTCCTGAGTCTTATCAACAAAAGCGGAAAGAGCTTCGCGAAGAGGAGTGAACCACTGCCCGTAGTAAACCAGTTCCGCAAATTTCTGTGATACCAGATCTTTATAATGTAAAGTATCTCTGTCTATGCAGAGGAGCTCAAGTTCTCTGTGGGCCGCATATAAGAGGGTCCCGCCCGGAGTTTCATAAACGCCTCTGGACTTCATTCCTACAAGACGGTTTTCAACCATGTCCGCGATACCTACGCCGTTTTCTCCGGCTAGCTTATTAAGCTTTGAAATAAGGTCTACAGGAGAAAGCTTTTCTCCGTCTACCGAAACAGGTATGCCTTTTTCAAATTCAATTTCCACATAGGTAGGCTTGTCCGGAGCTTTTTCCGGTGAAACCATTAATTCAAGGATTTTATCGTAATTAGGCTCGTTCCACGGATCCTCAAGATCCATGCCCTCATGGCTTAAATGCCAGAGATTCTTGTCTTTGGAATAATTGTCTTCTTTAGTGACCGGAACGTCGATTCCGCGCGCCAGGGCATAATCTATTTCTTCTTCTCTCGCTTTTATATTCCATATTCTCCAGGGAGCTATTATCTTAAGTTCTGGTGCAAGAGCCTTTACAGTAAGCTCAAAACGTACCTGATCATTTCCTTTTCCGGTACAGCCATGGCATATTGCCGTAGCGCCCTCTTTTTTTGCGATTTCCACAAGGCGCTTTGCAATGATAGGTCTTGCAAATGAAGTACCGAGTAAATATTTATTTTCATACACAGCGTTAGCCTTTACTGTGGGATATATGAAATCCGTTATAAATTCTTCTTTAAGATCCTCGATATAAATTTTGCTTGCGCCTGTCTTTATGGCTTTTTCCTGGAGAGGTTCAAGCTCTTTTCCCTGTCCCACGTCTCCCGCGACGGCAATTACCTCGCAGTCGTAATTTTCCTTAAGCCATGGTATGATTATCGAAGTGTCAAGTCCTCCTGAATATGCAAGTACGATTTTCTGTTTTGCCATTTTACAAACCTCCATATATATAGTAGAATAAGAATACATCTAAATTAATATTTATGCAAGAGGATAACATGATAATTTTGGGGATTGACCCGGGCTTTGCCATAACGGGATACGGATTTTTAAATATGGAAGGGAATAGGTTCAAGGTACTGGACTACGGTGTAATTACCACCGAGCCTAAGCAGATTTTTTCCGAAAGGCTGCTTTGTATAGGGAATGATCTGGGTATGCTCATAGAAAAATACCGGCCGGATGTTATGGCCATAGAAGAGCTTTTTTTCAATAATAATGCCAAGACTGCGATACAGGCGGCCCAGGGAAGGGGGACCGCTGTCTATGAAGCGGCCAGGAGACATATACCTGTACATGAATTTACTCCCTTGCAGGTAAAGCAGGCGGTCACAGGCTATGGAAGGGCCGATAAAAAGCAGATACAGCAAATGGTAAAAATATTGCTGAACCTTGATTCCATACCTAAGCCTGACGACGCGGCGGACGCGTTAGCTATCGCTATCTGCTATGGAAATTCTTCAAAATATTCTGTGAAATGTTAGAGTCCGCCGGATCTTTGATATTTTTAATGTTAACGTGAATAGTATTTTGATTATTATCAAGAATATATACCAAAGAATATTCTTGATAATAATCAAAGAGGTGAATTTGTGAACGTTGATCTATATAAAAGTATGGTTTATGATACCGTAAGGTATTTTGAAACTTATTTTAATAAAAATCAGATAGAACAGGAAACTGAATGCCTGTCATTAGATATTGAACAGACCTTTAAAAATTATAATACTATTAGCGAAAACTGCACCGTGAGAAATGAGTATATGGCTTTGTTTGAGTGGAATGAAAATAGGGTTTCATTTCTATGTGAATTACTGTTTGAATATTATGAAAAAGTTGATTCCACCGAAGCCCTGAAAGAAATACTTATGCAAAAAAGACTTGTTATATCAAAACTTTCAAAGTATTTTTTAAGTAAAGATCATATAGAGACAAAAGACATTTTCAATATGAATGGAAGTTCAAATATTAAAATAAGCCTTGCCCTTATTATAAATAATTACGAGGGTATAATGGAAGGATTTTTTTCAGATATGGACAGAGTCGGTCTTGAAATCAAAAAGCTGTATAAAAATGAAGAAAGCATAATAGATAATTTTAGCCAGGACTCTTCATATGAAAAAATAGCGGGAGCCGAAAGCGGAAAAGGGCCGCTGTGTATCTCCCTTATAGATCCGTATCTTTTTAAATTTTCTGGATACGTATGGGTCTTAGGCTATAAATATAAAGAAGTTTGCCGTGAAAACGATCTTTCCACCGTCACATTTAAATCTGTTACTGAAAACCTTTCTAATGACCTGGTCATGGATATTATAAAAATATTATCTAAAGCAGAAAACCTTACAATATCGGAAATATTTTTTAAATTGAATATAGAATACTCTCAGCCGGCATTATACAGAGCCGTAAACAATATGACTGCGGAAAAGATCATATATGCGAACCAAATTGATAAAAAAACACGCCGGTATTCTCTGAACAGAACCTACTTTAAATATGCTGTAATGATAATTTATAACAGATTAAAGGTTTTTTGCTAAATTAAAGTAAACATTTCACTGGCGCCTTCTTTTGTAACATGCTCGCTCACCGATTCTACACGAAACTTAGTTATATTGGCGCCAAAACGTATTTCAACGACGTCTCCTATTTTTACTTCGGAAGAAGGCTTGGCGGTTTTTCCGTTGATCGAGACCCTTCCGCCTTCGCAGGCTTCCTGAGCTACCGTCCTTCTCTTTATAACTCTTGAAACCTTCAAATATTTATCTATTCTCATAAAATATCTCCTCAATTATACAATGTTTTCTTATTGTTATCCTGCTTATCTTTTAAATGTTTTATGCTGTTCCAGATAGCGTCCATTTCGCTTAAGGAAAGATCTTCTAGCTTGTGTCCGGATTCAAGAACAACAGATTCCATCAGCGCGAATCTATCTATAAATTTTTCTGTAGCGGAGGTAAGAGCTAATTCCGGATTGGTTTTTACAAAACGGGAAATGTTCACAGCAGCGAATAAAAGATCGCCGGTCTCCTCTATGATATGGTCTTTGTCTCCTTCTCTTACAGCGTCCTTAAGTTCGTCAAGTTCTTCTTTGGCCTTTGCGAACACATCCGATATATCATCCCAGTCAAATCCTACCTGAGCAGCTCTTTTCTGAACTTTCTCTGCGCGCATAAGAGCTGGAAGATTGGCAGGTACATTTTTCAGCGAGTCGGCCTGACAGTTAACATTTTTTTCAGCCTTCTTTAATTTCTCCCAATTTGCCAATACTTCTTCGGAGCCTGAAACTTTTACGTCTCCAAAAACGTGAGGGTGCCGATATATCATTTTGCGGCATATTCCGTCGGTAACGTCCAGTATGTTAAAACGGTTTTCTTCGGAAGCTATCTGGGAGTGAAAAACCACTTGTAAAAGAACGTCACCCAGTTCCTCAGTAAGCATTGTGTCGTTTTTCTTGTCTATAGCCTCCAAAACTTCGTAGGTTTCTTCTATAAGCCCGGTTTTTATTGACGAGTGGGTCTGTTCTCTGTCCCAGTCGCAGCCTCCCGGAGCCCGGAGTTTAGCTATAATGTCCAATAGGTCCTTAAAATCGTATTTATTGTCAGTCATTAGTATTCTCAGTTCCTTTCTCAAATAATCTACCGTAAAAATGCGTTTGCTTCCATGCTTCGTCCTCGTCTTTAAGGGGATTGTGGCAAAACGAATCCATCCTGTCATATATTTTGACAGGACGCGAATCCGGGTCATAAGGCTCCCAGGGGGCTGTTCCGGTCCTGAAAAATTCCGCTATCTGCTGTCCGAATCTTTTAGAAAATGTATCCAGAGAGTCTTTATCCGGGTCCAGCATAAGGGCGAGCTTTGATACTTTAGCGTCAAGATTGTTAAAAAGGAAAGGTATATCCGTTCCGTGTATAGTGTAAAGTTTCATTAGTTTTAAAAGTTCGACTATAATATTGAAACTATACATAAATACGTCTGCGCTTTTGCAGTACCTGTCGGCGTACCATGTTACCGGAAGTCTGAATACTATATCCCCGCCCACATAGGTGTATTTTAAGTCTCTGGGATATTTGTCATAAAGACTGATCATATTTTCCGGAATCTTTCCTTCGGAGTACTCTAAAAATTTAAATACGTCCTTTTCCTTTACTGTAAAAAGGGGTATCTTTGTTTTAGAGTAAAGAGCGCCTTCATTTTGACACATACCTAAAACGAGGGGAATATTTTTCCCGTCAAGAGGCATTCCCGCCAAATGCAGGGGATGATCCTTTAAAATATCTCCATCGATCACAGGAAGAAAGGCAAATTCATTCCGGCATCTTGCTGAAACTTTATCAGCGAATTTTACAGAAGCTTTCATTAATTTTTTTGCTGATATTTTAAAAAGAAGATCCGGATCATTTAAAGATATGCCGGCCGAGTTCAGAAAATCTTCAGCTACGGTTTGGGCGGAAGATTTGGTTTCTATGCTTGCGGGATAAGAACTCATGGCTACTGCTTTGGATATATATTTTCTTGCTTCCGGAATTGAAAGCAGGGTCGTGACGGAGTGCCCTCCCGCTGACTGACCTATAATGGTAATATTTTCCGGATCACCTCCAAAGTTTTCTATATTTTCATATACCCATTTTAAGGCGGCTATCTGGTCGGCAATACCATTATTGCATTCAAATTCTTCACCGAGAAAGCTAAAATCAGTAAAGCCCAAAACACCTACCCTGTAATTAAACGTAACTATGACTATATTTTCATTCAGGCAAAGGTTTCTGCCGTCATACATATCTATTGACGATGAGCCGGAAACAAAAGCTCCGCCGTATATCCAGAACATTACCGGGTACTTCCGGCCGCTATCTCCGGGAGACCATATATTCAAATAAAGACAGTCTTCAGATACTGAAGTTCCTTTTGAAATACCTCCGAGAGGCTTTGGAACCTGTACCGGAGACGGACCAAACTCGCATGCCTTTAAAATTCCGTTCCACGGAGCGGGAGGGAGCGGACGCTTAAAACGACGTTTGCCTGTAGGCGGAGAAGCATAGGGAATACCCTTCCAGGAAAAGACTCCGTTTAATTCTTTACCCTCCACAGTGCCATATTTTGTAGCGACGCTTATATTCATATAGGCCTCCTTTCAGATGATGTGATTATAGCACATCCGACAAAATATTTACTATATTTTTTCTGACGCATTATATTTTGACAGTATTTTATTTGAGCAGGGGAAGCTCGGTCATCCTGAGATTTGTACATCCGTAAGGGTGAAGTATTATTTGACGGACAGGTCCTCGGGGGACGCGGCTCTTTGGGACCCGGGCGCATATTTCCGGAAAACCTTCCTCAAAGCCCCATGGTATCTCGCGCATTTTGGCAATAGCTCTCACAGGCGGATTTTCAGAAGAGAAGGGCATATCAAAAAGATCATTTTCTTCAAATATTATATTTTTTTCAGCATAGGCCAGATTCCATTTTGAAAGGGGACGGATCTCATAGTCGCAGTAAGGAAATTTTCTTTCCACTCCATCGGAGATATATTCCTTTTTATGCCAATCCTCTTTTATGGCTACAGAATAATACAGGGGGCCCCTTCTCAGACAGACCATATCTTTTGGGCGTTCTTCAAATACCACATCAAAGGTAAATTCTAAAACTATGCTTTCTGTTCCGGACCACTGCTTATTAAATCGCAGAAAGCCTTCTTGGTCAGGGAAATATTCTGTTCCCTGAAAAGTTATTTTGGTTACCCATGAGGGTATTCTTACGGCCAGCTCAAAAGAGGCCTTTTTTTCTGCGATTACAGTATATTTTAACGTGTTTCTAAATGGATAAAGCGTGTCAAGCTCTATACTTACGGGAATGTCATCAATCTTAAAAGATACTTTGGAAGGAGCCAGAGCCGCTGAAATTATACCTGATTCTCCATGATAGAAGGTACTGAGGGCAAATTTGGGAAAGGCCTGGTTAAAGTTTGCCGTACAGCATCCGAAGTTGGGCTCAAGTCCGAAAATGTGGGCCTGAACGCCGTTTGTACCAAATATAGGCTGACCTTCAAATGGAACGCAGGAAATCTGGTTTACCATCTGGTCATACTGATGCGTCCACATGTCCGGGCTCATTGCTGCGGGAAAAGCGTTAAACGCTAATTTTTCAAGGCTGTCTACCCATTTTGGATTTCCTGTTACGGAAAAAAGGGTTTCGTAAGAATACATGGCCTCGGCCACTCCGCAGAGTTCTGTGCCTCTTATTGGACTGGCGGAAGCCAGACATTCGTCTCCGTTAAAATGCCCGACAGCGTTTCCGTGATATTTAAATAAAATATCTAAAAGTTTTTCTGCAAAAACATTTCCGTCCCTGCATGTGATACGGGACATAAGAGCATCGGATTTAATAGCCATAGCAAGATTTACCACGTGAGTATCAAAAGTCCATTGATTTTTAGTTTCGTTTAAAAGACCGCTGTCACAAAGGGCATTATAGTCTGTTCCCTGCCTGCAAAGCGTATGGGCCAAATCTAAAAGCCAGGCTTCGCCGATTTTATCATAAAGCCAGTATACGGCAATCAAGCCTTCAAACCAACGATATTTTCCCCAACCGAACAGAGGATGTTTTTCAATGTGTATGGAAAAATTTTTTAAAGCTCTGGAAAGAACGGATTCTATTCTTTCATCACCGGAGCATTCAAAATAGAGGACCAGGACCTTGGAAAGCAGGAGAAAAGCCCACATATCATATTTTTCTCGCTCTTCTTCCTGGCACGGGCATATCCAACCGTCTGATTTTTGACTTTGGATAATGGCGTTTATATATTTTTTTGCTCTTGATATCATGCCGTCATCTTTTAGAAGGTATGCCAAAGGTATAAAACCGTCCAGCCAATAGGGAACGCGCTCCCAACCTTCCCGGTCTCCGCCTATGTATTTGCTGTCGCGTATGTCAGGCCATATTTTGTCAAGATTTCCTGAGAGCGAGGAGGCCTGGATTTTAAGCTGATCCAAAAGCCATCCCTTGGGTTCTATCTGACATGGATTAAAGGATTTCAGCGCAAAATTTTTCATATTAAACTCCTAAAGACGGTTGTTTAATGTTTAAACCGAGGAAATATTTCATTATATCTTTTCTGGTAACTATTCCGATAAAATATCCTCTGTCGTCGGTTACCGGAACAAAATTCTGATTTATAGCCTTTTCAAAAAGGACATCCATAGGAACATCCACTCTTACGGCAGGATTCCAACCGTCACGAAGAATATCTCTTACAACATATTTTTCCTGGAGCTTAATATTTGTTCCATCGTGGTTGTCTATTATATGCCATAAAAAATCCCCCTCGCTTACGCTGCCCACATATTTTCCATCCTTTGTTATTACAGGAATCGCTGTATAGCCGTGAACGCGCATTTTTTCAAGGCCCTGTCTGAGAGTATTTGTATCGTAAACATAAGAAACAGTATTTTTATTCTGAAGTAACATTATTGCATTCATGTAAATACAACCTCCTCTTTTGTATATATATGATTATAGCATGTTTTTCAGACAATTTATGTAAAATATACGTCACAGCCATGAGGATTTTGCAAAAGGAAATATGCTGAAATAGTAAAGAATATGTGATATGCTATATTTAGCTTATTTTATTGAAGGAGAGATATTTTTATGGGTACTAAAGAGAACGGATATATTAAAGCGGCGGCGGTAACGTTGAAAACAACGGTTGCGGATTGTGAGAAAAACAGTTTTGAAATAATAAAGTATATAGATGAGGCGCGCTGTAAAAATGTGGATGTGTCGGTATTTCCCGAGCTAAGCGTAACGGGGTATACATGTTCTGACCTGTTTATGCAAAAGAGCCTTATAGACGGTGCTTTAGAGTCTCTTATAAAAATCTCTGACCATTTAAAAATGTCGGGACAGGGTTTGATTGCTGTGGTAGGACTTCCAATAGAATATAAGAATTCTCTTTATAACTGCGCGGCTGTGCTTCAGGACGGCAAAATACTTGGCGTGGTTCCCAAAACGTATCTTCCAACCTACTCAGAATTTTACGAAGGAAGACATTTTTCAAGCGGCTTTGGAATCAAAAATAAATATCTGTTTTTAAATGGGCAAAATGTTCCTTTCGGAACGGATCTTATTTTCTGCTCGGAAAAATATGATAATTTCAGGTTTGCCGTGGAGATATGCGAAGATCTTTGGGCGCCGGAACCTCCTTCGGGAAGGCTTGCTATGAATGGAGCTACCGTGATACTTAATTTATCCGCGAGCAACGAAACTATAGGGAAGGCTGACTACAGAAGAAATCTTGTAAAATGCCAGTCTGGAAGGTTGCTGTCAGCCTATGTATATGCGGACGCGGGCGAAGGGGAGTCAACTACAGATACGGTCTACGCGGGCCACAATATAATTGCTGAAAATGGAATCGTGCTTAAAGAATCGGAGCGCTTTTCCTGCGGTATGATAACGGCGCATATAGATACGGAGCTATTGGCGGGAGAAAGACGGAGGATAGGTACCTTTAAGGACGCGTCGAGATTTTCTGAGGAAAATGCCGCAAATTCTGTAAGAGAGATATTTTTTGCCGATCGTGAATACACAGATGACAGGCTTAACAGATTTATAGATCCTACGCCCTTTGTGCCTTCAAATAGCGGGGAAAGGACTAAAAGGTGCAGGGAAATTTTAGATATCCAGACTGCGGGACTGAAAAAGCGCCTTGAACATATAGGGCTGGAATCAGCGGTAGTAGGAATATCGGGAGGGCTTGATTCTACATTGGCGCTGCTTGTAACAGTAAGAGCGTTTGATTCTCTGGGAATCGACCGCGAGGGAATAACCGCTGTAACAATGCCATGCTTCGGGACTACCGACAGAACCTATAACAATGCTGTAAGGCTTTGTGAAGACCTCGGAGTGACATTAAGAGAGATAAATATAGCCGCCGCGGTAAGAGCTCATTTTAAAGATATAGGACATGATGAAAATAACAGAGATGTAACTTATGAAAACAGTCAGGCCAGAGAAAGGACCCAGGTTCTTATGGATGTGGCAAATCAGACAAACGGTATCGTCATAGGTACCGGGGATCTATCTGAGTTGGCTCTGGGATGGGCTACATATAACGGCGACCATATGTCTATGTACGGGGTAAACGCTTCCATACCCAAGACCCTTATAAAATATATTATAGAATATTTTGCTGTTGAAAATGACGGCGGGAGACTGGCCGAGACTCTCAGGGATATTTTAGACACGCCGGTAAGTCCGGAACTTCTTCCTCCTGAGGACGGGAAAATATCCCAAAAGACGGAAAATATAGTTGGGCCTTACGAACTGCAAGATTTTTTCCTTTATAATATGATGAGGCTTTACTACAAGCCTTCTAAGATTCTTTTCCTTGCAAAGACCGCTTTTGGCGATAAATATGGAGAAGATGAAATCAAAAAGTGGCTTACAGTTTTTTACAGACGCTTTTTTTCACAGCAGTTTAAGCGGTCATGCCTGCCGGACGGACCAAAGGTGGGCTCGGTAAGCCTTTCTCCAAGAGGGGATTTCCGTATGCCTAGCGACGCTTCGGCGGATATGTGGCTTAAGGATATATAAAGCGGATTTTCTGCTTTATATAAAATCTATAAAATTTCAAAAATCCTAAAAAAATTTTTTTTAAACCGGACAGTTTTTGTCCGGTTTAAAATATATACTCTCTTTGTGACTTGCGGAAAATAGAAAAAACTGAGGGCGAAAGAACGGCTTTACCGAAAAATATCCATGATAAAAAGGCC
>CASDQQ010000122.1 GCA_949282945.1 uncultured Eubacteriales bacterium
ATAATGTACGCAAAAAAGCCGCGGTCTCCGGTTTTGCTATAGGTACATAATGTTCTGACGCGTATCTCTCCATAGCCGCCATAAGCCCATCAGAGCTTTTAAGATTTTCTCTTATAAATTTAGTTACATTTTCTTCTACTATCATTATTGTTATTGCTGATTCTTATTTGCTTCATGTTCTTTTAAGGTCTTGGCAAACAAATGGCTTCCCGAAGATGATTTGCTGTCCAAAACGAAGAAGTAGTAATCGTGCTTTTCCAAATTTAGCACTGCTTTTATAGATTCTATGCCCGGGCTGCATATAGGTCCGGGAGGAAGCCCCTTATGAATATAAGTATTATACCTGTCTTCTATCTTTTCATCCTCGAGAGTAAGAACATCTTTTATAAAGCCTGTATCACGTTCTATTATATATTGAAGAGTAGCGCAGGATTGAAGATATTCAAGAGAGCTGTCGAAAGGATTTGTAAGACGGTTATAAAATACTCCCGCCACCTTTCTTCTCTCAGCGGATATTCTGCACTCTCTTTCAACGATAGACGCCAGTATTATTACCTCATCCATCGTAAATCCTAATTTCTCTGCTTTAGTATAATAATCAGGAGTATATCTGTCGTAAAAATTATCCAACATTATCCTTATAATTTCTTCCGGCGTAGCCGCAAGATCAAAAAAGTAGGTGTCCGGGAAAAGATAACCTTCAAGGGCAAAATCTCTGTCAGGTAAATTTTTCAAAAAAGGATATTCCTCTAAAAATTCCTCATCTTTTACTATACTGTTAACCGTATTCATAAACTCTTCAGCGCTGCACAGATCATTGGCCTCAAGTCTCGCGGCTATTTTTTTTACAGTAAATCCTTCCGGAAAAGTGACTTTTTTAGTTACAGTGTCTGAAGAGAGGATTTTCATTATATCTTTCATCTCAAGACCTTTCTTCAGATAATGACTGCCGGTCTTGTACTGCCCGTCGTACCCGTCAAGTTTAGAAAAAAGTTTAAATACAGTTACATTGCTGATCAGGCCCATATCTTTAAGGCTTTCGGCTATCTGCGTGGTAGTCATACCGTTTGTTATTACAAACAGTATCTGCTCTGATTCTTCTATAACTATATCTCCCTTTTGAGACTGACTTGAAAAATCAGCTAAGATATAGCTATAAGTAAACAAACAACTTATCAGCGCCAAAATAACAAAACATGATATAAGTGGTATCAAAAATGGTCTTGCCACTCCGTTTTCATTTTTCTTTTTCTTATTTTGGTCATCCGAAGTTTTAGCCTTCTTCAAACGTCTGTCATTATCCATATAAACCTCACTGTGAGGCCGCGCTTTTAGCTTTGGCTCTCATTTCGCTGTTGAGTATTTTCTTTCTCAATCTTATTGACTTAGGTGTCATTTCTACAAGTTCGTCATCCGCAATAAACTCCAATGCCTGTTCAAGACTCAATATTTTCGGAGGAGTGAGTTTCAGAGCTTCGTCAGACCCTGACGCCCTCATATTGGTAACATGCTTTTTCTTACAAACATTGACAACTATATCCTCGTTTCTCGCGTTCTCCCCGACTATCATCCCTTCGTAAACTTTGGTTCCCGGGGTAATAAACAGAGTTCCCCTTTCCTGAGCGTTATAAAGTCCGTATGTCACAGCCTCTCCTGTCTCCCATGCCACCATGGAACCACGTGTTCTTGAATTTATATCTCCTTTATATTCTTCAAATCCGCTGAACACATGATTCATTATACCATTTCCCCTTGTCGCAGTCAAAAATTCTGATCTATATCCAATAAGTCCTCTGGCAGGTATGTTATACTCTAATCTAACATACCCCTGGGTAGCTGAAGTCATATTCACCAACTCAGCTTTTCTGGGTCCGAGAGCCTCCATTACAACTCCCATATAATCTTCAGGAACATCTATCATAAGGCACTCCATAGGTTCAAAAAGCCTGCCCTCAACTTCTTTATATATTACTCTGGGCTTTGATACCTGAAATTCATAGCCTTCTCGTCTCATAGTCTCTATAAGTATCGAAAGGTGAAGCTCTCCTCTCCCTGATACTTTAATTGAATCCGGAGACTCTGTGTCTTCTACTCTCATACTGAGATTTGTCTCCAATTCTTTGTAAAGTCTTGCCCGCAAATGTCTTGACGTTACAAATTGTCCCTCTGTTCCGGCAAAAGGACTGTTATTTACTGAAAATGTCATAGAAAGAGTAGGCTCGTCAATTTTTACAAAAGGCAGAGCGTCAGGAGCTCCGACTTCACATATGGTATCTCCTATGGTTATATCCGCTACGCCTGAAACGGCTACTATGTCTCCATAATAGGAGCTTTCCGTCTCAACTCTCTTCAATCCGTCAAAAGTATAAAGTTTTGTTATTTTGATCTGGCGGGTTTTATCGCTCCCCAGGCTGCATATAACAGCCTGCTGTCCCATATTTATCTTTCCCCGCTCTATTCTTCCTATAGCTATTCTGCCAACATATTCGTCATAGTCTATGTTGGAAACAAGGAGCTGAAGCGGCTTATCAGCTTCACCGTCAGGAGCCGGAATATATTTTAATATATTTTCAAACAGCGGCTCCAGGTCCGCGCGCTCTCCGTCCGGACTTTCCATAGCATAGCCGTCTCTTGCCGACGCGTATACCACCGGAAAATCAAGCTGTTCATCATCCGCTCCAAGTTCCATAAAAAGTTCCAGTACCTCGTCTACTACCTCCGCCGGCCGGGCTCCGTCCCTGTCTATTTTATTAACTACTACTATAGGCTTAAGTCCTATCTGCAGCGCCTTTCTCAACACAAATCTGGTCTGCGGCATCGCGCCCTCAAAAGCATCCACCAAAAGCAGGACACCGTCCACCATTTTTAATATACGCTCAACCTCTCCGCCAAAATCGGCATGTCCCGGAGTATCCACTACGTTGATTTTATGTCCCTTATATTTTAATGATGTATTTTTGGCAAGTATTGTTATACCTCTCTCCTTTTCAAGGTCGTTGGAATCCATCACTCTTTCTTCCACCTGCTCGTTGGCCCTAAAAGATCCGCACTGTTTGAGCATTGCGTCTACAAGCGTTGTCTTTCCGTGATCTACATGCGCGATTATAGCTATATTTCTTATGTCCTCTCTAATCATAAGCCTTATATTTTTCCCTTTCTATTTCAATTTATATTTATGTTAATTCTTTTTCCATCTGTACTAAATACAATATCTCCGGTTTTTCCAAGTACGTAAGTTGTGGCTACTGAATTTTCAAGCCTTTCGATTACTGATTGGCTTTCATTTCCTTCTTTGCAGGTTATCACTGCATATTTAGGATCCACAGCATTTACAAAAGCTTCTCCGGTCGCGTCCGATCTTCCGTGATGAGCTATTTTGACCACATCAGCCTCAAGACCCGAGTATCTTGCCAATATATCGTATTCAGCGTCAGATTCAACGTCTCCCATAAACAGAAAAACTTTCTCTCCGAAAGCCACTCTTAATACAATAGAGCTGTTATTTGAAGCAGACTGGCTATAACTTTTTATCGGAGCCAATATACTGCAATTGGCCTGTCCAAGATCAAACTCTTCCGTTCTGATCCCCGGCTCAGGAACCTTCATTTCCAGATTTTTTTCTTTCAAAGCGTCCAACAGATTCTCGTAGTGTTTGGAATCTTTAACAAATCCGCTCATATAGAAATTTTCAACATTAATATTCTCTATAACCGTATCCATTCCGCCTATATGGTCCTGATCAGGGTGGGTGGCTATTAGATAATGAATAGTTTCTACTCCCTCATTCTGTAAATATTTCAAAACTTTTTTACCGTCGCTGCTTTCGCCGGCGTCAATAAGCATATTATATTTTCCGCATTTCACAAGTATGGAATCAGCGTCTCCTAAATTTATAAAATGAACCTGCATTGTTTCCCCGTCTGTAACATCCTTTGCCGGGGAAAAAGTAACTTTGGGCACTGTTTCTGCGGGATCTAATGTTTCAGTCCCACCCGTTTCGTTTTGAGCCGTTCCCGTTTCGTCCTGAGATTGCGAAAAATTTGTGCCCGTATTTTCCGGAGTCTTCGAGGCCTCAGGTTTGTCTGTAAAATTTTCTTCCAAAAATATTAACGCGGCTAACAAAGCAACAAATATTAATATTAAAATCGCCGCCAATTTTAAGTTTTTACTTTTATAAGTTTTGTCCAAAGCCTCCTCCTTCTTATTGAGTTAACAATTTATTATACAATATTTCAGAAAATTATCAAGCGGCCCGCAAAAAAGCCATACCTTTTACTTTTCACGCTCTCCGGCCAAATATATTTAACTAAAAAAAGCCCTGACGGACAGCTAAGTTTCCGCCAGGGTTTAAGCTCGATTTAATATTTGAAATTATCCCTTTTTCTTTTTAAGATAAATTCCCGCTGCTACACCTGCTACTATGATAACGGCGGCAACGATCACTATCACGATGATAAGCGTACTGCTGTTTTCCTCCCCTTCCTCAACATCAGTGCTTGCCGTATTTGTAGACGTAGCCCTTGCTGTAGTCTGGACAGGCATATTTGTCTGGGTAGCGGTAGGCTCTTCCGTAGGAGTATCAGTAGGTTCAGCAGTAGGAGTAGATGTATCTGTTCCTGGTTCCGGAGTCTTTTCCTCTCCTTCTCCTTTTACAAATTCAAAAGTTCTGAGATTAGCTATAAAAGGATTTGTGGAAGATGTAGTTCCTCTTAATACTACATACACAGTATGCGTTCCGGTAATAACAGCATCCAACTTTCCGTTTGTATCTTCGTAAGAATCCCAGTTTCCTCCAGTGGGTTCCAAATTTATAGTTCCCATTTTTGTCCCGCCGGACCCTTCATCATAACCGTCTATCCATATTTCCATAGTCGAATCTTCAGAACATCTTCCCGAGTTATTACAATAATTGACATTTACCGAAACAGCTCCTACCGTTCCAAAGTCATATGAATCATATTCAAGCCAGGCTCCGTCATATGTACCGCCGACATTTGTACCTGCTTCTTCTGTTCCCTCAAATTTGATAAGATCCTGATGGAACTCGTTATACCCCTCGGTATCCCAATCAAACTCCTGAGCCTCCACAAATTCAATCTCCGTATAAGGATTAGCCGCGGCAAAGATATCCACACTGTAAAGTGAAAAAGCCAGAGCAAGAATAATCATTACAGTAATTACCGCATTTTTCTTCTTCATATTTTTCTCCTCCTAAGCATAATAAGTTGCATATTTATATTATTATATAACCATTATTCAAAATATACAACGCCATTTTCAGCATTTACAATAATTTTTGCACATTTATCGGACATTATATTTACAGGCTCACTTTCATTATATTCCCCGTATACGGCAATAGCGTATACATCAAAATAAATATTCTCATTCTCTTTATCTTCTATCTTTACTGCGCCTGTACCCACTGAAAATTCATAATTCTCTGCTTCTTTAAATTTTGAATCTATGTATATAGTTCCTTCTTTAAGTATATTTACTTTTGAGCTCCCCTCAAGATTTCCTGATTTTAAAGAAACATAGCCTTCTTCCGCCTCAAGATCTATCCTTCCGCAAAAACCATTAACAGAAGCTGAAACTTTTTCGGATCTCACATATAAAATACTCTTTATTTTGCAGTCTATATTAAGCTCGCATATTTGGGAGAAAATATATATATTGTATATTCTGTCAGGAATATAGATATCTATGGTTCCGTAATTTTCCTTCTGGTTTTTTAGATACAAGATTTTTTCAGACACTGATTGAGAAATGTCAGCATTTTTGGAGGCTACTACTATGTACTCCGATTTGGGATCGACGTAAACATTGATCTTTGCATGGGCCGAGTCGATATTTATCCCTGAAATATTCTTATAGGATATTTTCTCAGCGGCATATTCTATACCGGTTAATTCTTTTGTATCTTCTTCCGCTCCGGTAAAAATATTCTCACCGGTATAAAGAGATAAATATACGGCCGCGGACAAAATAAGCAACAGGGATATTATGACCTTTCTCATACCTATAAACCTCCGGAATCCATAAGTTATTTAATATCCCTATGCTATTTTATTTCTCAGATTTTAGCAATTATTTCCCCTACAAGCTTTGAAAAGCTATTTTCTACCTTTTTCCCCGTTTCCATAACCTCTTCGTGGGTAAGCGGAACATTAAGTATTCCTGCGGCCATATTCGTAATACATGATATGCCCAATACCCTCAATCCTCCGTGTACCGCCGCTATAACCTCTTGAACGGTAGACATTCCCGCAGCGTCTCCTCCCAAAGCCCTTATTGCCCGTATCTCGGCCGGAGTTTCAAACATTGGTCCTTTACAATAGCAATATACTCCTTTCCTGAGTTTAATCCCAGTCTCTTCAGCGGCATTGTAAGCGGCCTCTGTCAGCTTTTTATCATAGGCGCTTGTCATTGAAGGAAATCTCGTTCCAAAACGTTCGTCATTTTCTCCCGAAAGAGGTGAAGGGCAAAAAAGTCCTATATGATCTTCTATGATCATCAGGTCTCCTACATCAAATTCTGTATTTACAGCTCCGGCGGCGTTGGTGACAATCAAAATTTTTACCCCCATAAGCTGAAAAATCCTCACAGGCAGCGTTACGTCATCAGGTCCGTATCCTTCGTACATATGAAATCGCCCCTGCATAGCTATGATATTTTTTCCTCCGGACTTACCAATAATAAGCTTTCCTGCATGTCCCTGAACTGTCGAACGCGGAAACATGGGAATATCCTTATATTCTATCTCGGTCCTGTCCTCGATTCCGTCCGCGAACTTTCCAAGCCCCGATCCCAGGATAACCGCGATTTCCGGCATATATCTAATTTTAGATCTTATATAATTCAAAGCCTCTGACGCTCTTTCGTACTGTTTCATTACTGTCCTCCTCCAAATTTTCATGTGATAAAATCTATTACGATTTTACCACAGATCAGTACTTTTTTACAGTGAGAATGACCATTCTGCTCAAAGCATATTTCCTTGCTTTCTCCAGTTGTTCTGCCGCGAAGGCTGACTCTTCTCCCCTTGGTATTACCAATATAAGCTCTCTTATTGATATATCCTCTCTTTTTATCACAATATTTTCTTTGCCAAACGGTATTTCCGTACCATAGTATCCTTTAAGTCTGTCGATCATACCCTTTATACTTGTATAAAGCGCCCCTTCTTTTAAATACGTCTTTTTTCTGTAATCTATGCTTTTTATCATCGACGCTCTTCCGTCTTTAAATATAGCTATAACAGGAAAATTTTCCGGAAGATTAGCGCCCATAATGCTTCTTAGTTTTCTCCCCCTTTCAAAATTACTCATTTCCCATATATCTTCCTCTTCAGTATCCTCCCCGACTCCGCTCACCCAAGTATTTACTCTTATGCGGCATCTCATATCCACAGAAAATTTTTCAAATATAAGCGGTACCTTCAATCCAAATTTAAGATCGAGCAGTATGGTATTGTCTTTTTCAAAAAAGCTGCTTTCGCTGAAATCCAGATATTCAAGTCTTCCGGATACACTTTTATCCATATAGAAGCTCATAAATATTCCCTTAGCTATGGGCATATAAACTTGAGACTCTGCGCTGTCTATAATGCTTTCACCGTACTCTTTCATATATTCCTTTATATTTATTACTTCACATATTTTATCCGGTACGGCGGACATTAATTGGTCTACTCCCTCTTCAAGCTCACTGTAAGCCTTATCCTCAAATTTTTCCATAAACTTTGAAATTATTTTTTCATGGTAAATATAAGCGTAATCCGACATATAAACAGCAGTGCCGTTAAGGCTCTCCCTTATTTTTATATAATCAAGGCATAAAGTTATAATGGCTGATCCCAGTATCAGCACTATCATTACTACGGGAAAAATGATCGCGGTTTCTACTGTAACAGAACCTTTATTTTGCATATGCCACCTCTGTATACAGTTTGATTTCTCTTTTTTTAAAATAAAATACACAACTTGCTTTGATTGCTGAAATCCCGTCGGCTAAAGTAAGACCTTTTGGCAAAAAGCAATTAAGATATATAAGATCCATGATCCTGGCTATTTTAACGTCTTCGGGTATCATAAGAAGAAAAAGCCGCAGATAATCATTATAGCTCAGGCTTAAAACAGATTCTGCTCTTTTATTATAATGTATCCACGTTTTCCATTGCTCCCTTTTCTTAAATAGAGGAACCTTTCCATTATTTTTTAAAATTTTATAATCTTCATTGGATTCAATTAAATTCCATGAAAGGATGATTGCCTGTTTGGCCGCGTCCTTTCCCTGAAACTCTACTGCTATAGTAGCCGCATATGCCAGAGCCTCAGCAATCGTATTAATTTCTTTATCCTGATATATATAAATAGAATTGAATAAAAACCTTATGAGTATAGTAAGAAATTTGAAATAATCAGCATTGGTCCCGTCGCTTTTATTTCCAAAAATAATATATTCAATTTCATTTTCCAGAAAATTTTCTTTATCAATTATATTTACACCCGAGTTAAATACTTCGATAATATATTCGTTTATAAGAAAGCTTTCATAAATCTTGTCAAATTTAAAATCCTCTCCTTTAAAAATATTTTCTGCATAACCGGCAGCTTTCTCGGCTTCGCCTCCTTCAAGCAAAGAAAGTTCATCCAGATAATTTTTTATATACTCTCCTAAAGCGTTTTTACCTATACTTCTTGAAGGAAGCCTTTTATAAATATCGTCGCTTATTTCCTTGTCCCCGTCCTTTTTCCGGTTCATCGATTTTAAAAGTTCTGCGGCTTCTTTTCTCATATCATAGTTTTTGCCTTTGTTTTTTTCCGCTTCCTCTGACCTTTCATATTCGCCGGCTTCACTTTCTGTCACTTTGCCAAAGCTCAAAAAATCCGTTATACTATTAAATTTTTTCAAAAAATTTTCTGCGGTCTTAACCGGAATCCGATATTTGCAAAATTCTAAAATCTGTCTTTTGATTTCACCTGGATCTTCCAAGGTTCTTTCCATACAATTTATATTCTTATATTCCAGAGGTATAAAACCGTTTTTTCTTTCATATCCGGTATTCTCCTCTATATATCCCTTTAGCCCGATTTCCGCAGGCCATGACGACATCATACAATAAATACCGTACTTTTCTCTTATTTCCCTGTTATAATCAGCCATAACGGAATATACGGAATTTTCCAATATTTCTCTGGAAATAATTTTTGCCCCCGTATATTTTATTTCGTTCATAAGCGTTCCATAGAAAAACAGAAGTATACTCAAAATCACAGCAATAAACGAAGTCATTTTTCTTTATCACCTCCGAGTATATTTTCTATATATTCGGATATAAGCTCCGTATTGTTTATTATTTCAGCAGGGCATCTTCGCAGTTCTTCTGAGCTTTCCTTTATATCAGAAAGTTCTTTTACGGCCATATTATATCGTTTCATGGTAAGCATAAGAAAAACGGCGATAATACCTGTTATAAAAGGCACGATTATCGCCGCTTCCACTGTAAAACTTCCTTTTTCTCCACTCATTAAATTATACCTCCCATACTTTTGTAAGGATTTTCTCATTTTTTTATCCAACAAATAAGCATTGGGAAATAATTCCGAAAGTTACTTTTTTAAAATATACTCGCCCATATTCCTACGATCTCTTTCCAAAAATCTCCGAAACTTTTTTTATCTATACTTTCCGCTATTTTCAAATCACATACGGCGATATTTTCATCCTTACAGGTTATATAAAGTTTCCCTATGAGGTTATTCCCCGCGCACGGCGCGTTTATTCTTTCCGGCGCCGAAATCTTAATCTCATAATCTATTTTTTCATCTTCGCTCATAGGCAATGTAACATCGTCTGTACAAAGCAATTTTACCTTTCCCTGTTTCCCTTTTATAACATCTATCTCAGTAATGATCTGATCCTCTTTAAGCAGCTCTTTCATCGAATATTTATCAAAAGAATAGTCAAGAAGCTTTCTTGAATCGGCAAAACGCGACTTTTTATCATCACATCCCAAAACTACCGTTATTATCTCCATACCGTCTCTTTCCGCTGAGGCTACCAGGCATCTTCCCGCGTTTCCGGTAAAGCCGGTCTTAACTCCGGTCGCTCCCTGATATGTAAAAAGTAAATCATTTGTATTTCTCAGGCTTCTTCCGGATATATATGTTTCAGCCGTGGATACAACTGTCCTGAAAGTCTCATTTTTCATGCACTCAGCCGTAATGATCGCCATATCATAAGCTGTAGAATAATGATCATCATCATCCAGGCCGTGAGGAGTTACAAAATGGGTGTTCGTGGCTCCAAGCTGTTCGGCTTTTTTATTCATCATTTCCACGAATTTTTCTTCACTGCCTGCAATATGTTCTGCCAGCGCTACCGCCGCGTCATTTCCCGAACAAAGCATAAGTCCGTAAATAAGGTCTATTACCTTTATTTTTTCTCCTACGGACAATTTGATCGTAGATCCCTGAGTATAGGCGGCTTTCTGGCTTACAGTAACCACCTCGTCAAACTTTCCATATTCTATGGCTAAAATAGCCGTAACTATCTTTGTAGTGCTTGCTATAGCTTTTTTTTCATAAGGGTTTTTGGAAAAAAGTATTCTTCCTGTGGAAGCCTCTATAGCTATTGCGCTTCGCGCGTTCAGCACCATGCTTTCATCCTGTGTCTGAAAGGTCTCATAGGTCAGATCTACCTCATATTCATCGTCCGGCAAAACATCATCGGCGTAAATTTGGTTAAAAGCGCAGGCTATGCTCAAGATCAGCGCTGCAAATAAAACGCAAAACTTTTTTCTGTACATCATAAAAACCTGATTTTTTCAAATAATCCTGATTATAAATATGTTTCTAAAAGCACAAAAATGTATTATAATTTTGAAATTGATAATTATGGGAGTTTGTTTTATATGGACAACGTTGAAGATAATAAATCCAATAGAATATGGGAACTTGACTTCATAAGAGGTCTGGCTATACTTGGTATGATATTCATACATTTAAATTTTTCACTTGGGGAATACTGGGGCATAAATATTCTTTCCGGAGTTCCCAATTTTGCTAAAGTAGTAGATATCGTAATGGAATACGGAGGGCTTATATTCATCCTCATTTCAGGAATATGCTGCTGCTTCAGTAAAAATAATCTTAACAGAGGCCTTTCTCTGTTTTTTGTAGCCATGGTCGTAACCTACGTGACATTTATGTATCAGATATACGTAGATCCGGAGAACATTTACACAGTGCTTTTCGGCGTTCTGCATCTTCTGGCCGTATCAATGATCTTAGGCCATTTTATACTGAAAACTTCTAAAAAAAATATACGGCTGTGGGCGCTTTATTTTATTGCCGCCGTCATGATCATATTTCTCGGAGTTTACGCAAGAAAGAACCATATAAATATTCCTGTACTCTGCGGATACAGCGTTGATCCGTACTTTATATCTTCAGATTTTTTCCCTGTATTTCCCTATACCGGCTGGTTTATATTGGGAATCTTTATAGGTAAGTTTTTTTATCTCAACGGCAAGCGGATCATCAAATCAGAAATAGCCGGAAAATATTTCCCAATAAAGCAGATCTGTTTTATTGGCAGGCATTCTTTGCTAATATACCTTTTACATCAGCCTGTAATTTTTGGTATAATATTTTTATTGGAGCAATTTGGATTGCTTAACTAGATATATTGTTAATAATATTTTTAAAAGAGAGGTTTTATTTATGGCCAAGGAAATACGTACGCGTTTTGCGCCAAGCCCAACTGGATATATGCATATAGGCAATCTCAGGACAGCGCTTTATGAATATCTCATAGCTAAATCCCAGGGAGGAAAATTCATACTGCGAATTGAGGATACGGACCAGGAACGTTATATTGAAGGCGCTACGGATATAATATATGAAACATTAAAGCAAACAGGCATGCAGCACGATGAAGGCCCCGACGTAGGCGGAGACTATGGACCGTACATCCAAAGCGAAAGAAAGGATACTTATCTTCCTTACGCTAAAAAGTTAGTAGAAAATGGCGCGGCATATTATTGCTTCTGTACAAAGGACAGGCTGGAAGAGATAAAAGCAAATTCGGCGGATAAGGTAGCCGGCTACGACCGTCACTGCCGTGATCTTTCCAAAGAAGAAGTGGAAGCGAAATTAAAAGCCGGCACGCCCTATGTTATACGTCAGAAAATGCCTCTTTCAGGTAAAACCTCATATACCGACGTGGTGTACGGACTGGTAGAGATAGAAAATTCCGAGCTTGAAGACCAGATACTGGTCAAATCTGACGGTATGCCAACATATAATTTTGCAAATGTTATAGACGACCATCTCATGAATATAACTCACGTTGTAAGAGGTAACGAATATCTTTCCTCTACCCCGAAATATAATTTACTTTATGAGGCCTTAGGCTGGGATATTCCCGTCTATATACATCTTCCTCCGGTCATGAAGGACGCTCAGCATAAACTTTCCAAAAGGAACGGCGACGCTTCTTTCCAGGACCTGCTAAAAAAAGGCTATCTTCCTGAAGCTATACTTAACTATATAGCTCTTTTGGGCTGGAGTCCCAGAGATAACAGAGAGTTTTTTACATTAAACGAGCTCGTGGAAAATTTCTATATAGAAGGACTCAGTAAGTCTCCCGCTGTTTTTGATATAGTAAAACTAAGATGGATGAACGGAGAATATTTAAGGAACATGGATCCTGATAAGTATTATGCCCTTGCCCTTCCCTACCTGAAAAAAGCTGTTGCCTCTCCGGATATAGATTTGAAAAAAATAGCTTCCCTGGTGCAGGGCCGTGCGGATACATTTATGGATATCGCTCCTTTAATAGATTTTATAGACGCTCTTCCGGAGTATTCTACAGATATTTACTGTCACAAGAAAATGAAGACAGATAAAGTAAACTCTCTTGAAAATCTTAAAGCGGTCCTTTCCCTCTTAAAGGGAATAGACAAAAGGGACTGGAACGAGGAAAAACTCCACGACAGTTTAATAAATCTGGCGTCCGAGAAGGGTGTAAAAAACGGCCAGATCATGTGGCCGGTAAGGACTGCTCTAAGCGGAAAGGACGTAACTCCGGGCGGGGCCATAGAGCTTTTGTATATTTTAGGAAAAGAAGAATCTCTTGCAAGAATAGAAACCGGTATAGACATGCTTGAAGAATGATATTAACCTATTTGAAAGGATCGTATATTACTATGGATGAAAATAAAAACTTTATTTGTGAATTTATTGAAGAAGATATTTCCAAAGGAGGGCGGTTTGAGGGAAAAAGAGTTCATACCCGTTTTCCTCCGGAACCTAACGGATATCTTCATATAGGACATGCAAAAGCTATCTGTATAGACTTTGCGACCGCGGAAAAATACGGCGGCCTCTGTAACCTTCGTTTTGACGATACTAATCCTGTAAAAGAGGATACCGAATATGTGGACGCTATAAAGGAGGATATAAAATGGCTCGGTTTTGACTGGGGAGACAGACTTTTTTATGCCTCCGATTATTTTGAAACCATGTACGAATGCGCCGTTACACTTATAAAAAAAGGCCTTGCCTATGTATGCGGGCTTACTGCGAATGAAATAAAGAAATATAGAGGAACTCTTACGGAACCGGGAATAAACAGTCCTTACAGAGACAGGAGCGTGGAAGAAAATCTGGATCTGTTTAAACGTATGCGCGACGGGGAATTTCCCGACGGAAGTATGATACTGCGCGCAAAAATAGATATGGCGTCTCCTAATATAAATATGCGGGATCCCGCTCTTTACAGGATACTTCATACTGCTCATCATAAAGCCGGAGATAAATGGTGTATCTACCCTATGTACGACTTTGCTCATCCTATAGAAGACTCTATAGAAAATGTCACGCATTCTCTATGTTCTTTAGAATTTGAAAATCACAGGCCTCTTTACGACTGGGTCTTAGAAAATGTAGACCTTCCGTGTAAATCAAGACAGATCGAATTTGCCCGTTTTAACCTGACATACACTGTTATGAGCAAGCGTTATTTAATGCGTCTTGTAAAGGAAAATTTTGTAAACGGCTGGGACGACCCGAGAATGCCCACGCTTTGCGGGCTCAGAAGAAGGGGATATACTCCCCTTTCCATAAGAAATTTCATGGATAAAGTAGGAGTTTCAAAAGCTATAAGCACGGTAGACTATGCTTTATTAGAGCATTGTATACGAGACCACTTAAATGCTTCCGCAGAGAGAGGAATGGCTGTTTTAGATCCTGTCAGGCTCATAATAGACAATTATCCTGAAGGACAAATTGAGGAATTTGAATTTGATATCAACACGGAAGATCCTGGCGCCGGGAAAAGAAAAGTATATTTTTCAAAAGAGCTTTTCATTGAAAGAAGCGATTTTTGCGAAAATCCTCCCAAAGGTTACTTTAGAATGTTTCCTGGCAACGAGGTACGCATAAAGCATGCTTATTACGTAAAGTGTACCGGCTGTGATAAAGATGAGAATGGAAATATAACGGCTGTACACGGAGAATACGATCCTGAATCCAAGGGCGGCTGGATAGAAGGCGGAAGAAAGGTAAAAGGAACTATACACTGGGTATCGGCTCACAACGCCGTAGACGCTGAAGTAAGGATATATGAGCAGCTATTTTCTGTAGAAGACCCCGGAGACACTTCGGACGGAAAGGATTTCACAGAAAAGCTCAATCCTGATTCTTTAAAAATAATAAATAACGCGAAAGTAGAACCCTATCTCGCCAAGGCTGATAAAGGAGATAAATTCCAATTTCTCAGAATAGGTTATTTCTGCGCCGATAAAGACCATACTCCCGAAAAACCTGTATTTAACAGGACAGTAACTTTAAAGGATACTTTCGGTAAATAAAAAAGGGCTGCGAAAACATTTTAAGTTTCGCAGCTTATTTTTTACCTTTTTACCTTGGCCATACTTTATGCTTTTATTTTTTCTCTCCGTTTTCAAACAGATATTTCCCGGAAAGCAGCGTGCATATCCTGTATTCAATATTTCCGTCCTGATCATAAAAAGGTATATGTACCTCAGCTTTGGAATTTACCGGAACTGAAATGTTGAATTTGATCGATCTTTCTTCTCTTTTCCACCCGGAATATATTTTCCCCATTGGAGTATCTATCTCACAGTTCGCATATGTCAGATCCCCGAGAATATACGGTTTAACAGTAAACTCTTTAAATCCCGGTTTATTCGGCTGTATTCCTCCTAAATATTTAAACAGCCACTCGTCTCCAGTCCCTAAGAAGTAATGGTTAAATGACCTTGAACTAAGTTCCCACCCTTCGTACATGGAATCCGCTCCGTTCGCTATAAGATATCCCCAACTCGGATATGTAGTCTGAACGGCTATTTTATAAGCAAGTTCTCCATATCCATATTCCGTAAGGGCCGGGAGTATAAACTTTGTTCCCACAAAACCTGTATCAAGATGAGGACCCTGGGGATTGCTTTCTATTTCTTTGGCAAGACGGTCAACTACTTTTCTGGCGATTTCTTCGTTTGGAGTCTTTTTCCACACTATGGGAGCAACATTCGATGTCTGCCTGTAACCCATTACCGCAAAACTCCCGTCATTTAATTCATAGGTTCCGGTATAATCTTTTTTATTGTTGCTCACCCATCTTGTAAGATACTCATCTTCATTTACAGAAAGGAAATTTTCATTCATAGCGTTTTTAGTTAATTCCGACTGTTTAAAATAATATTCTTCCTCCTCTTTTCTGCCAAGAATACCAGAAATCTTTGAAAATGCCAAAAAAGCCTCCGAAGCAAATACATTGCAGGTTATATCCGGACCTTCAGGGGCATTGGCGTCAGAACGTCTTTTATTGCAGCCAGGAGCTACCCAGTCGCCCATGTTGCTTGAAGAAAGATTGTCTTTAAGCCTCCTCACATCCGCCTCCATAACTTTCTTCACCCTGTCGTAATTATTTTTTAAAAGCCCTATATCTCCGGTATACAGATAAATATACCAGGGGATCAATATAGCCGCCGTCTGCCACTCGGCTCCGTATATATATCCCCAGTCCTTTCCGGTAGGAGCAATCTGGGACACTCCGCCGTCTTCATTCAACGTATCCAAAATATCATTGCAATATTTCTTAAAAAATTCTCTGCAATCCATATTAAGTAACGCGTCCTCTATTATTACGTTAGCGTCGCCGAGCCATCCGTTTTTCTCATATGTGGGACAGTCGGTAGGCTTACCATGAAAATTGTTGAGCATTGTGGAAACCATATTTCTGTTTATCTTATTTAAAATTCCATTTGAGCACTGGAAATGCCCGGTGAGCTCAACGTCATTATAAAATCTTTCAGCAATAACATTTTTTTCAGTTAAAGCGTATTCCTCTCCCTCGGGCATTCCAGATACGACCACATATCTGAAGCCTTTATAATTATATTTCGGTGCGAAGCTTTCCTCTTCCCCTCCTTTAAAAATATAGTAATCCATCTGTGGCAGTCCCGATTCGTCGCTCACATTCCAATAAACGACATTTTCATCCGAGTCGAGTTTTTCTCCGCACGCTATCTTAATTCTTGTACCTTCCGGAGCTTTCGCAGTAAGCACCACACGTCCCGCGATTTGTTTTCCCACATCAAAAACATAATTTCCTGCTCTGTTCTTATAGCATCGTACAGCGTTAAATCTATCCGTAACTCTTACCGGGGGCAAAAGCATGGAAGTCATTTTCCCTGTCGGCGCAAAATCATTTACGTTACGCGCCCTGTCCCATGCGCTGTCGTCAAAGCCGGTATCGGTCCAACCGGGCATTTCCTTTCTAGCGTCGTAATTCTCTCCGCAATATATGCAATTATATGTTACCGGACCATCCATGGTCATCTTCCAACTTTCGTCGCTCAAAATAGTTTCCCCGGAGCCGTCCGGATATTTTATTTCAAGCTGCACTCTTAGCTTGGGATTACTTCTGTAATCGCAGTGGTGCCATTCCCACGGACTGTTTTCATATATATTATAAAATCCTCTTCCAAGTTCCGCGGCAATCGCGTTCTGCCCCTTTTTAAGCAGATCCGCTACATCTATTACCCTGTAAGGCACGGTAGCGGAATAACCTGTGTGAGCAGGCTCTATAAGGCTGTCGCTGGTTTCTTTCCCATTTATGTAGCTATAACATATTCCAAGTCCGGATATAGAAAGTATAGCCCTTACCGGTTTATCTTTTAAGAAAAATTCCTTCCTTAATCTGGGCGCCGCGTCTTCTTTTTCCGGAAGTCTTCTTTCCTTACGTCCGTCAATTACAAGCGGCGTGTTGTCTAAAGGCGTGTATACGCCTTCATATCCTATCCAGTCAGCTTTCCATTCTTCCTGTGAAAAATATGCCGTTTCAAAATATGCCGTTTCGCTCCACGGGCTTAAATTACCCGCCTCATCCCTGCATCTTACTTTCCAGTAGTATCTTGTGCAGGATTTAATGGATTCTCCGTCGTACTCTACCCAAAAATTCTGATCTGACCCGTCCTTCTTTACATGCCATATATTTCCTTCACATCCGCTGATCTTTTCCAACGAATCAGCCACTATGATCTCATAGCCTGTCTGAAACTTTCCAAAACCTTCAGAGTCAAGCTTCCATGAAAAATATGGTTTAGAATTTTCAATTCCGAGAGGATCTTTTAGTCCGTCTGTCCGCAATTCTTTAATATTCATTTTTATTCTCCTTATTTGTGAATTTGATATTGCTGTTTTTTTATTGTATCATATTTTTCAAAATTTCAATATAAAAATTTGATTTTTTTTACCACTATTCTCATCGGATATGTTAGAATGAAATATAAATCTTAATCAAAAATTCACGGAGGAATAAAAATATGGAAAAGACAGATTATTTTAAAATGACGGATCATAAAGGGCCAAGCGGTGTACCTCTGGGCGGAATAGGCGCAGGGTATTTTTCTATAGATCCGTCCGGTTATATAAACCGTATAAACGTAAATAATATACACAAAGATTTTTTTCCTAAAAATCAGAAAGGATTTTTTGCGGCAGTATGGCAGGGAGGAGAAAGCCCCCGCGCGGCAAGAATACAGCTTGGCAAGGAAAAAAAGTTAGGTTTAGAAGGTTTTGATCATATTGAATACACGGGAATATTTCCCTTTTGCACATTAAAGGCTGAAAATGATACTCAGCTATTTGATTTTGACGTATCTTTAAAAGGTTATTCTTCTCTTATACCTCACAATATAAAGGATTCTTCTCTTCCCGCTGCATGGATAGACATATGCCTCTCAAACCGTACGGACCAAAATATCGAGGTAGCGGCGGCTCTCTCCTGGGGAGACGTAATTTACAGGGGAATGAAAGATTTTAATGAACCTGTGTCAAACGCCAAATTCAGCGGCGACTCTCTTCCTTTTATCAAACCTGTAAATACCGCCGCAAAGCCTGTATATATAGACGCGGGGATGAATAGATACGCCGGTGTAAAGCAGTACGCCAAAGAAATATATTCTCCCGTAAAATGGACCTTTCAAAGTTATAACAGCGAATTTTTAATACTTGCTGAAGAAAGTGAAGACTGCGAAATTTCCATGATACCGGCCTATGGATTCGGCAGCGGATATTTCCCGCAGACATTTGAAAAAAGCGGATGTTTTGCAGATACTCCGTCAGATTATACAGTAGATCTCAGTTATGGAGGCGATCCCAATAACGTATGCGCCGCTTCGGCAGTTTCTATCAAATCTTCTCTTGCCCCATTTGAAGAAAAAACCTTCCGCTTTATGCTTCTTTGGTTTATGCCCAAAACAAATCCTGAGGAAATCCAAAAAGGTCCTGAAGGTTCTTTCTTTAAAAACTGCGATTACGGAAAATATTATCATAACTGGTTTGATAATTCCGAGTCTTTGGCCGCATATGTATCTGCCATAAGAGAGGAAGCTGTTTATAAAACTGAAGAATGGCAGGCTCCTATACTTATGAGTTCTCTTCCTCAATGGCTTAAATTTAAAGAGATAAACTCAGCGTATGCTCTTTATACCAACACTGTACTTACAGAGTCAGGTCTTTTTTCCACTCTCGAAGGTGAAATGGGAGGCTTGGGAGGAACTCAGGATCAAAAGCTTTCCTCACATCCCGTATATCAAAAATTCTTTACCGAACTTGATATCCAGGAAAATATGCAGTATTACAATACTATAGGAGACGATGGCGAGATACTTCACTTTGATCTTCATTACTATCATGGTATTTCAAGTTCTGATCCCGGTAAAAAAGAATCGGCCACTCCTCTCGGGTGTATGATAGACAATGGAGGCTCATGGATAATACAGAATGCAAAAACCTACGATCAAACCGGTAACAAAAAACTTTTAGAGAGTATATATCCAGGGGTAAAAAGCTGTATGGATTTTATATACGGGAAGATTCCCGAAGAGGGCATGCATATCCCATGCTTTAGTACCACGTATGACGACGCGCAGCATCCTCCTGTTTTTATATATTCCGGAACAATATATCTTGCCATACTTAAAGCCGCAATACATATTGCCGAGGCAATGGAAGACATCCAGACCGTCCGGAAATACAAAGCAGAATTTGAAAAAACTCTCATTTCTTTAGAAAAACTTTTTGTAGAAAATCCTTCCGGCGAGGGCTTTTATTGCTTTGGTTCAGAAAAAGACGGCTCTGATCTCAGAACCAATATAATATTTTCAGGCCATCTTGCCGGCCAGTTTATAAGCAGATACTGCGGGTTAGGAGATATACTTCCCTTTGAAAAATGTATATCTTCAATGAAAAAACTGCTTACAACTTCAGTTCAGTCCGCAAAGGATTATTACGCCGCAAAAATATGGGATTTTGAAAAAAATCTGTCTCTTGATAATGCCGGTTCAAGATGCTGGCCTTTTTACCTTGAAAGCTATACGGCTATGGCCGCTATACAGCTTGGATATGTTGAGGACGGCTTAAAGATAATGGCGCATATACAAAAAGTCCACTATGACCTGGGATATACGTGGACGCAGAATCTCTGGAATCCCGCCGAAGTAACATATATGACAGTTCCGGTAACATGGTTTATAAACGATGTACTTACCGGAGCCGCTCTGGATGTAAACAGTCATACTCTTACATTAGGTCCCGTACTTCCGGAAAACAAAGAGGAGCATATTACGATTCCCCTTTACTATCCTGATTTTTGGGCTGTTTTAGACTTTTGTGAGGCTGACGGCACTTGCAGCTTTGAAATACTAAAAACATACGGCGATACCATTCACAGTATAAACAATATCCGTATACTTCCCTCCGGGCGCCCCTCGTCCGAAGCTGTAACGAAAACGCTTGAAAAGGATTTTATCATACAAGAAGGCAATATTCTCGATCTTGGCTTCTGCTGTGAAGAGTTTAAAAAGAGCAGAAAAATACCTTCTGTATTAAAGCCGGTTCCTCCATATTCTGAGAACCTCTCTTCCAAAACAGAGATAGACACCGGAGAGTCCCTTTATATTTAATAAATCAGTCTAAAAAAGCCTCTGACCTTCCCGTAAGCCGGGAATTATCAGAGGCTTTAATTTTTATATCACTTTACAATTTCAGATTTTTAAACGGAAATGCTCTTCCCTGTCTTTCCTGACTCAAAAATAGCGTCCATGACCCTGAGCACCGCAAGAATTTCTTCTGGCTTTACCACAAGCTCGGCTTTTCCATCTATAGCGTCAAAAACATTTTTGTAAAAATCTGACCAATGAGTATTTACTGTAGGAAGAGGTATTTCTTTCGTAGTCTCTATAGGTCTCGGAGCCATAGATCTTGTAGGTCCGGCGGCGGTATACACGATTTTTTCCTCCCAGGCCATAGTAGAATCACCGTTTAAAGCCACCATCTTTCCGTTACAGTCCCAGTCGTTTATGACTGCCGTTCCGTCGCTTGCTGATATATGCCATCTCGGATGAAGGATAAAGCAGTTCATAGAAACCTCTATCAGGGCGCTTATACCATTTTCAAAGCGTAAGATTGCTTTGAAATTATCGTCTACTTCGTCAGTAAAAATATAGAACAGATCGGCATAAACCTCTTTTACTGGAGATTTAATCATCCACATCATCTGGTCTATAAGATGGACTCCCCAGTCGTAAACCATTCCTCCTCCGTTTACAGCGGATCCTCTCCACCCATGAAGTACCTGCCTTGAACCCTGTACGCGGCTTTCTATCATATAGATATCGCCTATAGTTTTGTTATCGTAAATATTCTTCACGATATTAAAATCTCTGTCCCATCTTCTATTCTGATGAGTAGTCAATATTCTGCCGTTTTTAAGGGACGCTTCAATTATTTCTTCATAGTCGGCGGCGCTCATTGTAGCAGGCTTTTCTGTAACCACGTTTTTCCCCGCGTTTAAAGCTTTTATAGCTATAGGCTTATGGGAATCGTTTGGAGTAGCTATCGTCACAAGCTCTATTTCATCGTCGGCAAGTATTTCTCCTATTGAAGAATATGTATAAAGACCTTCCTTCATGGCGGCTTCAAGCCTCTCCTGCCGTATATCGTAAACCCCCTTGACCTGCAATATATCAGAAAGTTCGTTTTTTATAGAGGAGCAGTGCCAGCTTCCCATTCCTCCGTACCCTATTACAGCCATTTTTCTCATTTTACAACACCTCTTACTCAGCTTATATTACTCTATTATATCAGCGGTCTTAAATTATCAAGGGCGATCTCAAGACCTTTTTGTACTTTTTCAAGAGAGCCTTCATACTTCGGATCTTCATGTTCAATACTGATGACTCCGTCATACCCCGCGTCCTTTAAAGCGTCTATCCACGCCTTAAAATCTATATCCCCAAGACCCGGCATGGTAGGTACCCAATAACTTTCTCCGGGACGGTCGAAAAGCTGTTTATTGAATACGCCAACTTCTGAAAGAACTTTTTCTTTGACTAACACATCCTTCGCGTGAACATGGAAAATCCTGTCTTTGAACTCTTTTATAGGAGTTATATAGTCCATAAGCATAAAGCGGAGGTGCGAAGGGTCGTAATTAAGGCCAAAATTTTTATTTGGCACTCTGCTGAACATCTCTCTCCACAGTTCGGGCGAAAACGAAATAGTGCCCGGGAGTCCTGCCACCTGCCAACCGGTCATAGGACAGTTTTCGATCATAACCCTTATATTTTTCTTTTCCGCATAGTTTACGATATCGCTGAATATCTTTTCAAAAAGGATAAAATTATCCTGTAGAGAAATGGTATGATCTCTTCCAACAAAAGTTCCTATGGTATCCACATGAAGCATCTCAGCCGCGTCTATGACTTTGTATACATGATTGTTTACAGTTTCTCTTAATTTCAGGTCGGCGGCAAGATTATTATCATAGTATGCCAGCGACGATATAGTAAGTCCCATTTCTTTTAAATAAGCGTTTATTTCGTCGGCTTTCTCCTGTGTAAGAGCAGCAACGTCAATATCCGTAGCGGAATAATCTCTGTCATTAAGTTTAGGCCAACATGAAATTTCTATAGATTTCATACCGTGGTCCGCGGCCCATTGCGCTTTTTCTTTTAGGGGTATATTCCCCATACATCCAGTTAAAAATCCCAAATGCATATAATCACTCTCCTTTTGTTTTTAATGTATTTTTTAATCTTTCCCTGCTTCTGCAGGTTTAGAATTAGGGCAGCCTATCTGCTCTCTGCGTACCATCGGAGCAGCCCATTTCACAGCGTTTTTCAATATCCTGACAATATTTTTATCATAATATGTCGGAAACTGCTCATGACCAGGCTGAAAATAAAATATCTTCCCATATCCTCTTGTAAAGGTACAGCCTGAGCGGAAAAGCTCTCCTCCTGCAAACCACCCCATAAAAACGATATCGTCAGGTTTAGGTATATCAAAATACTCTCCGTACATTTCTTCCCTTGGCAGCTCAAAATGTTCAGGAAGACCCTGGGCAATAGGATGAGAAGGCGCGGTCACCCATAATCTCTCCCGGTCGTCATCTCTCCATTTCAGAGTACATGACGTTCCCAATATCCTTGTGAACGGTTTTGAAAGGTGCGCCGAATGAAGAGCTATAAACCCCATTCCCTTTAAAACTGCTCTATGTACCATATCCACTACACAGTCCGGTACCTGTCCGTGGGCGCAGTGTCCCCACCACAGCATTACGTCGGTCTTATCGAGCAAATCTTCTGTAACCACCTTTTCTACATCTTCTAAAGTAGTTACCGTAATATTATTTCCGTCAAAATCCAAAGCCTGTTTTAAAGCTCCGTGTATTCCCTCCGGATAAATCTGCTTCATCCACTCTTCTTTATCATGGACGCCTTCGTTGTATATTAAAATATTCATATTCCAGTTCCTCTTTCAGATCAGTTAAAATACACCGGTTTTCCTGTTTTAGAAGATTCATATATAGCTTCAAGAATTTCTGTAACGACGCATGCCTGCTCAGGTTTTACGCATACTTCTCCACCGTTCAAAATAGCGTTATAGAAAATACTAGCCTCTATTTCCTCCGGCTTTCCTCCTGTGGAACCTTCAAAGAAAGCCACTCCCCCTCCGTTAAGATCAGGTTTTTCAATGTACTGTCTGTTATGCTTTACACCGTTTATACGTATTCCGTCTTTCATATCTATACCTGCTTTAGTTCCACAAAGAGTGGTCTGGGCTTCTACTCCGTCTAAAATATTCAGGGCCCAACTGCTTTCAAGAGAAATTACCGCTCCGTTTTCCATAACTATAAATCCGAAAGCCGAATCCTCCACGGTAAAATCCGCAGGATCCCAGTCTCCCCACGCGTTTCCTGTATCCTTCTGTTCATTTAGCTTTTTAAAGGTCTTTCCCACGACCATTTTAGGCTTATAGTTATTCATCATCCAGAGCGTCAGGTCCAAAGCGTGAGTTCCGATATCAATAAGCGGTCCTCCGCCCTGCTCATATTCATTTAAAAATACTCCCCATGTGGGAACGGCCCTTCTTCTTAGTGCGTGGGCTTTCGCAAAATAAATATCTCCCAACTCTTCTGATTCGCAGACGCTCTTCATATAAAGAGAATCGTTTCTATATCTGTTCTGATATCCTATGGTAAGGATCTTTCCGGTCTCCTTCGCGGCTTTGACCATAGCTCTGGCTTCCTCGGCAGTCTTTGCCATAGGTTTTTCGCATAAAACATTCTTTCCTGCATGCAGAGCATCTATAGTTATAAAGCTGTGAGACCTGTTTGGAGTACATACGTGAACGGCTTCTATTGTTTCATCCTTTAAAAGCTCCTTATAGTCCACGTAAACTTTGGCATCCTCAGTACCGTAATCGGCTCTGGCCTTTTCGGCCCTCTCCTTGATAATGTCACAGAAAGCCACTATCTCAACTTCCTTGATACTTCTCAAAGACGGCATGTGTTTTCCGTTGGCGATACCGCCGCATCCGATTATTCCTACTCTTATCTTTCTCATAATAAATTTCCTCCTATTTTCTTACTGAATCTCTTATTACAAGCTTGTGTTCAAGCATTATAAGCCTTGTTTTAGCCTTTAGGGACTTCATTCTCTCAAAAAGCAGCTCCACCGCCTTTTTCCCCATTTCTTCCCGAGGTTGCGACACTGAAGAGAGCGATGGGATATACATGTCCGCTATCCGCGTATTGTCAAACCCTATTATAGAAATATCCTTTCCTATTACCATTTTATTTCTAACAAATTCTCTCATCGCGCCTATGGCTACCGCGTCGCTCACTGTTAAAAGTCCATCCGGAATATCCTTCATTTTTAAAAATTTAGCAGCTGCCTCCGCTCCGCTAGAAAACCCGTATTCCCCTCTTATTATATAATTTTTGTTAAACCGTATTCCGTTTTCTTCCAAAGCTCTCCTATAACCGAGTTCCCTTGAATATGTAGTTCCGTAAACTTCCATTCCGGAGGCCATGGCTATCTTTCTATGCCCCCTGGATACAAGATAGTTTACAGCGTCAAAAGCCGCTTTTTCGTTATCGATGGTAACCCCGGAAACATCCGCGTCAATATATTCGCAGCACTGGACCAAGGGAAACCTCCTGCTCAGCTTTTCAAACTCCTCCCTGCTTTGTGTAGTGGAAAAAAAAATTGCTCCGTCTACATAGTGCGTCTCTAACATTGAAAGAAGATGAAGTTCATTATATTTATTATTGTTTGTGGTACAGGTCAAAACGGTATAACCGCGCTGCTGACATTCTGAGTTTATAGACGATATCATTTTCTGGTACATTGGATTGGAAATGGACGGCAAAAGCACCAATATCTTTCCTGACCTTGCCATTCTGAGTGAACGTCCTATGGAGTTGGGCACATACCCATATTCCATTACTACTTTTTCAATACGTGCGCAGGTTTCCGGGTGCAGTAATTCTTTATTATTAAAATACCGCGACACCGACGCTATGGAAACATTTGCTTTTTCCGCAATATCCTTAATTGTCACCATATCCAAAAGCCTCTTTTGAAATCGTTTTCAACATACTCAATTTTAAAACCGGCAAAAATGTAAGTCAATAAATACTTTTTATTTTCATAAATTTTCATTTCTGCCAGTTCGTAATATATACTGAATATTAATCGTTCTTTTTAAATTTTCCCGCAACAAATTTTACAAAAGCCTCCATTGCGGAAAATTGAGCCTTATTTTCATTTATAAGATACGTCCATGTGGCCGCCGGTACTTCCAGGCCCATTTTTTCAAGCTCAATGCCGTTTTTTCCGACGTCCGCGCTAAGGAAAGATTCTATTACGTTGCTGTCAATTTCGGCGGTCATATTGGAAAAAGCGTTTACAGCTATACGGTTATACTCGTCCACCGGATCTTTTTGGCCTATTATAACAAGGTGTATGCCTTCCTTTTCATATTCCATATAATCTATATACTCGGACCATGCCTTCCGGGTATGATAAAGAGTCAGGTCCCTTTCGCATTTTTTTGCCACGTTCTCTCCAAACTTCTCACAAACCTGATTATATTTTTCCCCGCAGTTATTTTTAAGCAGCGTGAATTCAGTCTGTCCGTTAAGTATACTCATACATTTATCATGTATTATCCTTCTTTGCTGTTCTATTACATAAGTATATTTTAAAAGCTGTATACGCGCGTTTTCATTATAGGTTTCTACTCTTCTTTGAAGCCACGCCACCGCTTCCGTAACATTCTTATCTTCTATGACGCCGTTTTCATCACAGGAAAAACCTTTTTCCGGCAGAAAATTTTTCACCTCGTATTTTTTCATCATATCGTCTTCCAGACTGACAAAAAACCTTGTCTTTCCAGGGTCGCCCTGTCTTCCTGCTCTTCCCCTGAGCTGATTGTCTATACGCCTGCTCTCATTCCTGTTGGTTCCTATAACGTAAAGACCGCCAAGCTCAAAAACCTTTTCATAGTCCTTCTGATCAAAACCCCCGAGCCTTATATCCACCCCTCTTCCGGCCATATTGGTTGAAACGGTCACCGCCCCGTAAGCACCGGCGTTTTTGATTATGTCGGCTTCCTCCTCGTCGTTTTTGGCGTTAAGTACTTCACACTCAATTCCTTTTTTCTTCAGTTCCTCGTAAAGCCCTTCCGACTCCAAAACGCTTCCCGTTCCTATCAGGACGGGCTGGCCGTTCAGGTGCGCGTCCTCAATTTCCTTCACGAGCATTTTCATTTTACTCTCTCTGTCTTTAAAAATAATATCGGGAAGATCCTTTCTTATACATTTTATATGGGGTTCTATCCTTACTATTTCAAGATTATAATATTCAAAAAATTCATCCCCGGCTGGGTTCGCGGTACCGGTCATGCCTGAAATCTTCTTATACATGCTTAAAAAATGCTGAAGGGGTATGGAGTTTAATATCATGCTCTTCTGGCTGCTTATGATTCCCTCCTTCATCCTTACGGCGTCCTGAAGTATATCGGGATACTGACGCTTCTCAGCTACTCTTCCAGTAAATTCGTCCACGATTTCTATATCCCCGTCTCTGACAATATAATCCTTATCTTTTTTTAATATAAAATTGGCATAAAGCGATGAAAGAAGGACCTCTAGCATTTCTGTGTTTTCTTGGCTGTACAGATTTTCAACTCCAAGCAGTCTTTCAGCAAGAGACAGTCCCTCTTCCGTAAGGCTAACCTTTTCTGCGTATTTATTTAGTTTAAAATCTCTTTCCGCTTCAAACTCTTTAACATAACTATTTATTTTTATTAAAAATGAATTATCCCTCTTAACGTTTCCGGCTATCACAAGGGGTATCCTCGCCTCATCCACAAGTACAGAATCCGCCTCGTCCACTATGGCAAAGTTAAATTCTCTCTGAACTATATTGTCGGCGCTGCTTGCCATAAAATCTCTCAGATAATCAAATCCGGCCTCTTTTGCGCATATATACGTTACATCACATCCATACAGTTCTCTTCTTCTTTCCCTTGGCGTATCTTCGGTTATATACCCCACCGTCACGCCTAAAAGGTCGTATACTGGTTTCATCCACAGAGCATCCCTTTTAGCAAGATAATCATTAAATGTCAATATGTGGACGCCTTCGCCCCTTAGACTGTTAAGATAAGCCGGTAAAACCGCCGCAAGCGTCTTTCCCTCTCCCGTATCCATTTCCACTATATGTCCCGTGTGCAAAGCAGAAGCGGCCATGATCTGAGTATCAAAAAGCTCAAGGCCAAGAGCTCTTTTTACAGCCTCTTTAACCAGAGCAAATGCTTCTGTCATAAGCTTGTCTAACTTTTCGCCATTTATCGCCCTATGTCTGAGTTCATCTGACATGTTAAACAATTCATCTTCGGTACATGCAGAAAGATCATATTTATTTACTAAGGCAAGTTCTTTTTCGTATATTCCGCTCTTCTTTTTAAATCCAAACATTTTATTCTCCTTTAAATCTGCTTCTGTAGCCGCACCTTCTGCAAAGTTCCTCCACAGCCCTTCCATTTGTGAATCCATTATAAATTTTTATTGCTCTTTCTGAATTTAATATATCCGAAAGAGGTTTTTGAAAAATATTTCCCAGATTTATTTTTCCCTCTCCGTCGAGGCAGCAGGGTACCACGCTCCCGTCGCATAAAACGGCGAACTGATTCCTGAGTCCAAGACAAAATGCCCGTCCGTTTTTTATATCACCATTAAGATCCGGCCATTCAAACCTGTCGGCCTGACATAAAAAAATCCGCCTTCTCAATCTTATTCCGTTTATAGACTTCATACTGTCAGTAACTTTAAATGCAAGTCCGAATCTGTTTTCTATTTCTTCTATAAGCCTTTTACTATGATAGCTGTTTTCATAATCCGAGTTTAAATTCCATATTCTAAGCTTGCATGTAAACATATCCTGCTCCCCCGCTCTTTCCGCAAAAGAAAAAACATCAAAGATATATTTATCAAACTCCTCTTCGCGCCCTTCAATGCTGTGCAGAGAAATATTTACCGTACGGAGAGCCTTAGAACCTAATAAAATATCGCTTTTTTTACATAACAGCGTACCGTTGGTAGTTATGTTAGCCTTTATATCATATAGCTCGCACAGTCCTAATATCTCCTCAAGATACGGATTTAAAAGCGGTTCACCCATAACGTGAAGATAAATTTCCTTAGCCAACGGCTTTACCTGCTTTAATATGTGTTCAAAATCCGCAGCCTTCATAATTGAATTTTTTATATTATAAGTGCGTTTTCCCATAGGACAAAAGCCGCAGGACAAATTACACATATTGGTTATTTCTATATAAGCTCTTTTATACAAAGATTTTTACCTTCCATATCGCTTTTATTACTTTTTTGCATTAATTATCATACTCATCCAAAAGCTTCTGTATCTTGCATTTTATAAACTCCGCGCAATTTTTTCTTTGATCCTCCGGAATATCTTCCTGTCTTACCGGTTCTCCAAAGATCAGCTTACATTTGCTTCCCCGTATCCTTTTCTTTTTCCCGGAGGATTCAAAAATCTTATCTGTACCTATCAAAGCTACCGGTATTATAGGGCATCCGGTCTTTTCAGCAAGTTTTAGACTTCCGGGCTTAAAATGCCCCATCTCGCCTGTTTTACTTCTGGTACCCTCCGGAAAAATGAACATAGAATCTCCGGCCTTTATCATTTCTATACCTTTAAGTATAGTTTTTATTCCGGCCCTAGGTGAAGACCTGTCAATAAACAGACATCCAAGACACCTCATCCATAAATTCATTATGGGCACCTTATCTATTTCTTTTTTAGCCACAAATCCCGCCACCTTATTGGTGTACCCATAAAATGCCGGTATATCAAAAAGGCTTCTATGGTTTCCTACAAATAAAACAGCTTCCTTTTTAAGGATATTCTCCCTGCCTATAACTTCAACTTTAGATCCGCTGAAAACTATAAGCATTCTCGCCCATATTCTTGCTAAAAACATTGCCGTTTCTCTCTTTGCTCTTAGACTGAACAGGCCTATTATATAGGTCAAAAGCAAAAACGGAAGTGTAATTATAAGAAAAATGAACAGTGATACTATTATCAGCACGCTTCTGAACATCTTATTTATACCTCCAAAAATTTTTCAATTAATTTATGTCCTTCTGAAACAAATATTCCTGTTTTAGCTCCATTTTCTTCATTATACACATAACCATTTCCACAATCTTTTCCGCTCCTGTATATCAAAAACGGGACCGGATCACTAGTATGAGTCCTGAGCCTAAGAGGCGTAGGATGATCTGGCAGTACCATTACTGAAAAATCTTCTTCCGTATTTTTCAAATAATCTAATACCGGACCAACAACCTTCTGGTCTATAAGTTCTATGGATCTAACCTTATTTTCTATATCCATCTGGTGCCCGCACTCGTCCGGAGCCTCAAAATGAGCATATATAAAATCCTGGCCCCTCCGGAATTCTTCTATTATAGCCATGGCCTTCCCGTCAAAATTTGTATGGACTGTTCCGGTGGCACCTTCTACATCAACGGAATTAAGTCCTGCGCATATTCCGATTCCCTTTATCAGATCAACAGCCGATATCACAGACCCTTTCAATTTAAATTTTTCGTTAAAATTTTCAAGCATAGGTTTTTTTCCCTCTCCCCAAAGCCATATGGAGTTCGCAGGATTAAGGCCCTTTTTAATCCTTTCCCTGTTTACAGGATGGTCTTTTAAAAGCTCATAGCTTTTTTTCTGCAATTCTGAAACGATATTATTTTTTGGCATATATTCCGTTATTTTTCTTTCAAGTATATCGTGAGGCGGCGTACACCCTAGACCTACGGTCCCGTTGTCCCATATTAAACAATGCCTGTAGCTTACCCCTGAATAGAATTTCAGTATATTGTTTCCGAGCTTTTCATCTATATAATCTATAAGCTCGCCAGCCTCCTCCGAGGAAATCTCTCCCGCGCTGTAATCTTTCATTACTTTATCTTCATACGCGTCTTCTTCCTGCGATAAAGTTACCAGATTACACCTTACGGCAAGGTCCGTATCCTTCATGTTAATGCCTATGCTCACAGCCTCAAGAGGCGACCTGCCACTGTAAAATATCTTCGGGTCATATCCCATTACAGAAAGATTTGCCACGTCGCTAGCAGGCTTCATACCGTCAGGCACTGTCTTTACAAGGCCAAGTTCACCCTTTCTAGAAAGGCCGTCTATATTCGGCTTTTTAGCTGCTTCTAAAGGAGTCAGCCCGCCAAGTTCATCTACTTTATAATCTGCCATTCCGTCGCCAAGAACTAATAAATATTTCATATATTTTCTCCTGTTTTCTATATCTATAATAACTAATACATTATACAATATCGTGTGTTGAGTAACAACATTTTTATATTTGAATGTATACCCTTCCTATTTATGTACAGTAAAATTTCAAACAATATAACTCTTGGATATGGCAATTCATATTTAATAAATGTTAGTTAAATTTCGGCTGACACTGGGTCCAAATATAAAATCCATATTAAAAATGCAAAAACGCCGTCCCTAACGGGGCAGCATTTCTTAGTATACATTTTTCATCTTACTAAGCAGTCTTTTACGGCTTTAATGAATGGTAGACTCCACCGCCTTCTCCTCCCATAGCACGTATCTGCAGCAGCTCGGGAACTGTTACTAGCGTATAGCCCTCTTCTATAAGACGGTCTATCATATCTCCCACCGTATCTACTGTTTCAGTATAAATGTCATGCATCAATATAATAGCTCCGTCCTTCACCCCATATCTGCCCTCTTTGAAGGTCTCTTCCAAAATTTTATTTTTATCACGGCTTTCCCAGTCCCGGGTATCCACCGACCACATAATAATACGTTGGTAAGAATTTTTGGCGTAAGAAATTACATTATCATTGTAGTTCCCTCCCGGCGGTCTCATCAAAGCCGGAGCAACTCCCAGTATATCGGAAAGAACCCGGACGCTTTTATTCATATCCTCCGCGATTTCCTGAGGAGTGAGATTTGTAAGACGTTTATGTGAGTAAGAATGAGTTCCTATTGCATGTCCGTCCTCAGCCACCTTCTTTACCACTGCAGGATACATCTCGGCTTTTTCCCCCAACATAAAAAAGGTAGCTTTCACATTTTTCTCTTTCAGAATTTCTAACAGTCTCGGAGTGGTAAGTTTTCCAGGCCCGTCATCAAAAGTCAACGCAACAAATTTAGCGTCGGAAGGGTATACAGGCTGACTTCCCTGAAGCCCTGCAACTTGGTCGCGCAGCAGGTCTATTTCCTTTTGAGCCTCACTAAGAGCTTCTTTAAGTTCATCATTATATTTTTTTAAGTCTGACAATTTCCTATCAGCGTCTTCAAACTTCTCCTTATATTGCTCGGCTGCTTCTGTCTGGATCTGCAGCTCTGATTTTATCTGCTCTACAGCTTCCGCTATCTTTTGCTCCTGATCTGACAATGAGCTTTGAAGGTTTTCTATATCTTTCTGCAGCTGCAGATTATCATTTCCAAGACGTTCTGCTTCATCCCTATATCTGTATATATCCGCGATCGCCAACCCAGTTACGATACATAAGGCTATCGTCACAGCTATGCTGACGATTAAGCCTGTCTTTAATCTTTTCTTCGACAAATTTCCTTTTTTTCTGACGTTTTTTTCTCGTTCATTCATCTTTTGTATCTCCAAATTTCAACATATATTTTTATATTATCACATATTTTTTCTTGCACAAGCTTATATTTTCATTTGTAATCAAGCTGTAATTTTTACAGTTTATTCTATATATTTGTTATGTTTATCTGTATATAGACAATAACCTTTATATAAGCAATAACCATTCTTTTAGTTCACCCATTTTTTCATTTCACACATAATATAATAAATAGAAACTGAATTATTTCAAGGTAAAAAATATGAATTTTTCAAAATGCGGATATACTCTCCGCCAGGTTGAAATCAAGAATAATTTGCGTATGCTCTGGGAACAGCATGTGCACTGGACCCGTTCTTTTATTATAAGTACGGCGGCGGACCTTGAGGATTTAAGCGAGGTAACGCAGCGACTGCTGAGAAATCCTCAGGATTTTTACTGCTTTTTAAAGCCTTTTTACGGTGAAAAAACAGCCTGCGAATTTAAAGAGCTGTTGACTCAGCACCTTTTGATCGCGGCTGATCTGGTCAATGCGGCAAAGGCCAAAGATGAACAGGCCGTTTCCGCGGCACGCTGCAAATGGTATGCAAATGCTGAATGTATTTCAGCTTTTCTTGCAAAAATAAATCCATGCTGGAATGAGGAAAAATGGAAGTGCTTATTCTTCAGTCATTTGGAAATGACCGAAAAGGAAGCTGTCTTAAGATTAAACTGCAGATTTGCCGAGGATATCGCAATATACGACATGATAGAATCTGAGGCTCTTAAAATGGCTGACTATATGGCATGCGGAATCATAAATCAGTTCCGCATATGCTGATTTAATATAAAAAACCCGGAAATACAGCGATATGCTCCTCCTAATGTAGACAGCAAAAATATCAAAGTCTATCTTAGAAGGAGCATATCACTTTTGCGGCGTCTTTTCCATTTTGGTCCATTCGCCATACTTTTTTCCGTTTTTATTTTTTACTTTTTTTATTAATGATTATTATTCCGCATACGACGATTGCTACAGTAAGAATGACAACTGTGACAATTATCCACAGATCTCCGGAGTTTTCGCTTTCTTCCCCTGGTGTTTGGGAAATATTTTCAGAAGTTTCCTGGATATTTTCTGTAGGGTCTACGGTTTTTTCAGTTTGTTCAGGTGTTTGGGAAGGCGCCTCTGTAACGACTTCTTCTACAAACGGAGTAGTATAAAGTTCTGAAATATTCTCAGCGCTGAGAGCAACATCATAGGCTCTTATCTCATCTATCGCGCCGTCGCTCATGGGCCAATCCCAATATCCTCTTCCAAGACCATTAAAATAATCTTTCTTATTACCATCCATACTATTCAGGGCATACGCGTCATACATTTTATAGCTGTCGGCGGTTTCCACAAGAACTCCGTCCACATAGAATTCAAACTTATCAGCTTCTTCACCCTTTATACATGTTAAAGTGTACATATGCCACCCTACTATCGAAACCTCATTCTTTTCAAGATAATTTCTGTTCTCGGCGTCGCCCTCCGGCGTAGAAAATACGCACATTCTGCCATTTTTCACTTCAAAGCACATATAAAATTCTATTCCGAGTCCGCAAAAGTGCAGCGGCATAGAACCTTCCGGCGTATTCTCAGTACCCATATACCAAAAAGATATGGTAAATTCATCTTCAAACTGAGCTAACATCCTTTCCGGAAGCTGTATCCAGGAAGTGGTAGCCGGATCCCCCGCAACCAGTTTTGCAGCCTTCCCGTATCCTTCCATGCTATCCACCGTTCCGTTAAATTCCGCGTCATCAGGCATATACCAATCCCCAACTGTAAGGAACGCGTCTCCGCTCAGTTCCCCGCTGTTTTCCAACTCCTCCGCTCCGTCAAAGTTATAGTAAAACATTAAATTGTCGGAAAAATTAGGTTCTGCTCCATAACATACGGTTCCAACAGAAAGAATCACAGCTATAACTGTAAGCAATGCAAATGATTTTACTAATTTTTTCATAAATACCTCCTTAAAAGGCAGTAACATTAACGTTACTGGCCTTATATAACTAAAACAATTATTTTTTCTTAAGCCTAAGCCCTCCAACTGCGGAAACCACTCCCGCCGCAAAAATGTAAAGTACTGAAATATCTCCTGTCTTAGCCGGAGTATCTTTGTTACCATCATTTTCATTGTTATTATTACCTTCTTCGGTACCGCCCTGATTTCCAGGATCCTCAGTAGGGGTTTCTCCTACAAAGGGAGTAGTATAAAGCTCTGAAATGTTCTCCGCGCTGAGCGCAATATCGTACGCTCTTATCTCATCTATCGCTCCGTCGCTCATAGGCCAATCCCAATATCCTCTTCCAAGGCCGTTATATAAATCTTTTCTATTTCCGTCTGCCTTATTCATAGCATATGCGTCATACATTTTATAGCTGTTTGCGGTTTCAACAAGAACTCCGTCCACGTAAAACGCAAACTCATCTGTCTCCTCTCCCTTTATGCAGGTTAAAGTGTACATATGCCATCCTACTATCGAAACCTCGTTCTTTTCAAGATAATTTCTATTTTCAGCATCGCCCTCCGGAGTAGAAAATACGCTCATTTTCCCATTTTTCACTTCAAAACACATATAAAATTCTATTCCGTTTCCGCAAAAGTGCAGCGGCATTGAGCCTTCTGGCGTATTCTCAGTACCCATGTACCAAAAAGATATAGTAAATTCCTCTTCAAATTGAGCCAGGATCCTTTCCGGAAGCTGTATCCAAGAGGTAGTAGCCGGATCCCCCGCAACTAATTTCGCCGCTTTTCCGTATCCTTCCTTGCTATCCACAGTTCCGTTAAATTCCGCATTCTCCGGTTTAAAAAAATCCCCTACGGTCAGGAAAGCGTCTCCGCTCAGCTCCCCGCTGTTTTCCAATTCTTCCTCTCCGTCAAAGTTATAGTAGAACATTAAATTGTCGGAAAGATTGGGTTCCGATCCGTAGCACACTGACCCAAACAAAAGAATGGTCGCTATAACCGTAAACACTGCAAACAACTTTACTAATTTTTTCATAGATATCCTCCTTAAATTTTTGTTTTTATTTTAAAAATATAATATATAACTAAAATCAAAGCGCTCAGAGGTATAGCAAACAGCAGCCACATCCACGATATCTTATGGTGCGTTATTTCGACATATATTTCACTGTCTTGGCTTTTTTCATAGGAAAATATCTGATATGATGTCTCGCCGAATTTATATCCTTCTAATGTTTTAAATGTTATAGAAACAGTTTCCTTTCCCTCAACAAAGCTCTCAGGAATATAATAATCATCATATCTCATGAAGTCTTCGGAGCCTCTGTTAAACGTATTGATCCAATTGCCCACAAATTTTCCGTCCACATATACCGCGGCACCCTGCTTAGCGTCATCCATTTTAAATAACCTGCGGATCATTAATCCTTTTGATTTTCCCGAAAGTTCCGCTTTTATTTCGGACGTTCCGTCAAGCAGTCTTTCTGTTACTCTTTCAGATGATTCAGACGTGCTGTAATACCCTTCAAGTTTTATCTTTACCGTGCGTTCCTCTCCGCTTCCGTCTACCACATCTGAAATAACATTGGAAGCAATTTCTTTACATAAAGCGTTTTCCTTATGATAATAAATGGTAAGGACATTGGCATATACGCCTTTTGAATCATTAGACCCTCCGTGTTCTATAGTCATATCAATCCCATTGTCAAAATATATCGGACAATATGACATAAATCTATACGCGTTATTTTTAGTACTTCCGTCCTCTTCTGTTTTTAAAACAGTACATCCGGAAAATTCATTAGAAAAAGTACCTCCCACATAGTACCATGCGCCTCCATAAAAATCTTCCGTTCCGGTCCCGTGTATCGCATGGCTTTTAGAGCCGTTAATATACGCTATTTCATCCCCTTCTAAATGGCCCCAACCTTCCGGAGATTTAAGAGACTGTATCACTCCCACGATCTTTCCCGCTCCGGAGGATTTCAAAATAGTTATAGGTTCCCCTTCTTTACAGGTATCATATGTATTATTCTGAGTTTTTAAATAAGCAATATTAGAAAAATCCGTATTTTCATCTAACGTTTCTTTCTGTATCTCCACAATTACATTTTCCGCTTCGGGAATATATTCAGTACAGTTAAGACGTATATCTATACTTTTTTCATAGGGCATTGGAAGGTAAAAATACGCGGTTCCATCCGCCGTTATTCCCTGAGACAATCCCTTTACGCTATAGTAATCAAATTCTCCCATTCCCAATAACATTCCGAGAGTCCCTTCAATGTCCGGTTCTTTTTTTCCGTCATAGTATACTTCCAAAGAAAGATTCTTGAAAATTTCCCCTCTTTCCTCCTTAGTAAAACTTCTGAAATCCGGAATATCTATTATTATCCCCCTTATTATACCGGGACCATTTTCCCCTAAAACTTCGATAGTCGCATTCTTTTTTAAAGAAACTGTTTTTTTCACACTTTCGTACTGTCCCAGATTAGGATTATCGCCCACTTCCACAGAATACCACTCAGGAAGATCAGGGGTATCCGCGGCCTTGAAAGATGTTACACTGTAGTCAGCGGGAAACAAGGTATAATCAATGTCATAATAACTGGCGTATGTCTGGACTATCTTTATGGATTTCTGAAAGTAAATAGGCATGTGAGTATATACGCCTCCTCCACTTTTACTTCCGCTTCCCACCCATGGAGACAATAGAGGCGCTTTGTTTCCGCTGAAAAATTCATTGTAAGAAAGAGACACCTCCGGAGTTTCCTGTCCGTCAATATAAATAGACAAAATACTAGACTGCATATGTTCTGCATATCCGGCTATAAAAATACGGTTTACTACTCCTGGGCCTTCTGCTTCTAAAAGAACAGATTCTTCTTTGCTGACCTCTCCGCTCAAAGAAAAACCGTCAGCGTTTCCTCCTGTCAAATCGTAACTTGACGCGCTCCTTGTCTGCATTCCCGGGATCAGTTCATAAAGATTTGAAAAATCATTTTTATATTGTTTCGTTTTGTCCTGATTTCCACATACATTTAAAGAAAAAGTTATAATCAATACAGAAAAATATAAAAATGCTGCAATTACGCTCTTTAACATAAATAAAGTCCATCCTTCCTTTTTTAATTTTTACAGTTATTCTTTATTTTTATTTTACAGAATACATTTTTGTTTTTAAATAGCAACAATTCATTTATATTTTACAAAAATTCATCTGTTTTTATTTTTTTTTATTTACTCCAAAATCCTGATATGTTATATTATTATCAGGAGGCATTCTATGCAGGAATTTAATAATATTTCACCTTATATAAGATTAGCCACACATTGTCACCTTTTGGCGCCCTGGCATATATGTCCCAGAGTCATTTGGGACTATGAATTAATTTTCCTAAAGAAAGGAAACTTTTTAGTTAAAGTAGAAAATAAAGAATTTCATGCTCAGGCGGGAGATATACTTTTCTTCAGGCCTTTGCAGGAACATGAAATCATTTTACTCGACGACGACTACTGCCTTCAGCCTCATATACATTTTGATCTTATCCAGGACGAGCTGTCTCCTCAAATAAAAATATGTTTCAGAAATTTCAATAGTCTGACCGATTATGAAAAGACTTTATTCCGTCCCGATATAACTTCCCAGGGAGACTCTGTCCTTCCTTCTCTGATAAGGCTTAAAAATTCTTCTTCTTTTGAAAACATGCTTTATGACATTATCGATGAATTTAACAGTAAAATGCCTTTTTATGAAATGCGCATGAAAGGAAAATTTATTGCTCTTTGGGCATATCTTTTGACTGCAAATTACAAGAAAAATAACGAAATTCTTTATGGCAATTATCAGGAACTTCTGGATATTAAAGAATACATTGCCGCTAACGCAAACCGTTCTCTGACATTGGACGAACTCTCTTCAAAATACAATATAAACAAACGCTATCTGCTGAAAAAATTTAAATGTGCTTTCCGTATTACTCCCATGCACTACCATAACGCTCTGCGCTTTGAGAAGGCCAGAGAGCTTTTACAGTATACTAACAAGTCCATCAGTGAAATTTCTACCGAATTGGGATTTACTAACGCAATGGTATTTAGCAGAGCCTTCAAAAATTTTGACGGGGTTCCGCCGTCTTATTACCGTCTGAGGTAATTCATTGAATTTATTTTTCCCACAGTCTTTTCATATTTTTAATTTAGCAACATAAATTGTCATAGACTGACTGTTTATGGGAAGGCATAAATTTATGAAAAACTTTATCGTCAAATATAAATACATATTAGGAATTACAGCCGTACTTATTTTTACGGCCGCCATGTTTTCGGCGCAAGTTATCGGCGTTCATGAGAGCCTGACAGATCCGAACTTCATTGAAGCAGGAGAAGTATTGGCGCAGGCTTTGCCTACCGCTCCTTCCTCTTCATACTCAAAGCTTGTCATTATAATTGACGATTTCGGACAAAACAGAGAAGGAGTAAAAGAAATGCTGGAACTGCCCGCCGCGCTTACTACAGCTGTTATGCCCTTTCTTGACTATAGCGAGGCTGACGCCAACGCCGCTTTAGCAGCAGGTCATGAAGTA
>CASDQQ010000123.1 GCA_949282945.1 uncultured Eubacteriales bacterium
ACGGGGTTTACTTATCAAAAATTTTAAGATCTGCGGCATTGACATATTCCAAAGCGCTCCGCGTATAATACCAAGCAGCATACTGTTCCAAGCGGTTTTGTCATAGACAAAAAATCCTGGCTTTCCCGTACTGCCGGAGGAATGAACGATATGATATTTTCCTTTAAACGGTTTCCTGTCCAATTTTTCATGTTCATCAAATCTGCGTATTTCCTCTTGTTTCAGGTCGGATACAGTTACAAGCTTGTCAAACTGTGTGAGCAAGATTGATTTATCAATAGAAGGAAATGATGAAAGAGGTTTACTGTTAAGATTTTCAGCGGTGATGCCTGCGTTTTCAAAACTTTTACGATAATATTCCGAATGTTCATACGCATAGCGCAGCAATTTATCGAGCTTTCTTTTCTGCAACTCGGCTATCTCATCAACGGTCTTTTTCTCGTCTTGTTTTAGTTTCCATAAGTCCAATAAAACTTTAATGTAATTCATTATTTTTTCTCCCTTCAAGAGTAAATATATAAGCGTTTTGATAATTTTCACGATGATAGTACCAAATTTTGCCGGTAGTTTGATTCATTACAATGCTCCACTCAGTAGACTCAAATTCCCCAAAATTATCTTTGCTTACACTGTCCAGTGCATCGCGGACATCATTCATATCCATTACTTTGCTGTCGGAAAGTCGGCTTATTAAAATATCGTATCGTTCATGGGACTGTTGTGTGCCAATGCCGTTTTTTTCACCTTCGGCTAAATAAAAATTTGTAACTACAGATGTACCAATTACTATCATTTCATTATTTACATATTCCACTACCACGCTGTTTCCGTTATTGTCGGCAATGGCAATATGCATCATATAGCCCATTGAGGCATGCATATCGTATCCTCGTAGCAATTCGATTGCTTCTTCCACATTGGCGGCCTTGTCAAGTAACAGGCGAACAGCCGTCGTGGTCGTAACATCCGGTTTATCGGTATTCTGTTCTATTGTATCGTTGTCTTGGATCATATTGACTGAAACGGCAAGTCCTTTTTCATTCATTCCGTCAAGGGGCGCATACAAAGCAATGACGGCTTGTGTATTGTCAGGAAGATCGGATAAACGAAGTCCGCTCATACTAATAAAATCTATATTGACAGTGGAAATAGAAGCATATCCGTTTTCAGGAACAGACTGCACGATCATCGCGTTGCAGATATCCCAGTCAAAGTTTCTGCCAAACAAAGCGTTGCCAGCAGTATCTCTAACCGATATGGTGCTGCATCCAAAAGGCATTCCTTCAAAGGAAATTCCGCCAACATCAGGCAATAAGCTCCGCGATAAAAAATCAACTACCTCCGCGTCGGACGCGGCGCCTCCTGTTTGGAGGAATAGGTCAAATCCATAATCTCCTTCATACTTTACGGCGGACAGTCCCCCTTCAAGCTGTACAAGCTCTGATGTCAATAGGATTTCAGAACGATCTTCTTCCAATATACCGCCTCCCTGCACGTATTCTATATCTTCTTTCTGATGATCGGTCGTTTGGCTGCACCCGACCAAAACTATTAATATAAGCGTTATAAATATGAATACCGGCATTTTTCTTTCCATGTTGATACTCCTTTCCGAAATTGTTGTTCATGATCATATTCTATTAAACTTCTATACAGATAACAAATACTTATAATAAATAGTCAGATATGCTTGACGGTTATATTTAGTTTTAATATACTATACATGAATAAGGAGGTTAATTATATATGGAACTTAGAGTTTTACAATACTTTCTTGCTGTAACAAGAGAACAGAGTATTTCCGGCGCTGCCGAATCACTGCATCTTTCACAGCCTACACTTTCCAGACAGCTTAAGGAAATGGAGGAAGAATTGGGCAAACAGCTTATAATCCGTGGAAACCGACGTATTACTTTGACTGAAGAAGGTATGATACTTCGCAAAAGAGCAGAAGAAATCATGGAACTTGTAAAAAAAACTGAGGACGAAATTTCTTTATCTGACGACATGATCGCAGGCGATATCACTATCGGTGCCGGAGAAACGAACGGTGTACGTATTTTGGCCAAGACATCGCAGGTGCTGCGAGAAAAATACCCGTTGATCCATGTACATATTATCAGCGGAGACAAAGCCGCGGTAACAGAGGCTTTGGACCGTGGCCTAATCGATTTTGGCCTTGTTTTCGGAGAAATCGACACTTCAAAATATGATTATATTAAATCACCATATAAAGATACATGGGGAGTCATTATGAGGCGCGATGCTCCTCTTGCAAAAAATGAAACGATCACTGCAGAAGATTTGTTAGATAAACCGCTTATCATTTCACGCCAGGCATTTAAAAATTCTGAATTTCGTGAATTTTTTCACTGCGATCAGGAAAAGCTCAACATTGTTGCTACATATAATCTGTTGTTTAACGGTTCTCTAATGGTTGATGAAGGCATGGGATATGCAATCAGCTTCGACAAGCTAATCAATGTTTCAGGCAACAGTAATTTGTGCTTCAGGCCGCTTAGACCGAAACTTGAGGCCAACATGAGTATAGTTTGGAAGAAATATCAGGTATTTACCAAAGCAGCTGAAAAGTTTTTACAAAAGTTACAGGAAATGATTTAAATGCGGATAACAGAAAAATATCCCGAATTATTCACCTAAATAATTCGGGATATTTATAATATTGATTTTTTATCCTTTGATCAAAGTATTTTATCAATAATCTCTTCAACTTCGTCTTCTGATATAAAAGCTCCCTGTAATCGTTTTGGAGAAAGTAATCCTTTAGGATAATATAGCATATCACCTTTTCCTAAAAGTTTCTCCGCCCCACTGATATCCAACGCGTTCAAAGATTCCTCCTCGCTTTCCAGTCTGAAACAGATCCTTGACGGAATATTAGCCTTTATAAGGCCAGTCAAAACTTCTTCCGAACAATCCGTCGTTCCTATTACAAGATATATTCCGGCGGAACGGGCTTTTTGCGCTAAAGTACAAATTATATCTTCCGTATGCTTCGGGTCGGTGGCCATTAGATCGGCAAGCTCGCTGATTACCACTACAATATGGGAAAGAGTATTGCCCGGTTTACTTGCGTTATAGGAAAGTATGTCATTGACATTTTGTCTGTCAAACAGGTCAAGACGCGTATTTACCATATTGATCAAAGCCGTCAGTTCAGAAATAGCGTCGTCCGCAAAATTGATTATTGACGTAAAAAGATTTGGTATACCTTCATACTTATTTAGAAGCGACTTTTTAACATCTATCATTATAAAATCAACGTCAAACACACTTACTCTGGACAGTATACTTGAAATCAGCACATCGATGCACATATTTTTTTCTTCCGGAGAAGAACTTATCACAAGTAAATGCGGCATTTTTCTCAAATCAGACAGGACAACTTCGTTATAAACATCTGTACCCAATATGCACGACGTATTATTTTTTGCGTTTTTATAGTTGTCAGATAAGATCAAATCTTTAAAATAAACGGTCTTTCTGTCCTTATTAGGGACTTCTATGCCGGCGGTAGCTTTATTCGAGCCTATATCCGCAACTCTCACAGGCCCCATATTCAGACGTCTTTCAAAATCACTTTCAAGACGTCTTATTTTATTAAGTTTAGACATAGATTTAGGCTTTATTTCATATCTTGTAAAAGACGCGCCCTCATATATGTCTTTAATTACCGCGTCAATTTCAGAATCTTTAAGCAAAGTTATTATTTTTTTTTCCGTGGCAGTCATTTTATGTACAGATTCAGAGGTTTCAGATTCTATATCATCAATATCTCTTTTCTGAATATTTTCTTCTCCTGCCGCTTCAAATTTGCTGTCCGCTTCTTCGAAAGAATTATTTTTCCATGAATACAGCTCGTCGATCAGCTTAATATCTCCTGAAACAAAATCATCATCTGGATATTCTTCCGATTTATTGCTCCTGGTCTTTTTAAAAAGCTTTAATTTAGCGGTAACTGAATGCTGAAGCTTATTATCGCGAGTGGTCTCTTCCTTTTCCCCAATTAAATCGCTTACTTTACTCTGAATGGCCGCGGTTTGATTATCTAGCTCATCAGAGTCAAATAAGTGTTCTTCCTCGTCTTCACTATTATCCTCTGTGTTTTCTTCACTTGAAGAACTTTCTGTTTCATATATTACACTTCCCTCTAGGGAATCGTCATTTTTTAAGGACGATCCTCCTTTGGAGCCGTAGTTTCCTCCTTCAGTATCGTTTTTCCGTCTTTTGCCTCCATATTGGTTCCTGGCGATTTCTTCACGGTCCGGAAGAGTCGTGGAAAAATATTTTTTATAGTCTTCGTCAAAAGATGACTGTGAAGTATTTTCCATTTCATCCGAAGCCTTATTATACATAGCTCTCCATGAATTATCCTCGCTGTCATCCTCATAATTATCATTTTTCGTCTTGGAGTCTCTGAAATCTGCTGATTTTATAACGTCAAAATCCCTCTTTGAGTAAGATACGCGACGATCGTTCTCCTCAGTCCTGACGGGACGTTCTTGTCTTTCTGTTCTTTCGGGCATATTCCTTCTGTGTTGAACAGGTCTCTCATATCCACGCTGATCTTCCTCGTCTTCCTCTTCATCCTCTTCCTCGTCGTCATAATAATCATCATCCTGATATTCTTCAAAAGACCGCCTTCTCTGTTCAAAAAAAGCGTATGCAGAAACATAAACAAGAAACAGCGCTATAAAAACAAAAAAGAAATTTATATGTATTACTAAACTTAATATTATAGACTCTACGATCACGCTCAAAGCGCAAAAAAGATTTATCGGTTTCTTTAATTTAACTTTTTTTCTTGACGAATTCTGCATAATCTCCTCCTAAAGCACAAGCACAAATCATATTTTGACATATTAATATATTGTTTATATCATAGCATACCCGGTATAATTTTTTCAAGGCTGAAAGTAGCTCCCCTTTAAAGTACGATGTAAATATTTTGCAATATAAATTTATATTATTCTGAAAGCCTCGTCATCTTTTTCTGCGCCATTACCAGATTATAGTATACTCCCTTTTTAGAAAGCAGTTCCTCATGAGTACCCAACTCTGCCATCTTACCATGATCCAGGACCAGAAGTCTGTCTGCGTTTTTCAGTGTAGAAAGCCTGTGCGCTATGGCAAAAGTAGTCCTGCCCTTTACCAACCTTGCCAGTGCTTCCTGGATAAGGAATTCTGTATCAGTGTCAAGCGAAGATGTGGCTTCGTCCAGTATAAGTATTTTGGGATCGTGTATGATAGCCCTTGCTATGGCTATCCTCTGTTTTTCGCCGCCAGAAAGATTCTGTCCTCTTTCTCCTACTCTCGTATTATAGCCATCGGGAAAATTTATTATAAAGTCATGAGCATTGGCGATCTTCGCCGCGGCTATAACCTCTTCATCAGTCGCGTCAGGTTTTGAAAATGCTATGTTATCTCTTATCGAACCGGTAAAAAGATATGTTTCCTGCAATACCACTCCTATACGGCTTCTAAGCTGATCCTGATCAAAATCTTTTATATTCACTCCGTCAATATAAATTTCTCCGCTTTCCGGCTCATAAAAATGCAGTATAAGATTTATAAGCGTGGATTTTCCAGATCCGGAATGTCCGCACAACCCTATCATTTCTCCCGGTTTAACATGCAAAGATATATTTTTAAGCACATCAAGATAAGATTTGTATCCAAAGCTTACATTATCTATTATTATTTCACCTTTAATATTCTCGGCGCTTTGTGGATCTTCGGCCTCCTTAAAAGTTGATTCTTCATCAAGTATCTCAAACACTCTCCCCGCCGCGGCTGCCGTATTGGCAATGAGCTTAGGCAAATGAATCATGAATCCAAGCGGCGAATATATATTATTAGCGTAAGATGTAAATTGGATAAGCTCTCCTATATTACTTCTTCCGCTGATTATATGCTGTCCGCCCGAAAGATATATAAGATAGGTTCCAAAGCTCAGTATAAAATGTAAAATAGGAGTGATTAAAGCCCAAAGCTTTTCATTATATATATTTCTTTCAGCAAAATCTCTGCTTGCCTTCTTATATCTTACGATTTCATTTTTTTCCTTTCCGAAAGCCTTGACAATTCTTATACCTGAAATAATATCCTGCAAAATAGAGTCGGCTTTGGCGGACAGTCTCCACTGTATACGGTATATACCCCTTATCTTTTTTCTGAAAAACCAAAGAGCGCACATCATGGCGGGTACAGGGAGCAAAATATAAAGAGCCATTTTATAATCCATTACAAACAAAAGTATAAGTACGGATATCATGGTTATTATCTGTGAAATAAGGTTTAACAGATCATTTTGCACAAACTGTCTTATACGGTCTGTATCACTGGTTACGCGGTGCATTAGATCTCCCGTTTTTTTGGTGCTTACAAAAGCCATAGGCAGACTCTCTATCTTATTAAACACAAGCGTTCTCAGGTCATGAGAAATTCCGTTGCTGACCTTAGTCATGACTATACCTCTTAAGATCCCAAGGCCCACGATAACAACCTGCAACGCGACCATTCCCGCTATAAGTCCCGCAAACAGTCCATAATCCGCAGTTCCCGGTATAAATATATTATTTACTAAAATTCTATATAAATAAGGACTTATAAGAGACAATACGGAAGTAAGTATCATTATAAACAGGCAAAGAGCTATGGAAGGCACATATTTCCTGTCCACAAGCTTTACTAATTTTTTAAATATATCGCGCTTATTTATACACTTGATACAAACTCTGGTACCTTCAGGCAGTATCCTTCCGCATTTTTCACACCTGCGTTCCGGATCCGAGTTGGAAAAATCTGCGCTCTCTCCTTTTATAGCTTTATTCAGCTCTTTGCACACAGCTGAGTGCTTAGCCATGTAATCCATAGAAAAACGGCACACTTCAATATCTCCGCCGTCTTTTATGATTTCAAGGCTTCCCTGGCCTACCATTACCTCCGACTTAAACTCTTTGCATTCGGAGATCGAATAGGCTGTAAAATTTTCCTCGTCTTTTATGTATATAAGGTGTTTTTCCGTGGTTACGACCATGCCTTTATCCGTATATCTTCCATCAGATATATCGGCCGGCACCGCGGTAATTACAGTTTCTCCCGGAAAATTCTTAAAAATGATATCGCTATATTCGCTTTTAATTTCACATTTCAAATTCATTTTAAATTAAAGTCTCCAACAGCCTTACGCTTTTTTCATCAAGCTTTAAATAATCCTCTATGCCAAATCTGTTTCCGTCTATATCTATTAAAATGAGCCTTACGTCAGACAGTCTTATAAAATTGCTGCTTCCGTTTGGAATTGTAACAGAACGCTCTCCCGAATCGGTAAGCATATTCATATATACATATCCGTACTCGTCTTTGACAGTGTTTATTTTGATTATCTCAGGAGTAAAATATCTCCTGTCCAGATCCATTTTTACAAGTTGGGCATACTCTTGGCTAAGTTCGTTGATATTTCGTATGAGACATATTTCATTTTTATCATTATCCCTTACAGAAATATATTCGTCAGGCTTTGAAAGAGGAAAAGCTCTGTAAAAATTTACTCTCTCATACTCTTTTTCATTTATCGTCAAAGATATAAATCCACCCTCCGTCTTTCTCATAGTAAGGTCACGGCAGTCAACAAAATCAATCTTACCTAAAATATTTATTTCAGACATTACTCAACACCTCTTATCTTCAATGCTTCCTGTTGGAGCTTATGAAGCTTATAATAAACTCCCTCCGCCTTATAAAGCTGTTCATGAGTCCCCAATTCCACAAGTCGGCCCTTTTCTATGACCATAAGTCTGTCAGCGTTCCTCAAAGTAGATAGCCTGTGCGCTATGGCAAAGGTGGTACGACCTTTAACAAGCTTTTCCATTGCTTCTTGTATCTGCTGCTCGGTCTCCGTATCAAGAGCAGATGTAGCTTCATCCAGTATAAGTATCTTAGGATTATGTAAGATCGCTCTGGCAATCGCCAACCGTTGTTTCTCTCCGCCTGAAAGACCGCTTCCTCCCACTCCTACCATAGTATCATATCCGTCGGGAAGTTTAACTATAAAATCGTGAGCGTTGGCCGTCTTAGCCGCCAGTATTATTTCCTCAAGAGACGCTTCCGGTTTGGAATAGGCAATATTCTGAGCTATAGTTCCTATAAACAGATATGTATCCTGTAAGACCATTCCTATTTGTTTCCTGAGATCCTCAAGCTTTATATTTTTAACCGGCACTCCGTCAATGGTTATCTCACCTTCGTTTACATCGTAAAGTCTGGTTATAAGATTAGTTATAGTAGATTTTCCCGCGCCGGAATGTCCCACAAGACCTATCATTTCTCCCGCCTTCACATCCACCGATATGTTATGGAGCACCGGCTTATTTACTTCATAGCTGAATGAAATATTTTTTAAAGATACGTCTCCTTTGATATCGGGCATACTTACAGGAGCTTCACAATCCTTAATATCAGGTACGGCGTCTATCACCTCAAATACCCTGTTTGCCGCGTTCATCGCGTAAGAAGCCCATGTTACCGTATTGGCAAGGTTTGACATAGGGCCGAATATAGTGCTCATATATCCTATATAAGTCGTCATCAATCCGAAAGTAAAATTTCCGTTGATTATAAATAATCCGCCTATTATATATACAAAGATAGTCACTATAAACATAGACTGACCTATAACGGGAAACACCGTGCTGGAAACAATATCCACCTTTACAGCAGAATCGGAAAACCTCATACTGTCCCTTCCAAAATTGCGCACCTCGGCCTGTTCTTTACCAAAAGCCTTTACAACTCTCATACCCGAAAAAGAATCATTCATCCTCGAATTCATACTGCTTCTTCTTCTAAAAAGTGTATTGTGCATTTTTCTGAACTTTGGCATAAATTTTCTGAAAAACATAAATATAAATGGCGGCGGTATAAGGCATAAAAGTCCCAGCCATGGATTTATAGCCATCATAAAAGCTCCCATAGCCAAAATATTCAATACGGTCGTTATAACAAACGGCAGACCGTCTATGAAAAAATATAATATTTCATTGGTATCGCTGTTTATCCTGGTCATAAGATTTCCGGTCATTTTATTTGAGAAAAATTTCATGGAGAGCTTCTGCATAGACTCGAAAACATCCGTTTTAATATTGTATACCATCTCTCCGCTTACTTTAGCCGAAATCCTACCGTAAATAATATTGGTGATCATGGAGAATATCCTGAATGCCACAAGTATTATAACGATCAAGACAACTTTTCCGTACAGATCAACCCCAAACACGTCCGCTTTACCATTATCTGTAAGGACATAATCAAAGAATACCGTTCCTGATAAATACGGCCCTACCATGGAGAAAATTGTGGTAAGAAGTAAAAACAGCGTAATAACAGCTATTTGGACTTTAAATTTCTTTCCGTATGCAAACAGCCTGAGTATGATAGCTTTTCTGTCTATACATGAAGGACAGGTGCGCATACTGTTGTTTGGGAGATATTTCCCGCATTTTTCACATCTATGCTCCACATTTTTATCTATATCCTCTTCTCTTACCTCTTCTCCCCTTATTATCTTATTTGTAACAGAAGCGAAACATGAAAACTTGGGCACCAACGTATTTGAAAACTTACATACCTCCACGTATCCCATGTCTGTTTTAAAGGTAAGCATCCCTATAGATACAAGAGATTCTGCAAACACCTCTTTTATATATTTTAAATCATATTTTTCTGTACCTGAGAAATCTTCTGAAATACAATATAGATACTTTTCCGTTAAAATAACCCAAGACGGAGCAAACTCCCCCAAAGAATTTATATCCGTCTTTACCGCAATAATATATTCTTTTATATCTAAATTATCCTTAATCGCCGTATTTAGAAAATCTTCCGGCAAAATATCAATACTAATCACGCCAAAAATCCTTTAAAATATCCTCAACTTCATCCATTCGCACAAAATGCACATCTTTCCACTCGGCAGGGAAAAGACTTAAATATTTTTCCGTATTATATCTTTCATCAAGAAGAACAATAACGCCGCGGTCCTCTTCCGATCTTATAACTCTGCCTGCGGACTGGAGTATCTTTGTAAATCCGGGATAGACATATGAATAATTAAAACCTTCCAACTCTTCATAATTATTTCTACTTTTAGAATTAAAATACTCCTTTATCAATTCTTTGTCAACACTTATCTGCGGAATGCCCGTCCCTACTAATACGACTCCTATAAGCCGGTTTCCCTTTAAATCTATGCCCTCGGAAAATACTCCCCCCAAAACACAAAATCCCACTCTCTCCTGAAATCCGTCGTCCCTGAAAGATTCTATAAATTCGTCTCTCTCTTTATCCGTGGCGCTTCTGCTTTGCATTACCGTGTCAACATCCGGGTATTTAATTTTAAAAATTTCATATACTGTATGCATATATTTATATGACGGAAAAAACGCTATGTAATTTCCCCTCTTTCCGTTAAATACTTTAAAAATATAATCCGCGTTCTTTTCATAGTAAAATTCTCTTTTTTTATAGCTCGCCGATACATCCGTAGCGGATATTATACATCTGTTTTCCGGGACAAACGGCGACGGAAGAGATAGTTTATCGTCCGTATCAGCGCCGCCCAGAATATTAAAATAATATTTCATCGGTATTAGCGTAGCGGAAAAAAGAATAGAGGCGGCCGCCTTTTCAAAAGATTTTTTCAGTTGTGGAGACGGATCAAGGCAAAGTACCTTGAAAATTCCGCCGTCTTCCACATGTTTATAATACGTGCAAAAATTGCTTCCGTACATATCGGACAGCTTTATATAAAAAACGAGGTTAAAATAAAACTGTAAATACTTATCATACTCTTCGTTTTTAGGATGTTCGTCCAAAAAATCTCCCGAAGCGGCTATGATATCTGAAACAAGATCATAAAAAGTATCGTCGTTTTCAGTACTGAAAATATAGGAATCCCCAAAAAATTCCGTAAGTTCCCCTTTAGCTTTATTTCTCAAATAATTATTCGCACTGGCTATAGCTCTGTAAAGCATAGGATAAAGCTTTTTTACATAATTTCCAAAATATTTAAAATCCTTTCTGTCCAGTTCCACAGAATACATTTCTCTTGCCCTGTCAGCCAGATTATGAGCTTCGTCCACAAGAAAAACAAACCTTTCCGTGTTGCCTTCTTCAAAAAACCTCCTTAAATATACATTGGGATCAAAAGCATAGTTGTAATCGCATATGATAAGATCGCTCCATAAACTCAAATCCAGAGCATATTCAAATGGACATACAGTATATTTATCCGCGTAAGCGTTTATTCTTTCCATATCCAAAATATTTTCTGAAGCTATAGCGTCAAAAACCGCTTGATTTATTCTGTCATAATGGCCCCGGGCGTATTTGCAGTCCTCCGGATTACATAGAGGTTTGGCGCATTTACAGATTTTTTCTTTGGCATATAAAGTTACTGATATAATATCCATGCCGCTTTTTTCTTTTAATATCTCGGCGGCCTGTTTTGGAAGCGTCCTGGTGGTAGTTTTAGCGGTAAGATAAAATATTTTGTCGCACAATTCTTCTCCCATGGTTTTCAGAGCGGGAAAAAGTGTAGACATGGTCTTTCCTATACCGGTGGGCGCTTCAGCAAAAAGCTTTATTCCTGATTTAATGGCCCTATAAACGGAAACCGCCAGTTTTCTTTGCCCCTCTCGGTAACTTTCAAATGGAAATTTCATATTTTTGAGAGAAATATTCCTTGCCTTATGCCTGTTAAACAAAAGATATATAAAATTAAGATACTCTTTTTCAATCTTCTCAAATTTTTCTCTAAGCGTATTAAAAGTATAGCTTTTCGTAAACTCCTTTGAAGCAAAGCTTTCTATATTGCAGTATATCAGCTTTATATCACATTTTTCTATTTCATTATCTCTGCAATAAATGTAAGCGTAGCACTCGGCCTGCGCCCAGTGAAGCTTATTATAGCTTTCAGTTATGCGCTCAAGCTCTGTATCTGTGGATTTTATTTCAGCTATCACAGGATTATTGATATCAGGTTTTATCGCGTCCGCTCTGCCGTCGAAAGATATATCAAATTCCTCCAGGCTTCTTTCATGTTTTAAAGCTACTTCACTTATATATCCGAGTTTTTCCAACCTTCTTTCGACGGTCTTATGTATACGGGTCCCTAAAACGGCGCGTTCATTGCTGAGCCGTCCTCCGCCTGATGAATCTATATCTCCCTCTCTCAAGATAAATTCTACCAGTTCCCTTATGGAAAGGTGATAATTTTTTTTCATGATCAAATAAACTCCATAAAAGCCAGATTTGCAAAATCAAGCCCTTTTTCCGTAAGCCTTATGCAGTCATCCTTTTTTTCCACAATGCCCTTTAGCATAAGGCTGAAAATCTCCTTTTTAAATCTTTTAAAAATAGACTCCCCGTACCTTTCTTTAAACAGTCTGTCGCACACTCCCTGAGAAAGCCTGAGACCAAGCATCATATACTCTTTCATGGACTCTTCTTTTGAAATGTCCTCATATGGTATTCCAGAATGTCCTTTTTTATTCATATCTTCGATATATCCTGATATGGTATGTGTATTCCCATATCTTCTTCCGGAAAAATATGAGTGGGCTGCGCAGCCGAAGCCTATATATTCCTCAGCTCTCCAGTATTTTAAATTATGACGGCACTCAAAACCTTTTTGCGCGAAGTTGGATATTTCATACTGTTTATAGCCAAGTCCCTCCAAAATACTTATGCCCCTGTGATACATCCTGCGTTCCTCAGCCTCGTCAGGCAGCTCCAGTAAACCGCTGGCGTACATATTGTAAAACTCCGTTTCTTCTTCTATGATAAGTCCGTAAGCGGATATATGAGTAATAGGATATTTCCCCACATTTTCCACAGTTTTTTCAAAAGATCCTTCCGTCTGAAGGGGTATCCCGAACATAATATCTGTACTTATATTTTTAAAACCCGCCTTTACGGCGTTTTCCAACGTAACCTCATAATCTTTAAAAGTATGTATTCTTCCCAGGGCTTTAAGCTCTCTTTCATCGGCGCTTTGCAGACCTATACTCAGTCTGTTTATTCCAAGGGAAAAATATAATTTCAGCATATCGGCTGAAACTGTTCCCGGGTTTACTTCTATTGTGATCTCGCTTTCTGATAATATCCGGTATCTAGAATAAAGAGCCCTTATTGCTCTGTCAATGTTTTTCGGATTTGCAAGGCTCGGAGTTCCTCCTCCGAAAAATACAGTATCCACCGGCCGGTCTCCTCCCGGAGCTTTTTCTATTTCTTTTACCAGAGCGTCAAAATACTCCCCTTCTTTATCTTTAAAGTTGGAATACGACTTAAAATCACAATATTTACATTTTTTCGCACAAAACGGCACATGAACGTAAAGTCCCAAATAATCCATAAAAATCAATCAGTCATCCAATTTAAGCACGCTCATAAATGCCTCCTGTGGAACCTCTACAGACCCTACCTGACGCATTCTTTTCTTTCCTTCCTTCTGTTTTTCAAGGAGTTTTTTCTTTCTGGTTATATCGCCCCCGTAGCATTTAGCCAACACATCTTTGCGGTACGCTTTAACGGTTTCCCTGGCGATTATCTTTCCTCCTATGCAAGCTTGTATAGGTACCTCGAACATCTGCCTTGGTATGGTCTCTTTTAGTTTTTCCGCCATCTTACGTCCTCTTGAATAGGCGCTGTCCGCGTGTACTATAAATGAAAGTGCGTCCACAAGCTCCCCGTTTAGCAAAATATCCAATTTAACAAGATTTGATTTTGCATATCCTATGAGTTCGTAATCAAAAGAAGCATATCCTCTCGTTCTTGATTTCAATATATCATAAAAGTCATATATTATTTCATTTAGAGGTAATTCGTAATTGAGCATAACCCTGGTAGTATCCATATAGGACATATTTTTAAAAGTTCCCCTTCTTTGCTGACAGAGTTCCATTATATTACCTACATAATCGTTTGGTGTCATTATGGTAGCTTTTACTACAGGCTCTTCCATAGACGCTATTTCAGTGACCGGCGGCATATTTGTGGGGTTATCAAGATCCATGACCGTTCCGTCTGTCTTAGTAATCTTAAAAATAACGCTTGGGGCCGTTGTTACCAAATCCAGATTATACTCTCTTTCCAGTCTTTCCTGAATTATTTCCATATGAAGAAGTCCCAAAAAACCGCACCTGTATCCAAAGCCCAGGGCCACCGAAGTTTCCGGTTCAAACATTAAGGAAGCATCGTTAAGCTGCAATTTTTCTAATGCGTCCCTCAGATCGCCGTATTTTGAACCGTCGGCGGGATAAATACCGCAAAATACCATGGGATTAACTTTTTTGTAACCAGGAAGAGGCTCCTTTGCAGGATTATCCGCCAATGTCACCGTATCTCCCACTCGGGTGTCCCTTACATTTTTTATACTTGCCGTAATGTATCCTACATCCCCGGCCAGTAATTCGTCGCATGGCAGAAGAGTTCCTGGCCGGAAAGTTCCCACTTCCACAACGTTAAATTCTTTTTGGGTATACATAAGTCTGATAGTGTCTCCCGGCTTTACCCGTCCTTCCTTTATACGGCAATGTACCACCACTCCTTTATAGGCGTCATAATAAGAATCAAATATAAGGGCTCTAAGAGGAGCGTTCTCATCTCCGCTGGGAGCCGGTATCTTTTTTACAACCTGTTCTAAAACATCCTTTATATTTATTCCTGTTTTCGCGGATATACACGGAGCATCCTGAGCCTCAAGTCCTATTACGTCCTCGATCTCTGTCTTTACCTCTTCCGGACGGGCGCTAGGAAGATCTATTTTATTTATTACGGGCATTATTTCAAGATTATGATCAAGGGCGAGATATACGTTTGCGAGAGTCTGAGCCTCAATGCCCTGAGCTGCGTCCACCACAAGTATAGCTCCTTCACAAGCCGCGAGACTCCTTGAAACTTCATAGTTAAAGTCTACGTGCCCCGGGGTATCTATCAGGTCAAAAATATATTCTTCTCCGTCGTCCGCTTTATACACAAGTCTTACAGACTGAGCCTTTATGGTAATTCCTCTTTCCCTTTCTATATCCATGTTGTCCAGAACCTGTTCTTCCATCTCTCTTTCAGTAAGAACTCCGGTATGCTGTAATATCCTGTCCGCCAAAGTGGACTTTCCGTGATCTATATGGGCTATTATACAAAAATTTCTTATTTTCTTCTGTCTTTCGTTGGGCATGCTTTTTTCCGGCATGTAGCTGTTACACTCCTTATCTTAGTTTTAAGATAGATTGTACCATGTTATCAAAAAAATTTCTATCTAACATAATATAACTATACTAAAAAGGCGTATGATCATTATTTTATATAGCTAATTATTTTTTACTTTTAAACCAGGCCTTCATAGTATCTAAAACTTTGATCAATTCCTCTTCTTTTATTATATAAGGCACCATAGCGTACAGATATTTCAAAAACGGTCTGCTGAACACGCCTCTTTCATATGCGAACTGCTGATATCCCTTTAGCACATCCGAATCATAAACTTCTATACAGATACAACCTCCCATGACCCGTATTTCTCTGATTCTTGGATCAGAAAAACCGTCCATCTCCCGTCTTGTGATCCACTCAATTTTTTGTATCTTGCTCATGTAATCCTGCCGTTCAAAAATCTCCACAGACTTTAAGGCCACGCTGCAGGCAAGCGCATTGCCCATAAAAGTAGGTCCGTGCATCAAAGCGTGTCCGGGATCGTCATCAAAAAAGCCTTCATATACTTTTTTATTTGCCACTGTCGCCGCATGCCCTATATATCCTCCTGTCAATGCTTTTCCTAAAACTATAATATCGGGAAGTACCAAGTCGGCCACGAACCTGTTTCCCGTACGGCCGAAACCGGTGGCGACTTCGTCAAAAATGAACAGTATCCCATACTGGTCGCAAAGTTCCCGTGCACGTTCCAAAAAAGACAGATCATACATTCTCATTCCTCCCGCTCCCTGCAGCAATGGCTCCACGATAAAACAGTTAAGTTTATCGTGATATTTAATAAAAGCCTGCTCAAGAGCTTCGATCTTTGTTGGAATATGGATTACATATTTACTTGGACCGTACGCTTTCAGGACGAAGTGATAATCCTCATCATCGCCCGTCTCCATAGTTTTAAACGTATCCCCATGATAAGCATGTTTTAGCGCCAGGATCATTGTCCGCTGTTCTTCCCCCCGATTCATATAAAATTGCAGCACCATTTTCAGGGCGACTTCCACAGCCACGCTCCCGGAATCGGAAAAAAAGCAGTAATCCAGATCTCCCGGAAGATAGCTTTGCAATTTTTCTGACAGCTTTTGCACCGGTTCGTGGGTCAGTCCTCCAAGCATAACGTGAGAAAATTTTTCCACCTGTGAAATGATAGCCTTATCTAGCTCCGGATGTTTATATCCATGGATTACGCTCCACCAGGAGGACACAGAATCGATCAGCTTTTGGTCGCTTGTATATAAATAAATCCCTTCCGCGTCTACAATTTTATAAGGAGCTTTCATTGTTTTCATTTGTTCATATGGGTACCAAATCATTTTACCGTCCCTCCGTCTACTCATATAATGATTTCAAAGCTTCTGCGGAAATGTCCAGATCCACAGCGTTCTCTTTAACACAAGCCACAACTTTAACGCCTGTCATATATTCGCACATCCTTAGATTGTCCTCGTGCATAAAATTTCCATGTTGAAAATTATTCAGGATAATTCCTTTCAGAGGAATTTGCCGCGCTTTCATATAGGCTGCTGTCAGGCCGACGCTATTGATAGTTCCAAGTCCGGCGTCCGCAATCATCAGGCAACATATATCACAAGCTTTGATAATATCTGAAAGTTGAATTTTCTCCTCGTCAAAACAAATAGGACAGAGTATACCTCCGGAGCCCTCCATAGTCACATATTCATAGGTTCGGCATAATTCGCGAAAATTTTTAATCACACGATCCAACCTGACCGGATTTCCTTCTATGCGTGAAGCTAAATGGGGTGAAACCGCGTGTTCATAAATGTAGGGACACATTTTTTCCAAAGGTTGTTCAATACCGGAAATATTCTTTACATAAAGAGCGTCTCCCGGAATAAGGCTTCCGTCCGCTCTTCGCTCGTTTCCGCTCATAGCCGCTTTATAATAAGCAGCATTTACTCCGTTTTGTTTTAATTTTTTTAAGATCAGCCCTGTAATGAAAGTTTTTCCTACGTCCGTGCCCGTTCCGGTTATAAATAGATTTTTACTCATTGCCGTATCTTACCTCGTATCCAAGTTCCTTTATTAACTGCATATCTGTTTTCACGGTGATTCCGGATGTTGTAAGCATATCTCCCGATATTGCCGCGTTTGCCCCGGACAAAAAACAACTTCTGCCTTTATCCTCTAAAAGCCCTCTTCCTCCCGCAAGCCGTATCGAAGCGTCCGGAAGAATAAATCGGTATACTGCCACGATCCGGCGCATATCTTCTGATGTAAGTCTCTTATTCTGGGCTAAAGGAGTTCCCGGGATAGGATTTAGCATATTTACGGGAACGCTTTTTATTCCAAGCTCACGTAAAGTAATCGCCATATCGATCCTGTCCTCCGGTGTTTCGCCAAGCCCCATGATCCCTCCGCTGCATACAGAGAGACCTGCGGCCTGGGCCGCATGGATCGCGTTTATTTTGTCATCATACGTATGTGTAGTACATATGTTGGGAAAATTTCTTCTGGAAGTTTCCAAATTATTATGTACTCTTGTAACTCCTGCTTCCTTTAATTTCCTGTATTGAGCTTCATTAAGCAGACCAAAAGAAATACACACTGATATTCTGGTCCGGAATTTGATATTTCTGACAGCCTCGCACATTTTATCTATCTCCGTATCCTGCAGCCGTTTTCCCGAGGTAACAATTGAATAACGCAATACACCCTGTTCTTGGTTCACCATTGCCTGCGCCACTATTTCCTCCGCCGTAAGCAGTGGATATTCCGGGACTCCCGTATTATTATGGGCCGATTGCGCGCAAAAACGGCAATTTTCAGAGCATCTTCCGCTTTTCCCGTTTATAATGGTACATATGTCAAATCCATTAGAACAAAAATGCTTTCGGATTTCATCCGCACTTCTGCACAGTTCTTCAATAGGCTGCGCATACAGCTTAATGGCTTCCTGCTTTGTAATTTTTTCACCTTCAAAAATCCTCTTTTTCAAAAGTTCTGAGTATCCCATATTTACACTAGCTCCTTTCCGATCTTATCAAAGGGATCAGCCGCTTCCCTAAAACGGCCCCCACGACACATAGCAAGATATCTCCCGGTACGGTCAGTATAAAACAATATAAAAACAGCGGCCAAAGGCCGATAGGCGTTCCAAGATAAAAGTTGCTCATAAGATAGTAATAGACCATTCCGAAAAGATATACGATTCCAAGACCAGCAAAATTAGCCGTCAGTAAACGTTTATATCCAATCTTTCCATTAGGGTTCGCTATGGTTCCTGTAACAAAAGCTCCTATTGCAAAACCTATAATATAGCCAAAACTCGGATTAAATATATAGCTTACGCCGCCGCCTGACGCAAACACAGGAAGCCCTGTAAGACCTAAAACTATATAAACGCAAACAGTCGTAAAACCAAGTTTAGCTCCAAGCAAAAGTCCGGCTAGCATGGTAAACAGATACTGCAATGTAAAAGGAACTACCGGGACCGGAACTTTTATAAACGCTCCCACTGCAATCAACGCCACAAACAAAGCGCATAAGATCATATTTTTTGTTCTTTCGCTCCTCAATATATTAAATTCTCCTTTTTATGAAAGTCTAACGCTGATTTCGCCGGAAGACAAACTTTCTGTTTTGCCGTCTTCATATTTTACGATAAGGCGGCAGGCTTCATCAATATCGAGCGCAACCGCTTTTTGAAAATGTCCGGGAAAAATAACCTGCACCTCTTTACCTATCACAAGGCTGCGGCTCCGATATTTGTCTGCATAGCCAGAGTTTTCCGGTTTAGCGTAATACGTCATAAATCTGTTTAAAAACTCTGCAGCCAGACGGTTTTTTCCATCGTCATGAGGCATGCTGAACACCGCCCCTGCAATATTTTCCAGTTCACCGGGAAACCCGCCCTTCGGCGGATATACATTAATTCCGATTCCTAAAACCGCATAATCCAAAAAGCCGTTTTCCAGGCCCAAAGAAGCTTCGGTGAGGATGCCGCTTACTTTTTTTCCGTCAATGTAAATATCATTCACCCATTTGATCTGCGCTTTTTCTCCGGATACTGTCTCTATGGCCTCACATCCTGCAACCGCTGCCATCGTAGTAAGCTTTACTGCCTGCTTTGAAGAATAATGGGCCGGGCGCAGCAATAAACTCATATAAATCCCCGTTTCGGGCGGAGAAAAAAAACTGCGTCCAATCCTTCCTTTACCATTTGTCTGGTTATTCGCGATTACTGTACATCCTTCCCCAGCCCCCTCCGCCGCCTTTTCACGGACCGCGGCATTTGTGGAATCCACTGTTTGCAGTACTGTCATATCTATACCTGAACAAATCGGTTTTAAATATTTCTTTATTCCCTGTACGGAAAGCACATCTGTTTTTACTGAAAGGCTATATCCCTTATTTTGAACGGCGTCAATATCGTAGCCCTCGCCACGTAAGCTTTTAACGGCTTTCCATACCGCTGTTCTGGAAACAGAAAGCTTTCTTGCAATATCCTCTCCCGAAAAATAAACACCTTTATTTTCTTCAAAAAGCGCCAGTAAATTTTCCTTTGTCCCCACTTTCTTCCCTCCTAATGAACGTAATATTAACATAATAAGCCCATTATGGTCAACCTTAATAATAAATATGGTTGACATTTTATAGGATATAGCCTTTAAATAATAAAAGAAAATGTTAACTCCTGCCATCAGAGGAGAATCATGGCAGGGGTTAACATTTCTTTATTATATACCGTTATTTTTTGATGATTGCTTTTTTCTTATATTTGAAAAACAAGAATGTTGCTGCAGCGGCGGCTATGATAACAAATCCGCATACGCCCGCTATTATATATCCGACATGTGACGACTGCCTATCAGATGTTCCATGGGACATATTATATAACTCAAATCCATATATCCTGGCATATCCCGCATCTTCGCTGTCCTCTGCTTTCTGAGTAGGCCGGGTAATATAAAGCCTTACATATCTGGCTTCTACAGGTGTTTTTAACGTTCTGTCTACCACGCCTTCCGTATTTTCCTCAACCGTATCAGCGACAGTCCATTTTTTACCGTCGGAGCTTATTTCTATTCTGAAATCTCTTGTATTATAGTCTTTCGACTCTCCGCCAGATTCCGCGTTTTGTAAAACATACCGGTCAAATATGGTTTCTTCCAATAAATCTACTACCAACCATTTTTCCAGTCCGTTTCCGGTATCACACCATTTTGTATTGGGATTTCCGTCAACGGCTTTTTCCGGGCTTTCATCGTCATTTATATATCCGCTTGCAGTTACCGGTTTTCCAAGGGCTAAATCTTTTAAAGCTTCATTTTCCTCATCGGTTTTTCGAAGCACTTCAATTTCAGAAAATCCCGGGCAGCCTGTTCCCTCTAAAACAGAAAATTTTATCCATTCTACTGTCTTTTTCTCAAAATTTAACGGAACCAACGCGCCTGAAGTATTTAAATCTTTTTCCTCCAGGGTAATAGAACTTCCGTCGCTGAACTCTATCAATAACTTCAATATCCTATCCGAGTCGGAAACTCTCCCATAAAGGTTTAGCGTATATATCTCATATGATCTGTCAAAACGCATCATAAGCCATGGCGTGGTTTCCCAATTAGAACACCATTCTCCGCTGCCTAAAACTCCAATGATCCCGTCTGCTACATTAGTAGGCTGATATATCACTCTTTTATTGTCAGGCGCGTCCTGATAGAAAAAGCTTGACGCCGTAATATCGGCATATGCCGCGATATTACTTGCTATTGTCTCTGTTGAATCCACATTTACCGAAACTTTGAGAGTATTACTTGCGTCAGAAATATTTCCATTTACATCTACGGCTTTAACATAATATTCAGCGATTCCATCCTCTGGAAGCATATAATCTAATGTACTGCAAAAAGCCGCGTCAATTTCCTTATACTCTTTACCGTCTCTGTACAGAATATATTTGTCTACTGCAATATCGTCTGTGGAATATGTCCAGCGTAAAGAGGCTCTTCCGGTATAAGTTGTATCCGCGATCAAATTTGTCGGAACAGTGGGCGCTACAGACGTTGCATAATTTCCGGATAAAGTTTTTACGGCTTTTCCCTCCGGTCCTTTTGTTCCGTTTTTGACCGCTATGACCTTATAATAATAATTTCCGGTACTTTGTTTTACCTGCTCATCATAAAAACAGCATTCTTCTACCGCGTCTAAATATGTACCGGGTCCCGCGGTAAAGGACTCTTCTGAAGAACGGTATATTTCATAATATGATACATTCTCATTCTTTTCCCACTTAAGATATGTAGCCTTTTCATCACTTACAGCCGAGATTCCTTTTACCTCTTCCGGCTGTTCTTCCCGTAATATGACTCTGACTGTTACGGTTTCAAATCCTTTTATTTCAAATTTCAATGTTCCATTTTCAAATTTAACATTATGTCCAAGATCCAGAATATTATCTTCAATTACATTAGTTTCATTTACAGAGACTACATCAAACATACTCAGATCTACAGATACGTCAGAAGAAATGCCTCTTCCTTCATAAAATCTCAGTATCATTCCGCTGCCGTTGCTTTCCGACTGTTTCATAGCCAAAAGAGTTACATTATCCTCTGAAATATCCAAAAATGTATCTGAAACTCCATCAAGGGTACCGTCAGGCTGCGCTTCTTTTATGATCTCAGCCTGCAGCGGCTCTGCCGTAGCGGCCCCGTACAAATCAGATTTTCCTGAAATATAATCCTCTCCCTGTCGTGTATATAAAGAGTAGTTAAAAGTAACCGGTCCCGGTTGTGTTTTCTGATGATTAGTCCACCATTTATTATTGAATACCCAACTATAAATATATGGATCTTCAATTTTATATTGCAGATTATGGGCATAAGTGGTTCTCTCCCCGTATTGTACAAAATACGAGTCGGTAGGACAAAGCACCACTCCATAATCCTTCTGATTTCCCACATCTATCCATCTGTTAACTGTAAAGAAATCCAGGCATGAACCGGTTAAAAGCTCACTGGTTTTACTGTTGGGATTACTACTGTTTTTAGACGAATCAAGTACTCCGGATACCGTTTCATGAACGATCTTAAAATTTTCCATATTCAAGGGAAATACAAAGAAACCTTCTTCATCGAGCGCTCCGGGAGTTGGGGCTTCTTTCTTCAGCACTGTATTTCCTATATCTATCCTGGCAATATCACTATATAGCGTAATAGTCCTTTCCAGATTATCAGCTCCCCGTTCCACTCCTTCTGCTCCGGATGCCGTCATCGTTCCAAATACAGGTCCTACAGAAGATGTAAGTTTTGCCTTTGTAACCTTGGCTATTTCTCCTAACACGGTACTTTTTCCGGAATTATTGCTTGACGTATTCAGATATATGAATTGATTAAATCCGTATTCGGCTTTTGTATCCACCAATTCCTTATCATTCTCCTTATCTATGATGCTTGCAATCGATCCGGTTTCATCAAAAACAACTTTAAAATATTTGTTTTCAATATAGTTATCTCCCACGGTAATAGAACTTTCTTCAAAAACAGGCGGCGTTGTTCTTTCTCTAACCTCAAATACTTTATATCCGTTTCCAGGTACCTGAGACGCTATAAAAACTATATTTCCGTCTTCTTTTTGATAAGTGACATTTTTCCCTGTCGCCCGGTCTATAAGGTCAAAATATTGCGGCAGTCCATCTGCCGACACAGTCACCAGATCATCTCTGGTATTGCTCATAGAATTATATACGCTGACTGCGGGAGAATCTGTTTTAATATTTTGACTTATTTCTCCTACAGAATCCTTCAATATGCTTTCAGCATATTCATCCGCCGCATATGCGGTACTTCTTTTCCATACCCAGATATCGTCAAGCTTAGACCCCGAAGGTCCAGAGCCGTAAGTATGCTCATACCAGAGGTTCATCATATCCCATGCGTTATCAAGCTTAGCTTTAGGATATGCGCTGTCAAAAAGGAATGAACTGAGGGACGCGTATTTTTCAGCCGTTGGCAGCTTTATATTTACCTTCTTTGCAAGTCCTGTTTCATAAGCGAATGTTCCCATGCCGTGCACCCAATATTCTTCCATCCCCTGAGAATATTCCGGAATCTCTTCTTCAAAATTTTCCGTTATATACTCGAAAAAGTCCGTTTCAGTAGAACTTATAAATTTAGGGTATACGTAATTTTTACCGGTTTGAGATTTTCTGGCGTTTAGCGCGTTAATGTTATAAATAACATTTTTATTAAACATACCGTTATCTCCGCCTTCAGTAAAATCTATCAAAATCGCGTCATAGGGATATTCCGCCGTCTGATAGTTTTCTATGGCCGTCTGGGTAAGACTCTGTATAAAATCCTTACTTACAACGCCGTTCGGCGCCACAGATGAAGTATTATTTCTGAATCCAAATTCGTCTATTCCGTAATGATAAGAAGACCATGTAAGCAATTTATTCTCTTTTTGGTTTCCTGTAAGATAAAAAAGCCTGGGGTATCTGCTGTACGACCATGTGGTAGTATCATTATTAGGGCGAAATACAAAATATTTTGTTCCTGCCGATACTAAAGTGTCGATAGCTCCTTTAGGTATTCCCTGTACGTCTGTACAATTCACCACTTGAGAAGATTTGGTCCCGGTAAGTTCATATAAAAATCGTCCGGAAGTATACATACTTCTCGAAAGAACTTCCTGATTCATAGCAGATAAATAAGAAGAAGCGAACGACATAGGATAAGATAAATTACCGTTTTCCAAAGCATTCTTTATCTGATCATAAAATCCAGCGTCCGGATATTTCAGTGCGGCTCCATATAAAAGAAAACTTTGTTCAGCCGGATATTTAAAATTACTATTATTTTCTATCTCCTGAAGAGCCTGCCTATATACCGAGGGATAAAATGTATTTATAAGGTATTCTTGGGGATTTGTAAAGCCTATATCCATATGCATATTCTGCGCAATATAAAAAGACCATTTTCTGACAGGTTTCACAGTAATCTGTGAGGAATTTATAGCTTTACCAGTACATTTCGCATTGTCATACAGAGAAATCGTATATGTCTTTTCCTCAGTGCATTCAGGTATAAAGGCGGATACTGTAGACCTGCCCTTTTCAACCGTTCCTATGCTCTGTATTTCATATTCGTTTCCGTCGCTTACTTTAAGCCAACAATCTCTGGCTTCACTATCATTGCTGCAATACATGAGGATCTCGTTCTTATAAACTCCAGACTCTTCTATATACCAAAGAGTTTGCTCCATATCTTCAATTACTATATCGCCTCCGGTAACATCGATGCGTATAGTAGCAGCCGCTCCGCCGTCGTTTGCCGTAGCCGTCACATATGCCGTACCTTTGGAACGGCCTCTGACTACACCGGTATTCTCATCTAGCTGTATAATATTCGTATCTTCTGTAGAGTAAGTTACCGTTTGGTCAGCCGAAGAAGGAGCAACGCTGGCGCTAAGCTTAATTTCAGAATTTACCTCTACTTGATCTTCCTCAGCGACGACCGCTACACTTGTAGCTTTCCCTTCATATCCTTCAGACCATCCCTTTAAAGGTTCATATCCATTATTATATAACTCAAAGCCATATATCCTTACATATCCCGCATCTCCGCCGGCGGCAGACCGCTGAGTTGCCCATGTAATATAAAGTCTTACATATCTTGCCGTTTGTTCTTCAATTTTCCTTTCTACTATGGATGACCTATTATTTTTAACGCAGTCCGCGGTTTTCCAGTTTTTTCCGTCGTCGCTCACCTGCAGCATAAAATCTCTGGTATTATAATCCGCAAATTCTCCGCCATATTCAGCGTTTTTAACAACATAAGTATTAAACCGGGTTTTTTCACCTAAATCTACCACTAACCACTTTACCATGCCGTCGTCCACAGCGCACCACTTTGTACTGTCATCACCGTCAACAGCCTTTTCACCATTTTCTCCATCACCGTTAAATCCACTTACTTTTACACTCTTTCCACGTACCAAATCCATTCCCTCCGCCATAATTTTTTTACTGTCTTTCAAGAATGAACAGTTAAAAAAGCTGTTCATGATCAGAAAAACCACAAGAATAAACGCCGCTATCCGCCTTTTTTTCATAAATTTTCTACCGCCTTTAAAATAAAATTTTTTACTTTTCTATTCAACCGATCCCCGCTATAAATAAAAATTAAACTCCCTTTAAAATACTTAAGCTGCATTTTAATTTTTCATAACAGTCACAGGTTAGGCAAAACACTAACTTATACGTATAAATAACCATGTAAAAAAATAAAACCTTATATGTATGTGATTATATTAATATAACAATTTTCTTTTGTCAATATGAAATAAAAGTCAAAAATTTTAAAAGTGGCATAAGAATTTTAAGATAAGTTTTCCGAGTAAGTCAGATTCATGGTAAAATAAATTTATATCGTCGCCAGGGTCAACGATTCTGACGGCTGATAATATTGAGATATAAATGATAATAATACGGTGGATATAAATTTATGAAGAGAACTATCGTCGGAATATTGGCCCACGTAGACGCGGGAAAGACCACA
>CASDQQ010000124.1 GCA_949282945.1 uncultured Eubacteriales bacterium
TGATTTTTACAGAAGGCCCATGCTATACTATTACAATGACTGCAAGTGTGTGCATTTCCAGCACGGCGGGCCGGGGAGGGGAGCTTCCGATATCGGCGGGCAGTCCTGGACAGGATACCATTTAAGGAGGAAAATAGAAAAAATAAGGCAGAAATATAACGTTAAGATTACACGCCATATATTGACAAAAAGTGCAGGGGGGGGTAAAATACAATCCCGTTTTAAACACTTTTAAAAGCGTAAAGGAGGCGGAACCCTTGAAAATACAGGGCTTTGCCTCCTTTTGTGCGGTTATGAAATGTTGTATGGAAATCCTATCCCGAAATTTTTTTAATCTTCTTATTTAATTCTTTAGGCTGATAGTACTTTTTGTCTAATCCAAGGTCATAGATACTGTTTAATGCAGTACATAACTGCGAACCGGTATAGGCTGACATATAATACATGTCCTGCACATTTACTACATTCATATTTTTCAGGGTTTCAATGATGTTGTTAATTGTGAAGTGTGTCCGTGCTTTAGGATCTTTGTGGTTTATTCCGCATCTTCGGTCATAATCTATGCAGTATTCCTCCAGCTGTTTTTCCAGCAGCCGGTAGATCAGCAGAGCCGTGTAGCAGATCTGAAAGTGGGCTGTGATGTGCTCCTTCGAATGATGATAGACCGGGCGGCTGGAAAAGTTGGTCTTTAAAACACGAAAACAGTCTTCGATCTGATATCTCTTCGATGCGGTTTCCAGAATAAGTGCCGGGTCATCGTCAAGGTTTGTTGCTATGGCATAATAACCATCGTATTTTTCTTCTTCCCGGATCAATTCCAAATCCAGTTCATACGAAGGGGCCGCTTGCTCTGCGGATTTGGAAGTGGAAGTTCTTTTGATCAACCGGGTGATATCATTCGGGCCTTTCTTATAGGTTTCAGGATCCAGGGATTTTAAGAGCTTTTTAGCGCGTTCGATCTGGCGGTTCCGGATAAAACGCTGGTATTCCAAGGATTTGCGTGAAAAGGTGACGATGATCTTCTGCTCCAGCTTTCCCTTGGCTTTTACCGTCCTTTTCCTTCCGTTTTTGCAGAGCTTTTCTTCATAAAATCCCAGATCAGCAAGCCGGTCTGCGTTTATCACTTTATAAGCTTTGTCCAGGTAAAGGGGCAGATTTTCTTTTTTATGGCGGTCGAACTCTTTTAAACGGTTGATTGTGACAGGGGCCCCGGAGGAGAGGAGGCGGTAGTCATAATCATTAAATACGGCTTCCTGGAGCCGGCCTGACAGCTTCTTGATCGACTGCGTAACAATGAAAGCTCTTCCGCCCATGGAATTAAACTGCCGGATGCCCAGGGAGCCGAGTCCGGCATCTGCGCAGTAAATAAATTTCTTTCCCTGGAACATTTTAATAAGTTCCTTTTCCAGGGGGACAGCCAGGGTCTGTTCGTTATCTGAGCCGGAAGTAAGGCACATGGAAAGGGGGATGCCGTTGGAATCCATAAAGAGCCCCATTTCAACAAGAGGGCTTGGCTGATGCTGCTTGGAAGGCCCGTATTTCCGGAATCCCTTTATAACCTCTCCGGTCACTTCATCCACGTAATCATCGTCCGGGCTTTCGATTTCCCAGTAAAAGTTTGTACAGTCAAAGAAACAGACGGAAGTGTCACGCGGTACAATTCTGCTGCTGTACTGAAAAAGATGGCGCAGATACTCTGCGAAATTTTCTTCCAGGATGTCCAGGGTGCGGTGGATATGCTGGTATTCGATTTCCGGCTGTTCATAATAATGATTGAGATGCCGCAGGGTGGCAAGTTTTGATTCCGGTTCAAGAATCCTGGCACAGGTAAGGAAACGGGAAACCAGGTTGGGATCAAAAGTAATTTTTGAACCAGCAGTCACTGTTTTGAAAAAGCTTCCGATGGCAAGCTCATGGTAAATGGCTTGAAGAAAGAAATATCCGATGTTGCGGCTGGTGCTGGATGAGACAAGGTCCTCTGATGCTTTGATTTTTTCATCAAAGTCAATGGTCACCTCCATGGAGACCCTGCTGTTTTTCATCTGCTCGTTATATTCGGCCACCTTCTGTTTTGCGTAAGCGAGAGGATCATCCGTGATCTTAAGAAGGTCGCAGTGCTTTCCGATGACCGCTACATTTCTTGTGGAAGTCTTTTTGCCGTTGCGGAATCCCTGCTGGATAAAATAAGTTGGATTTTTTGATTTTTTATCGTAATACAGCTTCATAATTTCTATTATAGCATAGAATACAACAACATACAACATATAAATTTAAAAATTTGACACAAAAAAAGCCGCATTTCTGCGGTTTATGGGCATTTTTATTCTTTGAAAGTGTTTAAAACCCGTATAAAAATAGAGATATGCCATACGAGAATATTTTGGAGGCTAATATGGTTGAGAAAAATGTCAAAAGAGATCATAGTATAGATATATTAAGAGGTATTGCAATAATATTGGTTTGTTTACTTCATGTGTCTGATATAATTTGCGTAAATGCTAAAACGACAATGATCTATAATGTTATTTGGTCTATACAAATGCCAATATTTTTTGTTATCAGTGGATACGTAAATAAATATTCATCAAAAAAATCGGTAAGAGAAGCTTTGGTAAAAAAACAAGTTCCTATTTACTTCCATGGTTCATGTGGACATTTTTTATAAAATGGATGTTATATCCAACAAAGGATATATATACTCCAATACAAATATTATGGGATATGGATTTGGGATATTGGTTTTTATTTACGTTATGGATGATTAGTATTGCATTTATAATTTCTAAATATCTTACAAATATTATAGTAAAGCAAGCGTGCAAACTTAAATGGGGGTATTGTGTTTTAGTGGATTATATTGTATGATGCTAATTTTCTACGGAGTTATAGCTTTTGTATTTGGATTTGAATTCCTGGGAATGAAATATGTTTTATATTATATGGTTTTTTATTATTTGGGATATATATACAGTGTTTATGAAAGTGAAATAAAGCGCAAACTTTCTTACAAAATCAAAGAGTGTATAATAGCATTAGCAACTATTAGTTTTGTTTTTTTGGTTGGACATTATAATTTTGCGACAATTAATGACAATCTTCATGGCATCTTGTTGAGGGCCTGTTGCTCCATAATGGGGTGTATTTCATTTTTTAGTCTTATAAGCATAAAAGAGGATGGAATTTTAGGGAGAGGGTTAATATGGATAGGAAATAATACTCTTGAAATCTATGTAGTACATTTGCTCATTGTGGGAGCAATATATGTTCAAAATAAAATGAATTTTATGAGTTGTCAAGGCATACTTAGTGTACTTTCTATTGGTTTAGTTGTTATGATTGTTTCGTGTATTATATCTACGATGTTAAATAAAAATTCAATATTAAAAAAAGTGTTTTGTGGGAAATGAAGAGAAGTATTAAGTATCATTTTGCTCTCATCTTTTTGTATAAACATAAACATCATAGGATAAAAGATTATTGAATGCAGAAGTATTGGATTGCCTAAAGTTTATACAGGCAGAGCGCCTAACCGGCGCCCTGCCGCAGACCATATTTCCTTTATCTTTTGTAAGCGGCAGAAAAAGTTACTTTTGTCCCTGTTCTTTTGTGAACCAGTCTGCCAGCTGCTCGGGTGTGAAATCCGGATGCTGCTTCACGGCTTCGAAGAGCGGAGCCAGATGCTCCTGCGTGTCCTCCAGCTCATCGGCAGTCTCCGCAAGGGATTTGCCCTTTTGGAATTTTTTCAGGATTAGAGTGAAAAGGCGCCTGAGGTCGCCTTCGGCAAGGCCTTTGGTGAGGCCTTCCGCAAGACCTTTGGTGAGACCTTCCGCCAAACCCTGCTCCCTGTTCCAGGTTACCTGCGAATTGTAGTCCATGGCGGCCATGAATTCGCGAAGATAGACATAGCGCTGCATGGGGTTCAGACTGGCGTACTTGGCTTCGTCGAAGACAGCCTGACGGTAGGGATTATCATGTACCTGCATCTGCATCACCTCCAGATTTTCTGCGGCAATCATTTTTGCCCAGTAGTAAAGCTCCCGGTCTTCCTCGGGGAAGGGATCGTTCAGCTTACTTAATTCTAACACGTGGATTTGGAATTTGTCACTATACAAT
>CASDQQ010000125.1 GCA_949282945.1 uncultured Eubacteriales bacterium
AGATGTGCCGGCAACTATATCTTTAAAGTGGTGGAGCACAACTCAGACGGAAGAAATAATAAATAAGTACAGATTGTATTCATAGACTGAAAAAAACGAAATATAGTTTATGAGACGACGGATAACGGTCTTTAGAAAAACAGGGAGTTTTCTGATATAAGGGTTTATTAATGTTTGTTTAAATTTTGAAATATAAATAATTAAAAGTATGTAGGAGGTATTTTCTATGAAAAAATTTTTAAAATCTTGTTTGATGGTTTTTGTGGCAGCGGCGGTTTTTTTGTCAGTCTTTTCTCTTAATGTTTCCGCATCATATGACCCGGAAACAAAAGCTGACATGATAACGTACAGAAATTTCTTTGGAACAAAAAGAGATATAGAAGTTAATGGAAAAACCATTACCGCGGAAGAATTTCCCGTAGTTACTTTTGTAAACGAAGGTGCGAGAGATCAGGATTATCATTCTGAAGCCAATTATAACGGCGGCATATTTCTTTTTAGCAATGCGGTAATCGAAAAGGATTCCAATGTAGTGGCGCTCTTTTATGACTATGATCAAAGGCACGCGGATGTAAGATCATGCGAATATTACATATACGCTGCCGCGCCTGGTACAGACATAAAGGACGCTATGACAAACGACAATAATATAGCTGTACTTAGCTACGATAAAGATGAGCAGATATGGGATGAGGTCGCTACGGATACCTGGACTGATTTTTATGGTGAAGATAATGCGGGCCCAATGACCTCCAAAATAGACTTAAAGGCCGGAACATATGATATATATGTACTTGTCCAGATGATCGACGTTGACGATACTTTTGAGGATGATAATTTAAAGGATATTTCGGCAAAACTGGCTGAAATAGATTTTATGAACGATCCTAACGCAGCTGCCGATCCTACCGAAGCTCCCGCGACGGAGACTCCTGCCGCAACAGAAAAGCCGGAAACGGAAAAACCTGCCTCGACTGAACCCGCACCGACAGAGACTGTTGGAGATAAAACTAATACTCCCGCCGGCGAAAATCCTGGTGAGTCAGATAGCGAAAACACTACGTGGGTCATAATCGTAATTGCAGCGGTTGTTGTAATAGTGATAATAGGCGGAGTAATTTATGCTGTAAAAAAGAAAAAATAATATATTTTTAAACAAACAGGAGGCGGCTGATTGCCGCCTCCTGTTCAATTGAAAAAGTTAGGTATTATGCCATAGATGGTTTGCGTTTATTTGCGCATATCCAATCTATGGTATCTTTTATAGTACAAAGTAAATCTCTGGGCTTATAACCAAGTTCGGACGTAGCTTTATCGTGGGAAAACCTGTCATTGCTTTTTAGGGTGTACAGAGAATATTTCGTATATAAGGGCCGCTTTTTGAATATTTTTGAATGGAGCTGAAATACCGGTATGAATATTTTGGCGAGCCACATTGGAAGTACCGGGAGTCTGCGTCCGCCGTATACCGATTTTACCATTTTTAATACATCTTTTATTTCATAATGTCTGTTGGAAAGTATATAACATTCTCCACATACTCCTTTTTTTAAAGCCAGTATACAGCCCTCTGCCACATCGCGCACATCCACAAAATCATATCCTCCTCTGACGCAGGCGGGTATGCGCCCGCATATATAGTCGGATAAAAGCTGTACTAAATGATTTTCAGAACCGCCGTAAGGTCCCAATATTCCGGATGGGTGGACTATGACGGCGTTTAGGCCGGCGGCAGCGGCGTCTAATACGGCCTGAGTTGCCTCGGCTTTGGTCTTTGCATATCCGCCTACTACCTCAGAAGGTGAAAAACGACCTGTTTCAGCTATAACGGAAGAGCTGTCTTTTTCAGGAATGGCGTGGACGGAGCTTACATATACCAGTCTTTTTACATTGTATTCAAGACACAGTGAAATAATATTTTTTGTTCCGTTTACATTTACATCATAAAGCAGCGGAGAAATTTTTTCCGAAATATCTATGATCCCGGCGGTGTGTATAACGTAGGTATCATAGTTTTCGCTTCCTTTAAATAAATTTCGCAAACTTTCCTTATTTCGAACGTCTCCTTCTATATACTCTACTCCGGGTATAGGATAAAATTGGTCGCCCGGAAGTATAAGACCGCGTATACAAAGATTTTTGCCGATCAAGCTGCGGATTATCGTGTTTCCTAAATGTCCGTTTGCGCCGGTTATAATAAACATACTTTTCATATATCCTACACTCCTTTCATATTTTTAGACAATGTGTTGATTTTTATTCTCAATTGAATTATACTGTCATATGTGTTGAGATTCAATCATCATTTTTCAGTGATTTAGAAAGTTTTTCAACAAAACAGACAATATATGTATGATTAGAACGCTTATTAATGAAATTTTTACAAATTGAAGGAAAAGCTATGAAAACCAACGATCACAGAACAAGGGTTACAAAAATGCTTATAAGAAAGGCTTTTACGGATTTGCTCCGTCAAAAGCCTGTACAAAGTATATCCGTTAAGGAGCTTTGTGACAGAGCCGGTATTAACCGTGGAACTTTTTATACGCACTACTCGGATATTTTAGATCTGTATGAAAAAATGAAATCGGATATGCTGAGTGATTTTAAAAAATCTCTTGATCCTTTATTGGACGCGGAGGGGGAGGAACTGACTTCGCTGAAAGTGACGAAGGGAGTTTTTCAATGCCTTAAAGAAAATGCGGATATATGTACGGTAACTTTAGGACCTTACGGTGACAGGGAATTTGCCTCATGCCTGATAAATTTGGGCAGAGAGAGGTGTATAGAAACCTATTCCTCGTTTTTCTCCGGAGCTACAAGAAAGCAGATCGAGTTTTTCTATGCATTTGTAAGCTCCGGATGTATAGGACTGCTGCAAAAATGGATAGCTGACGGCATGAGCAGCAGCGTGGAAGAGGTTGCCAAAATTTTTGACGATATAATGATGTACGGCATAGGCTTTTTACGTAAATGATTAAACTATATCATAGTGATATTGAGGAGCGCGGCAAAAAGGCACCATAATAAGTAAGGAACTGTGAATATAAGCGTAGTTTTATTGATCTTCGCGAATCCTATAGAAAATATGACGCCTGTTATGATCATCGCTATAATATCCAGAAATGCAAACAGCGCTGATCCGGCTGTGAAAAATATAATAGACCACAAAAAGTTAAAAATTAAATGTATGTAGTATATGCTCAAAGTTTTTCTGCATTCATTCCTGTAACACAAGGTACAGCATTTGGCTTCAGTAAGATATGCCGCCGTGCCTAAAAATATGTAAAATATTGTCCAGACAATGGGAAAGAGAAATCCAGGCGGAGCAAAAAATGGTTTTTGAAGCTGTTGGTAAATGGAAAAGGTATTCGGGGAAAGGAGAGAAGCTGCAATACCTGTTCCAAGACTGAGTACAAGGTTCTTTAGTAATTTTTGTATATCCAGGCGTGCGTTTACTATAAACACGGGTATGAAACCTCCTAAATTTTGATACATCTAAATATATGGCGGAGATTTTGTGATTAGAACGTATTCCGGAGGCTTTATAGGCTTCCGGAAAATTTTTAAAATGATATTTTTGAAGCTGATAAACGGATAACTGCCATAAAAAGTTGTATTGAAAGTAATTTTTGTTGTGGTATAATTATTAAAATCAATTATCTAAAGGATGGTATCAGCTATGACAAATAGAGAACGCGCAATGAATATCCTTCATTATAAGAGTGTAGATAGACTTCCTGCAGTGCATTTTGGGTATTGGCATGAACTGTTGTGGGAATGGGCAGAACAGGGCCATATTTCTGAGGAGCTTGCCCGCGGTTACGGAGACGGCAATGACGCCGACAGAGAAATCGATAAAATAATAGGTTGGGATTTTAACTGGCAAAGAATGGTAAGCGGTAATATTGGCTTAAATCCCTCTTTTCCGCATAAAGTCCTGGAAGTTTTGCCAGACGGATTTAAACGTGTGCAGAACGGTTACGGACTTATTGAGAGGGTAAGAGACGGAGCTAGCTCTATCCCTGCCGAGGATGACTATCAGCTGAAAGACAGGGAAGCTTTTGAAAGCCTTTATCGTGACAAAATGCAGTTTTCTCCTGACCGCATACCATATGAATTTTTTAGGAATTTTAACAATGAAACAAGAGATTGTCCGGTAGGTCTGCATTTGGGAAGTGTTTTAGGGGACATAAGAAATATGCTTTCCGTAGTTGGAATGAGTTATCTTATGTGCGACGATGAAGAGCTTTTTGCTGAAATTATAGATACTTATGCGCAGATGCAGTATCAGTGCGCTAAGGAAGTCCTGGAAACCGGTGCTCACTTTGATTTTGCCCATTATTGGGAGGACATTTGTTTTAAGAACGGACCTCTGATCAATCCGGAGCTTTTTGATGAGCTGTGCGCGAAACATTATAAAAAGCGTAACGATCTTTGCCGCGAATATGGTATCGATATTATTTCGCTTGACTGTGACGGAGTTGTCGAGAAGCTTCTTCCCACATGGTTTGAAAATGGAGTCAATACTATGTTTCCTATCGAGGTGGGAACTTGGGGCGACCAGTTTGAGCCGGCGCGTAAGAAGTTCGGCAAGGGAATGCTCGGAGTTGGAGGCATGAATAAAATAGCTCTCAGAGAGGATAAGGCCGCGGTGGATATGGAGATCGAGCGCATGAAACGCCTTACTGAGCTTGGAGGCTTTATTCCCTGTCCTGATCACAGATTAATGCCCGGTACTAAATTTGAACTTGTTCAG